>NZ_JBARMY010000001.1:0-3877 GCF_049802695.1 Mycobacterium sp.
GCTGCGGCCGCGTATCCGGGATCCAGATGCGCCGACAGCAGCTCGCGTAACAGCGAGGGCACCGGCAAGAGCTGCGGTCGCCCCGCCTCGTGCGCGCTGCGGCCGGCGTCATAGCCGCCGAGTGCGCGGTCGGAATCAACCATGGTCGTCCGCTCGCTGAGGTGCCGGGCCGGCGCGGTGCACGGCAGGCTTCGGCAGCCGGCGCAGCACCAACCCGACCTGGATCAGGTACAGCACGAACGCCCACAGGTACATGTACACACCCCAGATCAGGAAACCCCACCCGAACGCCAATAGCACCCGACTCCAGGTTGCGTGCCACTGGCCAACCAGGATCAGCGGGAACCCTGTCATCAAAGCGAAAGTCGCGGCCTTGCCGATGTAAGTAACCGGCAGCGCGCTCAATCCCCGGCTGCGCAGCAGCGGCAACGTCGCGGCCAGCAGCGCATCGCGGGCCAGCAGCGTGACGACGATCCACCACGGCACCATCTCACGCAACGCCAGCGCGATCGGAACAGTGATCATGTACAGCCGGTCGACCGCGGGATCAAGCAGCTCGCCCAGCTTGGAGGACTGGTCCAACAGCCTGGCGATCTTGCCGTCGGCCCAGTCAGACGCGCCGCTGAACAGCAAAATCCCCATCGCCCAGCCGTCGGCGTGCCGGACCAGCAGCAGGTAGGTGAATACCGGGATGAGGGCGAGCCGAACCGCGCTGAGCAGGTTAGGCACCGTCAGCACCCGGTTCGGTGAGGTCCCGGGCTCCATGACGCGAGACCTTAGCTGAGAAGCAGGTGCTTTACCGGAACACCCCGGGCAGGCTCAGCGCGGACAGCGTCTCGTCGGCCAGCGGGTTGTCGTGCACCATGTAGGTCCACGTCGACGTCGGCCGGGCCAGCTTGGACAGATCCACCCCCGGTTCGTCCTCGATAGTCGGCGAGGTCTCGAAGGTCTGCTGAGCGGCTTCGATCGCGTCGGCGGCCAGCGAGGCGAAGGCGTCAACGGCTAACCGGTGGAACTCGTCGAGCGGGTTCTGCCGGCCCAGCGCGCGCAGGTGAATGCTCTCCCGGATGTCGGCCAGATAGGCCAAGTGGTCGGCCCAGCCGCGGTCGAGGTGATACAGCATGATCAGCCGGCAGATCCTCTCCAAGTCTTCTTCCGAGAGGTCCTCCGACAACTTCTCGTAGCGTTCCCGGGCCAGTTCGGCCAGCTCCTCGCGGGCGGTCGGGGTGCTCAGCAACGTGTTTCGCCGCTCGACGATGATGGCGCGCTGCTGGGCGATCAGGTGGTTGTAGCGCCAGGTGTTGGCGTGCACATCGAGCAAGCGGCCCTCGGCGACCCGCTGCGCGTGGTCGAGCAACCCGGCCGCCTTGGTGCTGACGATCCGGCCGTCTTCGTTGGTTTCCGTCGGCAGCTTCTTGGAATCCAGGTTGGCCGCGACGACGTCGTCTTCCCAGCTCGCGAAGAACACCGACGAGCCGGGGTCGCCCTGACGTCCGGCGCGACCACGCAACTGGTTGTCCAGCCGCTCGGTGTTGTGCCTGCCGGTTCCGATCACGTGCAGGCCGCCCAGCTCGACAACCTTGTCGTGGTCGGCTTCGTCGGACCCGCCGAGCCGGATGTCGGTGCCGCGCCCGGCCATCTGGGTCGACACGGTCACCGCGCCGAGTTTGCCGGCCTCGGCGATCACCTGCGCTTCTTCGGCATCGTTCTTCGCGTTGAGCACCACCGCGGGCACACCGCGGCGCTGTAACCGTTCGTGCAGCTCCTCGGACTCGGCCACGTCGCGAGTGCCGACCAGCACCGGTTGCCCGCTCTCCGACACGTCGATGATGTGCGCGATGATCGCGTCGTTCTTGGCCGCCGCGGTGATGTAGACGCGATCGACTTCGTCTTCGCGGATGTTCGGGGTGTTCGGGGGTATCGGGGAGACGGCGAGTTTGTAGAACTGGCGCAGCTGTTCCCCTGCGGCCAGCGCGGTGCCGGTCATCCCACACACCGTGGCATAGCGGTTGATCAGTGCCTGCACGGTGATGGTGTCGAGCACCTCACCGGTCTCGGTGGTCTCGATGCCCTCCTTGGCCTCGACCGCGGCCTGCAGTCCGTCCGGCCAGCGCTGTAGTTGCGCGATGCGGCCGCGGGAGGCGTTGATCAGGTGCACGGCGTCGTCGCGCACGATGTAGTGCACATCGCGCTGCAACAGCACGTGCGCGTGCAGCGCGACGTTGACCTCGGTGAGCGTGGTGCCGACGTGTTCTTCGGAGTACAGGTCGATACCGCCGAGCGCCCGTTCGACTTTTCGTGCGCCCGCATCGGTCAGATGCACGTTGCGGCTGTCGGTGTCGGTGTCGTAGTCCTTCCGGGGCTTGAGCTCACCGACCAAGCGGATGATCTCCAACCGTGGCGTCTCGCGGTGGGTGGTGCCCGCCAGCACCAGCGGCACCAGGGCTTCGTCGACCAGCACCGAGTCGGCCTCGTCGATCAGCGCTACGTCGGGGTTCGGCGAGACCAGGTCGTCGACGTCGGTGACCAACTGGTCGCGCAGTACGTCGAAGCCGATCTCATTGACTGAGGCGTAGGTGATGTCGCATTGGTAGGCGGCGCGGCGTTCCTCGGCCGTCGACTCCGCGGTGATCCAGCCGACGGTCAATCCGAGCGCCTCCAGCAACGGAGTCATCCATTCGGCGTCGCGGTGGGCCAGATAGTCGTTGATGGTGACCACATGCACGTGGCGACCGGCCAGCGCATAGCCCGCGGCGGCGATGGCCCCGGCCAGCGTCTTGCCCTCACCGGTGGCCATTTCGACCACGTCACCGGCGAGCATGCGCAGCGCCCCGAGCAGCTGCACGTCGAACGGTCGCAGGTCGGTGGCTCGTTCGGCGGCTTCCCGGGCGATCGCCAGGAACTGGGGTATGTCGTCGGAGTCCGCGAGGTCGTCGAGCCTGAGCAGGCCGGCGGCCTTCTTCAACTGCTCGTCGTCGAGGCCGGCGGCTTTCTCGTCGAACTCGCCGGAGGTGCTCACTTCGGCGAGGGAGCGTTTCTGGTCACGTTCTGTGCTGGCGCCGAGCAGTCGCCAGAATCGGCTACTCAGACGCCCCGGTGCGGCGTTGGTGGTCTTCGGCACAGAACAACCGTACGCGGGGCTCACCGGCGCGAGCGTGCGTGTCGGCACACGACATGGCGGTTACGGGCATACCGGTGCGCACCCTCGCGGTGACGATCGTATTCAGGCCAATCAGGCGAGGTTGGATCGGCGCGGATAGGCGATGGTCGGATCGGTGAGCACATTGACGACGGCCGGTAAACCGCTGTCGAAAGCACGATGCAGCGCCGGGCCGAGTTGACCGGGCGCCGACACCAGCTCGCCGTGGGCGCCCAGCGCACGAGCGACTTCGTCGTAGCGGGTTCCTGGGCGCAGCTCCGCCACCACCGAGTAGCCGTAGATCATCTCCATCGGGTGCTTCTCCAGCGCCCAGATTCCGTTGTTGCCGATCACCGACACGACTTGCACCCCGTGGCGCACCAGCGTGTCCCATTCCATGCCGGAGAATCCGAAGGCGCCGTCGCCTTGCAGCAGCACCACCTGGCGGTCCGGCCGGGCCAGCTTAGCGGCCAGCGCGTAGCCGGGCCCCGATCCCAGGCAGCCGAACGGGCCGCTGTCCAGCCAGGCGCCCGGGACGTAGCTGTTGATGACCCGGCCGGCATAGGACCCGAAGTCGCCGCCGTCGATGACGACGATCGCGTCGCGGTCCAGCAGCGGCGCCAGCTCGGCGTACACCCGCATCGGGTGCAACGGGACTCGGCTGTCCGCCAATTCGGCTTGTTCGGCCTCCCGCGCGGCGGTTTCGGCGTTGCGCAGCTCGTCGAGCCAGTCCTGATG
>NZ_JBARMY010000002.1:0-6873 GCF_049802695.1 Mycobacterium sp.
GAGCAGACCACCGCCGTCAGCATCCTCGACCGCCTCCTGCACCACGCCACCGTCGTCATCACCGACGGCCAGTCCTACCGAATGAAGGAAGCTCAGCACCGAAAGGAGAACACCTGAACCAACCCGAACTACCCGCACGGGGTGGGGACTTTTATCTGGCCACCACCGGAGACTTCTACTTGGCCATTGACAGTGGTTTTAGGAAGACCACCGTCGTAAGCAGCTGTAGAGCGAGGGTTTATTCGGTTCCGGTGGTGAAAGACTGATGTTCCGGTCGGACTACGAGCGTCTGCGTACCGCACATCTCGCTGTGGTGCAAGCAGCGCTGGAGGACCATGTTGGTCGATTGGAATGGTCGCGCGAGCAGATCGAGCGTTATCGGAATCACCGGCTGCGGGCACTGCTCACCTACGCGTGCGAGCGCTCGCCGTTCCATGCCAGGCGCTTACGCGGTATCGATCCGACCACTGCGACCGTGGCCGATCTGGCGTTGCTGCCTATGATGACCAAGGCGCAGGCGCAAGGCGAGTGGGATGCGATCGTCACCACAGGTGATCTCAGCCGTGCCGGCGTCGACCGCCTTCTTACTGAACAGCAATGGTTTTCGTACACACCCTCGGGCTGCCAGGTGTTCAGTTCGGGCGGCTCCAGTGGCGTGCGCGGGGTTTACGGGTGGGACTGGCAGTTCTTCGTGTCCGTCGCGTGCCTTGCATGGCGGATGCAGGCACGCGAGGAGCGGCGTGCCTCCCAGCCGACGTCACGCCTTGCTGTCCTGGAGGCGGGCGTGCCGCCGCACGCCAGCACCCCGCTCTTCGACGTGCCGACTGCGCCTGGAATGGAGACGGTCGTCATCGCCGCCGGTGCTCCCTTCGAGGACGTCCTCGCCGCGGTCGCGGCCGCTCGGCCGACCCACATGGTCGGCTACGCGAGCGTTATCGGACGGTTGGCGCGGGCCTCGTTGGCCGGACAACTCGACGTTCACCCGGTCCGCGTCAGCACCAATTCCGAACCGCTGCTGCACGAAGACCGGCAAGCCATTCGTGACGCATGGAATGCGCCGATACACAATCTCTGGGGCTCCACCGAGATCGGCGTGCAGGCCGTCGGTTGCGGCCGCGGCGAAGGACTGCACGTGTGCGAAGACGAGGTAGTGCTCGAACGCGTCGACGAGAACGGGGTGCCGGTCGGCCACGAGCAGCCGGCGGCCCGCACGCTCGCCACCGGATTGGCCAACCTGACCTTCCCGTTCATTCGCTACGACTTGGGCGACCAGGTCACCTTGCTTCCGGAACCATGCGGGTGCGGCAGCGCCTTCGCGCGCGTGGCCGACGTCGGCGGGCGGCGCGACGACGACTTCAGGTACGGGACGACGGTGATTCCCGCTAGCGCCTTCCGGCATGTGCTGGGTACAGATTCTCGCGTTTCTGAGTATCAGGTGAAGCAAACCGCTTCCGGCGCAGAAATTCTCGTTATCGGCGGCCCGGACGTAGCCGCCCTGAGGACGTCGGTGATCGCAGCGTTGCGCCGATTTGGATTTTCAGAGCCCCACATCGAAATCCGGGTTGTCGACCGCATCGCCCGCCATGGTGCGACCGGAAAGCTCAAGCGGTTCGTCGCACTGCCGCCGCCGGTTGGTTAACGTGCGGGTCAAGCCGCTGAGCACCCTGCGACGAGATCAGGTCCGCTGCAACGGCTTATTCTTCGATGCCGCGGCTATGCAGGAAGTCGTCCGGAAGCGGTGCAGTCAAACGGCCGACCAGGGCGTAATAGAACAATTGCGTGCCCTCCATGGAGAGGCGGTGCCGGTACAACTCGAGATGGTAGATGTCGAGGTATTTCGAGAAAATCAGCGCTCGTACCAGTTGCGCAAAGCCGCTTTGCTCGGCCGAGTCCAGAAATGACTGCTTGATATTGAAAGCCAGCCACCCGCGGGTCTGCACAAGCCGTATCGCGTTGAAAAAAGCGCGCGGCGGGATGTCGCCGAAGCCTAGCGCCGCAACGCAGGTGAGGCAGTCAAAACTCCACTCGGCCAGTTCGTCGCGCACGGCCGTCTGGGTATCGCCGAGATCCGCCACATAGTAAGCGTCATAGACCGTTGGCCGGTCTCGATACGCGGCATCGCGTGCCTCCGGGACGATGTCCACCCCGACGAGCCGGGCGACGCCGTCGCGCTTCAGCACCTCGCCCATCATCCCGTTGCCCGCCCCTAGGTCGAGAACCCGCAATTCGGTGACGGGCTCGCGGACGGTGTGCAACGCCCGCTGCAGTAGCTCCATCACCTTGCCCGGAGAATTGCATCGCAGCCTCCCGTAGAAAAGTTCCTCATACAAACCCGGCCGTTTGTAGATCTCGGCGTAGTCGTGAAACCGAAGCCGACGGGGCTCACCATTTTCGAACACCTTGAACAACACTTCGTCTTGGGCAAGTCGCTCTGAATTAGACGGCGGAAACTGAATTCGGTAAAGTTGGGAAGCCACGACCCAATGTTAAGTTAACCTTTCGCGTGATGCGTGCGGTTTCGGTCTGAAGGCGAGCGAGTTGCGGCTAGACCTAGTGGCAGGCATCAAGGCAGATGACCAGACGGCACTGACTCTGGGCCATCTGGCCTGCTCCGGACTGGCGACCGGCATGGACACTGACCAGGCGGCAGCGCTGGTCAGGAGCCAGAGCATGATGACACCGCATGTGGCGGCGAAGGCGGCTGTCGAGGACTTGGCGTGCACACCTCGCGACACTCCGCGGCCGTGGCCTGGCTGGAAGCCGCTTTTGACGTGGGGCGGGCGGGGCTCGAACCCGCGACCAACGCATTACGATGTGTCCTAACGGACTTGCTGCCGTTTGCGGGATTTGATGGCAGATGTGGGCTTCAGCGTGAAAGAGCCAGCTCACAGCGCAAGTCGACTACCTGATGTGATGTGTGACTGTTGGCTGGTGTCGAGTGCTCTGCGGACTGCCTGCGGACTGACGTCGAATTCCGAAAACGTTTCTGCCCCATGAGGCGGTTGAAGTTTTGCTCCGGAGACCAGCGATTCGGTTATCTCCTTCGCTCCGCTACGGCGGCATTCGAGGAGGACAGCACGTCGGGCGTCCAAAGCGCTCGATGCGAAGAAAGCCGGTTTGGTGCAGCGGATGCACGCTAATGGCGAGTCGGCGAGCACGATTGCCAACGCCCTCGGCGTGAGCCGGGCCACGGTGTACCGCGTCTTGGCCGAACAGACTGCTGTAGGCGATTGAGAACATGCTGCGCCGCTCTCGCTTTGGACACGCGACGAGCGCAACTCAACCTGGGTGTTCGAGTGTTGTTCGGGCTTGGTCGATTTGGTCGTACGCATAGGTCACCATGGCGGCGGTGGTCATCGTCTCACCCTTGCGGGCGAGCGATTCGTAGGTCTGGTCGCTGAGCACATCGCGGAGGTGGGTGATCGCGGTGGTGATTTCGGGCAAGGCGGCGCTCGTGAGGGGACTGACGGCGAAACCGGCGATGGTGGCCGCCGGTTCGTAACGTCCGAGCCGGTCGAAAAGGGCGGCGAGGACAGCCAGCGGGCTACGGATCACGGTGGTGTTGCCCGCGTCGTGGAAGTTGCGGATCGCCACAGTGACGTAGTCGAGCGCGGCCAGCGGGTCACCGGATTCGGCCTCAAGGAGGGGCCGGGTGGCCGCCAGCGCCAGTTGTGACTCGTTGTAGCGGTTGCCGCTGTCTCGAGCGATCACCAGGCCCCGGCGCAGGGCCTTCAGCGCGCCGGCGGGATCGGCGTCGCTCAAGGCGGTCCCGTGGGCGAGCAGCGCGAACGAGAGCACAAACGGGTTGTGGGTGGCCTCGGCCGCGTCGATCAGGCCGTTCGCGGCGGCCCGCGCCTCCGCACCGCAGCCGGCGAGCGTCAGTACGAAGGTCAGGACTGCCCTGGTGAGTGTATGGGTGTCGCGGCCGCGTGCCAGCCGGGCGCGGCACCACTCGACGTATCGTTGGGGCTGGCCGATCGCCAGGTACGCACCGCCGAGCACGCCCTCGAGGCCGTACGGCAACTCTTCGTGGCGGCCACTGGCGATCACTAACTGGCCGGCGTCGGCGTAGCAGACAGCGGCCTCGATCCGTCCGAGATTCCAGCATCGCGACGCCATCACGTACAGGAACGCGAGTCGGGGATGGTCGACGGCGCGGGCGGGCTCGATGAGCTCTTCGGCCCAGGCTATCGGCTCGTAATTGTCGACCAGAATGCCGAGGAACGTCACGTATGTGGCGATGGCGGCGGCGACATCGAGGTCGCCCTGGTCGGCGGCCCACCGAAACGCCGTGCGCAGGTTGGCCAGCTCGACGCTGAACCACGCATACGTCCCGCGCTGTCGGGGGCTGTCCCAGAGGGCCAGGATGTCGGCTTCGCGCCCGGCGAAGTGGCGGGCATGCGCGGCCCGCGCCTCGGTCGCCGCACCGCCCGCGACGAGTTGCTCCTCGGCGAACTGGCGGATCGTCTCCAACATCGAAAACCGGGTCCGCCCCGAGGACCGATCAGCCACCAGCAGCGACTTGCGCACCAGGGCATCGAGCAGATCGAGGACCACGTAGTCGTCGGGGTCATCGAAACCGGCTACAGCGCACGCACTTTGAAGGTCGAATCCACCGGCGAACACCGAACACCGATCCAACAGCGCCTTCTCCGCCTCATCGAGGTGCTCGTAGGACCACGCCACGGCGTGGCGCAAAGTTTGGTGGCGTTCCAGGCCACGCCGCGCCCCGACCAGCAGCCGGAATCGCTGATGGAGACGATCACGCACCTCGCTCGCCGTCATCGACGCCATCCGGGAGGCCGCCAGCTCGATGGCCAACGGGATCCCGTCGAGGCGACCGCAGATCTCCACCACCGCGCTCGCCTCGTCGGCCTTGGCCAGCGCGAAGCGCGGTGCCACGCTACGGGCGCGTTCGACGAACAATGTCACTGCGGCCGAGTCGATTCCCGCGCCCACGTCCAGCGAGGGCACCGGCCACACCTGCTCATCGGCCAGCCCCAGCCCCTCGCGGCTGGTAGCCAAAATCTTGACGGTCGCCGAGTGCGCCAGTATGGCCTCGATCAGATCGGCCGCAGCATTGAGGACGTGCTCGCAGTTGTCGAACACCAACAGCCGCACCCTACCCTCCAACGCGGCGGCCACGCTGTCGGCCAGGCTCTTGCCCGGTTGCTGAGTAATGTTGAGCACCGCCGCCACCGCATCGGGCACCGCCGCCGGATCAACGACAGCGGCCAGTTCGAAAACCCAGACGCCGTCCGGGAACTCGTCGGCCAGCTGCGCGGCGACCTTCACCGCCAGGCGGGTCTTACCGACCCCGCCCACCCCGGTCAACGTCAGCAGCCGGTGCGTTTTCAGCGTTGTCTGCAGCTCGGCGACCTCGGACTCGCGCCCGATGAAGGTGGTGGTCGGAGGCCGCAGGTTCCCAGGACTGGCATCGAGTGCACGTAACGCAGGAAAATCCGTGCGTAGCCCCGGCGCTCGGACCTGGAACACCTCCACGGCGGTCGGCAGGTCCCGCAACCGCCTCGGCCCCAGATCCAGCAGATCAACCCCGCTGAGCAGTCCCGCCGTCGATCCTGCCAGCAGGACCTGGCCACCATGCCCGGCGGCCATCACCCGAGCGGCGCGGTTGAGCACCGCACCGAAGTAGTCCGCCCCGCGCAGCTCGGCTTCGCCGGTCGCGATCCCCATGCGGACCGGCAACTCCAGCTCCTGCTGAGCGGCCACCGCCGCATCCACCGCAGAGCGCGGCGAGGCGAACGCGGCGCACACCCCGTCACCGGTGTGCTTGAACAACCAGCCACCGTGCGCCTCGATCACCGCACGCAACACCTCATCGTGGGAGGCCAGCGCCAGCCGCATCCCATCCGCGTCGGCTTCCCACCGACGGGTAGAACCCTCCACATCGGTGAACAGGAACGTCACCACCCCCGAAGGAGCAGCCGCCGCAGGAGCGGACACCCCCGCAGAATCTCACAGCAGACGCGCTCATACCATGCACATCGCCGATCCGGCCCTGCAGCCAGCACTAGTCCCGGAGCGCCTCGATGCACCAGCCCGGCTGGCATGCTCCGACTCTCAAGCAAAGCCAAGTTCCTTCAACGACGCCCACTCGGCTTCGAACGGCCTCTTCCGCTTACGACGACCGGTTGTCGTGAATCCCGGCTTGCCGCTACTGTCGCCTTCCTCCTGAAGCCGCACGTAGCGCCTGATCGGTGCATCCATGGGCTGGCCATTCCGACGACGCCGGTAGTGGGTACTGCACCAGCCCGACGTGTAAGCCCGCCTTGTACAGTCCTCATGCTGCCAGCGCATAGCGCCTCCACCCTTGTCGGGTTCGTTCGAGTGGGGGTGACCCCCAAGAGCCGAAGGAGCCGGATACGTCACGCAAGTTCGGCCCTCTCTCCACAGGCAAAATCCGGCCTGGAGATGCAAAAGGCCATTAGGAGTTCAGGCCCATTCATCGGTTGTCCTCATCGCATCCATCAGAGGCTCGATCTCGTTCGGTCCTACGAGCACGTACACCGGACCTTGGGCGATGGACAGGCCGCCGTTGGCGCGTGGTGTGACGACTAGCTCGGAACATGGCCTGCGGTTGGGGATACGGGTGCGTTGCGGAGACGGGATTCTGCCGTCTCCTCCCGCCTTCCCGTCTTCCCGCCTTCCTGCCTTGTTTGTCCTCATAGACTGGCGATCCGGTTGTCACCTACCCTGGTTGGCTTCACGTTGAGTCGGTCACGGGCACCCCGTAGTTGGTCTTGGCTGTAGCCTGCGCACACGCCATGGGTTCTAGGTCTGCAGACGGAACTGGGCCATCGGCGAGAGCATCCTTGAGCCACAGATCAATTGCTTTCGTTTTGGGTCTTTAGT
>NZ_JBARMY010000003.1:0-24178 GCF_049802695.1 Mycobacterium sp.
ATGCGCCTTGCTGTCGACCGCAGCCAGTTCGTCGGCGGCATCTGTGCTCGAGGCGTGTCCCCGGCAGCACGACCTGCGGCTGACGCTGCTCCGTCCCAGCAAGGAAGACGACGAGCCCGACCAGCACGACTTCCAGGAGTCGGGCGTCGACGCGACTTCGGGCGCACAGGTGCTGGCGGTCGCGGAGACCAGCACGGCGCTCTACCTGCCGTCACCACAGCCCAGAGTCGAGGTTGTGGACGACACCGGCACCACGCTGTCGACCACGCCGCTGCCCACGTCTGCGTCCCAGCCCGGCGCGGTGTCGCGGCTCGGGAGTCTGCTGACCTGGTGGACCGGCGACAGTGTGCTGGTATTCGACGCGATGAACTTGAGCTACCGCTTCACGATCACCGCGGCCGGGCCGGGCGTTCTGTTGGGCCCCGCCGCCCTCATGGCCGGGCATCTGTTGGTGCCGGTCACCGACGGCATCGGGGTCTACGACGCTTTCACCGGCGTCAGCGAACGCATCATCCCGGTGACCCGCCCGCCCAGGACATCGAGGGTGATTCCCGCAGTGTCCGGGTCACAGGTGTTCGAGCAGCGCGGCAATACCTTGGTCGCCCTGGGCTGACCGAGGCGCTACACCTCCGGCGCGAACGTCGGAAGCGACTTACCCGACTTCCAGTGCTTGAGCAGCGCTTGCGCCAGCTCCCTGTACGCCAGGGCGCCTTTGTTCTTCCGGCCCGCCAGCACCGACGAGCCCGACGCGCTGGCTTCGGCGAACCGCACCGTGCGCGGGATCGGCGGGGCCAGCACCGGCAGGCCGTATCGGTCGGCGACATCGAGCAGCACATCGCGGGTGTGGGTGGTGCGCGCGTCGTACAGCGTCGGCAGCGCGCCGAGCAGTCGCAGGTTCGGGTTGGTGATCTGCTGTACGTCGGTCACCGTCCGCAAGAACTGCCCGACGCCGCGGTGGGCCAGCGTCTCACATTGCAGCGGCACGACGACCTCATCGGCGGCCGTGAGCCCATTCAAGGTCAACACGCCCAGCGACGGCGGGCAGTCGACGATCACCACGTCGAACTGGCCGCTGAGCTTGGCCAAAGCGCGTTTCAGCGCGTACTCGCGGCCGGCCCGCATCAGCAGCATCGCCTCCGCCCCGGCCAAGTCGATATTGGCGGGCAGCAGGGTCATTCCCTCCGCCGTCATGAGCAGCGCCGCATTGGGTTCTACATCCCCGAGCAACACCTCATGCACCGACACCGGCAATTTGTCGGGGTCGTGGCCGAGCGAGAACGTCAAACAGCCCTGGGCGTCCAGATCGACCAGCAAGACCCGGCGTCCCTCGTCGGCCATCGCTGCGCCCAGCGAGGCCACCGTCGTCGTCTTGGCCACCCCACCTTTCTGGTTGGCCACCGCCAAAACCCGCATCGCGGTCATAGGCGCCACTCCTCCTCATCGCTTCGCTCTGCATCGTCGCCGGCGGGTGTAACTGCCATCCTGACATCTCCGTGGTCGAGCCCGCCGGACGATCGCCAGGAGTGTCCGGCAGAATCGGCGTACATGGGCGTCGAGGATCACCGACTACTGTTACTGCGCCATGGCGAAACGGAATGGTCGGAGTCCGGTCAGCACACCGGTTGTACCGAGATCGACCTGACCGAGGCGGGCAGGGAACAAGCCCGCGCCAGCGCGGACACGCTCAAAAAGCTCGACCTGGGCAATCCGTTGGTGATCAGCAGCCCACGCCGGCGCGCGATCGACACCGCCGAATTGGCGGGCCTGCACGTCGACGAGGTCACCGAAGATCTGGCCGAGTGGGATTACGGCTGCTATGAGGGCCTGACCACCGCGCAAATCCGGGAGTCTGCGCCGGACTGGCTGATCTGGACCCACGGTGCCCCCGACGGCGAACGCGTCACCCAGGTCCGGGATCGAGCTGACGCGGCCGTCGCTCTGGCGTTGCGAAACTTGGAGACTCGTGACGTGGTTTTCGTCGGGCACGGTCATTTCTCCCGCGCTGTGATCGTGCGGTGGATGAAACTGCCGGTGGCTGAGGGCGTCCGTGTCGCAATGCCCGCCGGCGGGATTGCGGTGTGCGGGTTCGAACACGGGCAGCGCCAACTGGCGCGCTTGATTTGAGCAGCTATCGGGATGGCTGACGAGCCGCCGTTCGTGCTGTGCGCGTCGGATGAAGTACTGGTCGGTGAAGGGATCGCCAAAACCTACGCACAGGTGACGGCGGCCTCAGCCGACCTTCGGTCCGGCACCGTTCCAATAGTGGTCGGCGCGTTGCCTTTTGACCTAGGAACGCCTGCCGCGTTGTTGGCGCCGCGTAGCGTGTGGCGCGGCGCCTCGCTGCCCGTCTGGCCGATCACGCCACTGCCGGCAGTTCATATTGCGGCCGAGGTGCCCAGCCGCGAGGACCACCGCGGCCGGATCCGACGTGCGCGTGTGCACCTGAACGAGGTGGGCAGCCCGCTGCGCAAGGTGGTGCTGGCCCGCGCACTGCAGCTGGCCGCCGACGCACCGGTCGACGCCCGAGCCGTGTTGTGCCGACTGGTGGCCGCCGACCCGGCCGCTTACGGCTACCTCGTCGACCTGACACCGGCCGGTGCCGACTTTCGGGGCGCGGCTCTGGTCGGCGCCAGCCCGGAACTGCTCGTCGCCCGCAACGGCGACCGGATGGTCTGTCAACCGTTCGCAGGCTCGGCGCCACGCAGCAACGACCCGAGTCTCGACCAGGCGACCGGCGCCGCACTCGCCCGGTCGGCCAAGGACCGTCACGAGCATCAACTCGTGATCGACGCGATGCGGGCGGCTCTGGGTCCGTTGTGTGACGAGCTGGTGATCCCGGCGAGCGCACAGCTGAGCCGCACCGCCACGCTTTGGCATCTGAGCACACCCATCAGCGGACGGCTGCGCGAATCATCAACCACTGCAATAGACTTGGTGCTGGCGCTGCATCCGACTCCCGCGGTCGGCGGGGCGCCGACCAAGGAAGCGTGTGAGTTGATCGCCGAGCTGGAAGGTAACCGAGGTTTTTACGCCGGAGCTGTCGGCTGGTGCGACGCCCGAGGCGACGGCCGCTGGGCGGTGTCAATCCGCGGAGCGCAACTGGCCGCCGACCGCCGTTCCGCATTGGCCCACGCCGGCGGGGGAATCGTCGCCGAGTCCAATCCCGATGACGAAGTCGATGAGACCACAACCAAATTCGGCACTATTCTGGCCGCGCTCGGAGTCGAGCGGTGATCCGCCGGGCCCAGGCCGCCGACGTCGCCGACATCACCGCGATGATCCATGAATTGGCCGACTTCGAGGACGCTGCTGACCTGTGCACGGTCACCGAGGCGCAGATCGGCACTGCCCTGTTCGACGATCCGGTCGCGTTACGGGGCTACGTCGTCGATGTCGAGGACCGGATCGCCGCAATGGCGTTGTGGTTCCCCAGCTTTTCGACGTGGGACGGCGTCGCGGGGGTCTATCTGGAGGACCTCTACGTGCGTCCGCCATTCCGCCGCCGCGGCCTGGCCCGCCTGCTGCTGTCGACGCTGGCGCGCGAATGCCTCGACAACGGCTACACCAGGCTGTCGTGGGCGGTGCTGGACTGGAACGTCGACGCGATCGCCTTGTACGACTCGGTCGGCGGTCGGCCGCAGGGCCAGTGGACCACTTACCGGGTGTCCGGGCCGGAGTTGGCTGAGCTGGCCGGGTCGCGCTGATTGCTCGCAGCCCAGCGCACAGCGCTCGGACTGAACAGCAACGCCAGCGCGCTCACCGCCACGACTGCCACCGGAACCCCGAACATCGGCTGGTGCGAGCCCACCGCGAGATACCAGGCGACCGGCAGCAACAACAATTGGGTGAACACCACCAGGCCACGGCCCCATCGCTTGCCGGCGGCCAGGGCAATCCCCGCGGCCAGCACACCGCTGCCGGCTACCGCGAATAAGACCGCCGTCCCGAAACCGTTCACCACCCGCTGGTCGGCGCCACCCACTCCGCGCACCACCAACACTGCGGCCACCACCAGTGCCGCCGCACCCTCGACCGCCGCAATCAGTCCTGCGACACGCAAGCTGGCCGGGGCCCGAGCAGTCACAACGCCAGCCTAGCCACCGCCGCCACTGGATCAGATGTGCTCGCCTCCGCTCGCAAGCTCCGTGGGTCGCTGCACGACCCGCATCGTCGCCGGGCTTAAGCTCGTGCCTCATGCGCGCCGTGCTGATCGTCAACCCCACAGCCACTTCCACCACCCCAGCGGGCCGTGACTTGCTGGCCAACGCACTCAAGAGCCGGTTGCAACTCACCGTCGTACACACCACTCACCGGGGGCACGGCGGCGAGATTGCGCAGGCCGCCGCGCAGGACGGCGTCGACGTGATCGTCGTGCACGGCGGTGACGGCACCGTGAGCAATGTCGTCAACGGCCTGCTCGGCACGCCGGGACAGCTGCCGACCGGACACGTGCCGGCGGTCGCGATCGTGCCGGGTGGCTCGGCGAATGTGGTTGCCCGGTCGCTGGGCATCTCGCCGGACCCGATCAAAGCCACGAACGAGCTGATCGCGTTACTCGACGAATACCAGCGCCGCCAGACCTGGCGCCGGATCGGGGTGGTCGACTGCGGCGAGCGGTGGTCGGTGCTCAACGCCGGGATGGGCGTCGACGCCGAGGTGGTGGCCGCGGTCGAGGAGCAACGCAACAAGGGCGTTACCGTCACGGCGATGCGTTACTGGCGTACCGCGGTCCCCATCACCATCCGCTACGCGCGCCGCGAACCGGTTCTGACGCTGCGGCTGCCCGGCCGCGAGCCCATCTCCGGCGTGCACTTCGTCTGGGTGTCCAACTCCAGCCCCTGGACCTACAGCAACGACCGGCCGATGTGGACGAACCCTGGCTGCAGCTTCGAGTCGGGCCTCGGAGTGTTCGCTCTCACCGAAATGAAGGTGATACCGACGCTGAAGCTGGCCCGCCAACTGGTGTCGAAACGGCCGAAGTTGGAGGCCAACCAGCTCATCCGCGACGATGACGCGGCCTGTCTGGAGGTCACCTCGAGCGGTGCGCCGATCGCCAGCCAGTTCGACGGCGACTATCTCGGGTTGCGGGAGAAAATGACGTTCCGGTCCGTGCCCAACGCGCTGGCCGTCGTCGCTCCGCCCGCGAAAAAAGCGCCTGAACTGCGATGACCGCGTGTCACCGGCACTTTTCAGGCGCAGCTACGCAAAGAGTGTAGTACAAAGGAATAAGGCTTTCGGTAACGGATCGCAACAGTGACATTGCCCACGCGGGAACGCACGCTATTGACATCCGTCGAGCCTGTGAAACGATCGGAAGATCGCTTGCAACAGTTCGGAAACATTTGTTGTGCATGCGTTAACAGCCGAAGAAATCGCTCGTGCGCATTGCTGCGCACACAGTAAGGAGTAACGACGTATGGATTGGCGCCACAAAGCGATTTGTCGCGACGCGGACCCAGAGCTGTTTTTCCCCGTGGGAAACAGTGGGCCGGCACTCGCCCAGATCGCCGACGCGAAACTCGTCTGTAACCGCTGTCCGGTGACCACCGAGTGCCTGTCCTGGGCACTGAACACCGGCCAGGACTCCGGCGTGTGGGGCGGAATGAGCGAAGACGAGCGGCGCGCGCTCAAGCGCCGCAACGCCCGAACGAAAGCGCGCACCGGGGTCTGATCGCAGCCTCGGCGTACTGTGGCCCCGACGACTTGTCGGGGCCGCAATACTGTGTAAGCCCTTCCCAGGGCACCCGTTATTGCGCCAGTCGGGCGCGCCGGCCGATCGGCACCCGCAGCACCACGTCCGTGCCGCCTTCTGAGACGTCCTCCATGTGCAGCGAGCCGTCCAATTCGGCGGACACCAAGGTGCGCACGATCTGCAGGCCGAGCCGATCGGAGGCGTCCAGGTCGAATCCCTCAGGCAGGCCGCGGCCGTTGTCGTGAACCACCACGTCGAGCCAGCGCGCTGACCGTTCGGCGCGGATCGTGACGCAGCCTCCCCCGTAGCCCACCGCAGCCCCGCTCACCGCCGGCTCGAAAGCGTGCTCGATCGCGTTCTGGACAAGCTCGGTGATCACCATGATCAGCGCCGTTGCGCGGTCGGAGTCCAACACGCCGAGGGCGCCGACGCGGTTGATCCGGATAGGTGTGTCGACCGTCGCCACGTCGTTCATGATCGGCAGGATCCGGTCGATGACCTCATCGAGGTTGACCTCCTCGTCCACCGACATCGACAGCGCGTCGTGAACCAGCGCGATGGACGACACCCGACGCACCGATTCGATCAGCGCTTCCCGTCCTTCGACGTTGGCCGTACGGCGGGCCTGTAGCCGCAGCAACGCGGCCACCGTCTGCAGGTTGTTCTTGACACGGTGGTGAATCTCCCGGATCGTCGCGTCCTTCGACATCAGCGCGCGATCCCGCCGCTTGACTTCGGTGACATCGCGGATCAGCACGGCGGCCCCGGCGGCGCGCCCGCGGACCACCAACGGCAGCGTCCTGAGCAGCACTGTGGCGCCGCCAGCGTCGACCTCCACCCGCATGCTGGATCCGCCGGCCAGCGAGTCGCTGACATGCTCTGCCAACTCCTGGGCCTCGAACGGGTCCGAGATCAGCGGACGGGTGACCCGGATCAGGTTGTGGCCGGCCAGCTCGGAAGTCAAGCCCATCCGGTGATAAGCCGACAGCGCGTTGGGACTCGCGTAGACGACGACACCGTTGCCGTCAAGGCGGATAAAGCCGTCCCCGGCACGCGGGCTGGACCGCGACATCGCCACGTCGCCGACGTTGGGGAAGGTTCCTTCCGACAGCATGTGCATGAGGTCCGCGGCGCAGTCGATGTACGCGGTCTCCAGTGGACTGGACTTACGGTGCGCCTCCAGCGCGGTCTGATGGGTCAGCACCGCCACCACCTGCTCGCCGTAACGGACCGGTACGGCTTCGACGGGAGGACCTGGTCGCTCAGCCGAGTCGTGATGTCGGTCTGTGGTTTCCCGCCCGATGGCGCCGGACTCGAAGGCCGCGGCAACCAGCGGCATCTGCTCGGCGGCGTAGACGGTCCCGACCGCGTCGCGCAAGATGACCGTCGGCGCGGTGTTGGGCCGGCATTGGGCTACACACACCATCGCGCCGTCGTCGCGGCGAACCCACATCAGGTAGTCGGCGAACGCCAGGTCGGCCAGCAGTTGCCACTCGCCGACCACGGCGTGCAGGTGCTCGACGGCATCGCCTGGCAAGACCGTGTGTTCGGCGAGCAGGTCACCTAGGGTGGACATGGGCTACCTTGAATCGCTCGCTGCTGCAAAGCGCAACCCACCAACTGTCAGCTGATCACGGCGATGAGATCGCCGGCCTGGATGACGTCTCCCACCGATACGCTGACCTTGCTGATCGTGCCGGCGACCTCGGCCAGGACCGGAATCTCCATCTTCATTGACTCAAGCAGCACAACGGTGTCGCCGGCGTGGATCTGATCGCCTTCATTGACGACGACTTCGAGCACGCTGGCTACGATCTCGGCCCGCACATCCTCGGCCATCATCACCCCGTTCATCACCCAGGCGGCGTTGCGTAATCCGGTCGCTTCATCGAACCACAGTTGGTCGGCTTGGGTGAGCAGGCAGTTGCCGACGGCGCGAGGCGCGAATATAAGCGAACCGAAAGATTACTAAGGGGGCCTATAGAGTTCGTTCCGTTATCACGTCGTGTTTGCGCTGTGACTCTCGAGCCCCAAGGTTACAGGGGTGATCTGAGTGTCAAAAGTGATGCTTGTGACTTAGCGCAGCTAGCCGGCGGAGACAGGAGTTCCCTTGAACACGAACACTTTTACGGTTTGGAAGTCCCGCCGGACGTTGGCTCGGGCGACCGCCGGGCTGGGGCTTGCGGTGGCTGCCTTCGGAGCGATCGGCCTGGGTGCGGGGGCCGCGGGGGCCCAGCCATCGTCACCTGTCCCGATGGATGACCCGATTCCGGCTCCGGGGTTGCCCAATCCCGGTTCGGCGGTCGACGTCGCCAACGCGCTCCTGGCGCCGCTCAACTCGCTGCTGGGATCGTTCATCCCCGGCGGTGGTTCGTTGATCCCGGGCATGTCCGGTGGCGGCAGCGCCCTTTCACCGGTGCCGGGTCAAACGCCAGGGTTGCCGGGTTATCCCGGCGGTGCGGTGCCGGGGCAGCTACCCGGACAGCCCGGTTATCCCGGCGGTGCGGTGCCGGGGCAGCTACCGGGACAGCCCGGTTACCCCAACGGCGTCGCGCCTGGGCAGGTCCCCGGACAACCGGGTTACCCCAACAGCCTGGCGCCGGTTCAAAACCCCGCACAACCCGGCTACCCCAACAGCCTGACACCAGGTCAAATCCCCGCGCAGTCGGGTTACGCGAACGGCGCAACCTCGGGGCAGGCGGCCAATCCGGGCTCTGTGGCGCCGGCGCAGTCGCGACCGCGGTCTCCGGGACAGCGTCCGCCCGTGGTCTGAGGCGGGCGGCCGCCAGAATCCAGCTCATGAGAGACTGGCGTGCCGACGCGAAGGAGGATCAGTCATGGCCAAGCGTGGCCGTAGAAAGCGCGACCGCAAGCACAGCAAAGCCAACCACGGCAAGCGACCCAACGCTTAAAGCTCAGGACGGCCAGGAGGCCTGACTGCGGACGATCGTGGTCCGGCTTATCTCCAGCCGTAGCCGCTCGCGCAGGCCTTCCGGCGCTTTCTCGCCCCGGCATTTCATCGCGATCAAGCCTTTGATGCGCTCCTCGAGTCCGTACAGCCGCAGGCACGGCGGGCACTTCTCGAGGTGCGCACGGAGCTTCTCCCGATTCTCGGCCGTGCACTCGCCGTCGAGCAGGGTCCACACTTCGGCGATCACATCTGCGCAGTCGGCCTTCATTTGGGAGCCATCACCGTCGGCCGGGCCGGGCGGCGCGGAGAACTCAGTCACGACGACACCTCCTCAGGCGCCTGCTCACCACGCGTGAAGCCCCGCTCTTTGGCCACATCGGCCAGTAATCCGCGAAGTTGACGCCTGCCGCGGTGGAGCCGGGACATCACCGTGCCGATCGGCGTGTCCATGATCTCGGCGATTTCTTTGTATGGGAAACCTTCGACGTCGGCGTAGTACACAGCCATCCGAAAATCTTCGGGCAACGCCTGCAGCGCTTCTTTAATCTCCGTGTCGGGCAGCGCCTCGAGAGCTTCGACCTCGGCCGACCGCAAGCCGGTGGAAGAGTGTTCCGCGCTGGCCGCCAACTGCCAGTCGGTGATCTGTTCGGTCGGATACTGCGCCGGCTGCCGCTGCTTTTTTCGGTAGCTGTTGATGTAGGTGTTGGTCAGGATGCGATACAGCCAAGCCTTCAGGTTGGTGCCTTCACGGAACGATCGAAACCCCGCATAGGCCTTCACCATCGTCTCCTGAAGCAGGTCTTCAGCGTCGGCCGGATTGCGCGTCATGCGCAGGGCGCCACCGTAGAGCTGATCCAGCAGCGGGATCGCGTCGCGCTCGAAGCGGGCCGTCAGCTGCGCATCGGTTTCCCCGGAACGCACCGGCCTGGTGGGTTCGGCCGCGGCCACCGCCTCGAATCCGCTCGCGCCATCGGTGTCGGCCATGTTGTTTGACACAGTCCCTTCTGTCGCGGTGTCACCAAAACGGCCCGGTATCGACACCGGACGCTCGAGGTACCCGGTCAAACGCCCGTCGTCGACGAGGCTCATTGCCGTTGACACCTGACCCCCTCTCCCAATCTAAGGGCTGCAACCGACACTGTCTTCTTCGGTTTTGTCAACAGCTCCGCTCATCCGGCTATTTCCGCTACCTCTGCACGGTCGGCGGCGGCGCAACTCGGGCCGGTGCACAATGCGATCGGCACGGGGTTAATGTGACGCCATGTCTTTGCAGGGCAAGACCATGTTCATCTCGGGCGCCAGCCGCGGAATCGGCCTGGCCATCGCCAAGCGGGCCGCGCAGGACGGCGCGAACATCGCGCTGATCGCCAAGACCGCCGAGCCGCACCCCAAGCTGCCGGGCACCGTGTACACCGCGGCCAAAGAACTCGAGGAGGCCGGCGGCCAGGCGCTGCCGATCGTCGGCGACGTCCGCGACCCGGACTCCGTGGACTCCGCGGTGGCCAAAGCCGTCGAGCAGTTCGGCGGCATCGACATCGTCGTCAACAACGCCTCGGCGATCAATCTCGGCTCGATCACCGAGGTGCCGATGAAGCGGTTCGACTTGATGAACGGCATCCAGGTCCGCGGCACCTACGCGGTGTCACACGCGTGCATCCCACACCTGAAGGGACGGGAGAATCCGCACATCCTGACGTTGTCGCCGCCGGTGTTGCTGGACAGCAAGTGGCTCAAGCCGACCGCATACATGATGGCCAAGTTCGGTATGACGCTGTGCGCCCTGGGCATCGCCGAAGAGCTGCGCGAAGAGGGCATCGCATCGAACACCCTGTGGCCGCGCACGCTGGTGGCGACTGCCGCGGTGCAGAACCTGCTGGGCGGCGAGGCGGCGATGGCGCGGGCCCGCAAGCCGGAGGTGTACTCCGACGCGGCCTACGTCGTCCTCAACAAGCCCTCCAAGGAGTACACCGGCAACACGCTGCTGTGCGAGGACGTCCTGGTCGAGTCCGGTGTCGCAGATCTGTCGGTCTACGACTGCGTGACGGGCGGTGAGCTCGGTGTCGACTTCTGGGTGGACGACGTGAACCCGCCGGGGTATCACGCCTAATGGGATTCGATCAGCGAGTCGTTGACTACAGCAGGGTTGACTGCTCGGGTTGCGGCTCGGCCGGTTCAATCAACTGCGGACCGTTGTTGCGCACATTGTTGACCAGCGTCGATATCTCCCGCAGCTCGATACCCCGCACGTCGGGCGGCTTGGACAGCAGCTCGTCATCGGCCGGAACGTCCGGATTCAGCCAGCGGTCCCAGTCGCGTTCGGGCACCACCAACGGCATCCGGTCGTGGATTTCGGCCAGCTCGCCCACCGCGTCGGTGGTGACGATGGTGCAGCTCAGCAGCGGGTTTGCATCCTTGGCCGGCCGCCATACCGACCAAAGACCCGCCATGAACAGCATGTCGCCGTCCGAGCGGTACATGTAGAACGGCGTCTTACCGGTCTTCTTGCCCGGGGTGGCGCGCCACTCGTAGTAGCCGTCCATCGGCACCAGGCAGCGCCGCGACTTCGCGCTCGAGCGAAACGCCGGTGACGTGGTGAGCTTCTCGGCACGGGCGTTGATCAGTTGCGGCCCCTTGGACTCCGGTGCGCCGTCGGCGCCGGGTTTCGCCCACGGCGGGACCAGCCCCCACCGCATCATCCGCACCCGGCGGGTCGGCGCGTCGTCGGGTTCGGCGTGCCGGCTCACCACGGTGGCGATCGTCGTCGTGGGCGCCACGTTGTAGTTCGGCTCAGGACTGGATTGCGTAGGGGTGGCTTCGTCGATCGCCTTGATCTTCTCGGCGAGCAGCGCCGGATCGGTCGTCACCGCGAATCGTCCACACATGAGTCCATGGTGCCTCGTGGTTGGGCAACGCCGTTCGGGCAGGCAGGATGAAGCCGTGACGAGCACGCTGTGGACGGCCCCGTACGCACCGGCGCCGGTGTCCGCGACGGTGACGTTACCCGGCTCGAAGTCTCAGACCAACCGCGCGCTGGTGCTTTCGGCGCTGGCGGCCGCGGCCGGTAACGGCACCTCCACCGTCAGCGGGGCGCTGCGCAGCCGTGACACCGACCTGATGATCGGCGCGCTGACCGCGTTGGGCCTGCAGGTGGACGGCGCCGCCTCGGAGTTGACGGTCAGCGGCTTTCTTTCCCCCGCGCCTGACGCCCGAATTGACTGCGGACTTGCGGGCACGGTGCTGCGGTTCGTCCCACCGTTGGCGGCGCTGAGCGCGGTGACGGTCATGTTCGACGGCGACGAGCAGGCCCGGGTGCGGCCCATCGCGCCACTGTTGAACGCGCTGCGCAGCCTCGGCGTCGACATCGTCGGCGGCGGCTTGCCGTTTCGGGTTCGCGGTGGCGGGTCGGTAACCGGGGGCGCAGTGACCATCGACGCGTCGGCGTCCTCGCAATTCGTGTCCGGCCTGCTGCTGTCCGCGGCCTCGTTCGACACCGGATTGACGTTGCAGCACAGCGGTTCGACGCTGCCCTCGGCGCCGCACATCGCGATGACGGTCGCCATGCTGCGCCAGGCCGGCGTCGAGGTCGACGATTCGACAACGGCCCGCTGGCAGGTAGCGCCCGGCGTGGTGGCCGCACGGCGCTGGGACATCGAACCGGACATGTCCAACGCTGTTCCCTTCCTCGCGGCGGCGGTGGTCACCGGCGGCACGGTGCGCGTCACCGGTTGGCCGTCGGTCAGCATCCAGCCCGCCGACATCATCCAGGACATCTTGCTGAAGCTCAATGCCGTTGTCAGCCATCATGATTCACTTCTCGACGTGCGCGGACCGGAAAGCTACGGCGGGTTCGACGTCGACCTGCGCGATGTCGGTGAGCTGACGCCCGCGATCGCGGCGCTCGCCGCGCTTGCCGCTCCCGGATCCGTGTCACGGCTGACCGGCATCGCCCACCTGCGCGGCCACGAAACCGACCGACTGGCCGCGCTGAGCACCGAGATCAACGGGTTGGGCGGAAAATGCGAACAGACACCTGACGGTCTGCTGATCACCGCGACGCCGCTGCGGTCGGGCATTTGGCGCTCCTACGCCGACCACCGGATGGCGATGGCCGGCGCGATCGTCGGGCTGCGAGTCGACGGAGTCGAGGTGGACGACGTCGCCACCACCGCCAAAACCCTGCCCGACTTTCCGCGACTGTGGGCGACCATGCTGGCTGACCGGGGGCCGGTCGGTTGAGGCCCGGCGACTTCGACGAAAGCGACGTCAAAGTCCGTTCGGGGCGGGGTTCACGACCGCGAACAAAGACCCGGCCCGAGCACGCTGATGCCAAGCCGGCCATGGTGGTCAGCGTCGACCGCGGCCGCTGGGGATGTGTGCTCGACGGCGACCCGATGCACCGCATCACCGCCATGCGGGCCCGGGAACTGGGTCGCACGCCGATCGTCGTCGGCGACGATGTCGACGTGGTCGGCGACGTGTCCGGCCGCACCGACACCCTGGCCCGCATCGTGCGGCGCGGGCCGCGACGGACGGTGTTACGCCGGAGCGCCGATGACACCGATCCCACCGAGCGGGTGTTGGTCGCCAACGCCGTTCAACTGCTGATCGTGGTGGCACTGGCCGATCCGCCACCGCGCACCGGATTCGTCGATCGTGCGTTGATCGCCGCGTACGCCGGTGGCCTGACACCGATCCTGTGCCTGACCAAGACCGACCTGGCCCCGCCGGGTCCGTTTGCCGAACAGTTCGGCGGTTTCGGCTTGACCATCGCCATCGCGGGCCGCGACGACCCGCTCGACGTCGTCGCTCCCCTGCTGACCGATCAGATCACCGTGCTGCTCGGGCACTCCGGGGTGGGCAAGTCGACTCTGGTGAATCGCCTTGTGCCGGACGCGGATCGGGCGACAGGAGTCGTTTCGGGCGTCGGGAAGGGCCGGCACACCTCAGCGCAGTCGGTGGCACTGCCGCTGAACCGGCCGGGTTGGGTGATCGACACACCCGGGGTGCGGTCGTTCGGACTGGGCCTCATCGAGCCCGACGATGTGTTGATGGCGTTCTCCGACCTGGCGCAGGCGATCCAAGACTGCCCGCGCGGCTGCGGGCACCTGGGCCCGCCCGCCGATCCGGAGTGTGCGCTGGACAAGCTGAGTGGCCCGGCGGCCCGCCGCGTCGATGCGGCACGGCGGTTGCTGGCAGTGCTCAACCAGGGCTGATCAGCCGCATACCCAGCTCGTCGGGCGGCACGCGATGGCCTTCCGCACAGCGGATTTCGACGTCGGCCTCTGCACCGCAGCCGAGATGGGTCAGCCTCAGCCGGTCACGGCCGGGCAGATGGCGTCGGCCCCACTGAAACATCGCCCACACCACCGGCATGAAATCCACACCGGCTTCGGTGAGGATGTATTCGTCGCGGCTACGCTGCCCGGGTTCCCGGTAGGGCCGCCGGCTCAGCAGGCCGAGGTCGACCAACTCGCCCAGCCGCGCCGACGTGGCGGCTTTGGTGATGCCCACCCGGCGGGCGAAGTCGTCGAACCGCGTGGTGCCGTAATAGGCCTCCCGCATGATCAGCATGGCGGACTTGGTGCCGAGCACCGCCATCGTCTTTTCTATCGAGCACTCGCCGACCGCCGACCATTTGTCGCGATCGCCCAGCGCTCCCTGCAAAAATGTCACCTAGATCACCTCGAGTCTGGGTTGTTTCCAGTGTACCTAGGTGTTCCTCTCGGTATAGCCAGATGTACTCAGGCTTATTGGACTCAAGGAGGAGCCATGACTCAGGGCCGCGACGCAGTCATCGTGGGAGTCGTCCGCACCCCTATCGGCAAGGGCAAGGCGACTGGGGCGCTGCACGACGTGTTGCCCGCTGATCTGCTGGCGCACAGCCTGCGAGAGCTGTTGAACCGGACCGGCGTAGACCCGGTGCAGGTCGATGACGTGATCGCCGGCGCCGTCACCCAGGTGGGTGACCAGGCGGTCAACATCGCCCGCAATGCGCTACTCGGTGCCGGATTCCCCGAGTCGGTGCCCGGGGTGACCATCGACCGCCAATGCGGCAGCAGCCAGCAGGCGGTCAGCTTCGCCGCGCAGGGCGTCATTGCCGGCGCCTACGACCTGGTCGTCGCCGGCGGCGTCGAGTCGATGAGCCGCGTCCCGATGGGCACCCAGGTGCTTGCCGGCAGCAATCCGATGGGTGCCGACATGGCGCGCCGCTACCCCGACGGCCTGGTACCTCAGGGCATCAGCGCCGAACTGATCGCCGCCAAGTGGGGGTTCTCGCGCTTCCAGCTCGACGAATTTTCTGCCGGCAGCCATGACAAGGCGGCTCGCGCCACCAAGGACGGACTGTTCGACAGCGAGTTGATTCCAATCGCCGGGCTTTCCGCTGACGAGATCATCCGGCCTTCGACGACTGTGGAGACACTGGCCAGGCTGCAGCCGGCGTTCTACAGCGAGGCGGCGAAAGAACGCTTCCCGCAGATCAATTGGTCGGTAACGCCCGGCAACTCCTCGCCGCTCTCGGACGGCAGCGCTGCGGTGTTGATCACCACCAGTGAGGTGGCCAAGAAGCTAGGGCTCAAGCCGCTGGCCCGCATCCACGCCACGACTGTGGTGGGCTCAGACCCGCTCTACATGTTGACCGGGGTCATTCCGGCCACCGAGAAGGTGTTGACCCGCGCCGGACTGACGCTCGCCGACATCGACCTGTTCGAGGTCAACGAGGCGTTCGCGCCGGTTGTGCTGGCCTGGGCCCAGGACACCGGAGCGGATCTGACGAGGACCAACGTCAACGGCGGAGCCATCGCCATCGGTCACCCGCTCGGCGCTAGCGGTGCCCGCATCATGACAACACTTGTGAATGCTCTTGAGCAGCGCGGCGGACGATACGGGTTGCAGACCATGTGCGAGGGCGGCGGCATGGCCAACGCCACGCTCATCGAGCGGCTCGGCTAATTCCCCTTCAAACCAGATCCCCGGCGTCCAACTCATCGTCGGCACGGGGATCTGCTCATGCGGGGACTCGATATGCCAGCGCGCTGGTGTATACCCGACCCGAGCAATCCGACAAAGCACATCCGCCCGGCATGTCGTGCCCAGTTTGTCGGGTGAGCCTGCCACGCTGGTGACGTGCCAAGGAAAACCAACCCTTTTCAGCAGGTCATCGCAAGCTTGCTCGACCTGTTAGAAAACGGCTCCGTTATCACGGAGTCAATCGAATATCCCGATCCTCAGGCCGGGAACCCTCGTGAAGTTGACATCACGATCGTTTGTGGCCAACTGAACGGACAAGAACTGAAGATCGGCGTCGAGTGCACAAAGCTTGGGCGAAAAGCAACTCAGACTTGGGTAGATCAGCAGCACGGGAAGCACAGCCGCCTCCAAGCGGCAGGAGTTCTGAACTCGCTCGTCTTGGTGTCCGGCTCGGGGTTCACAGGCCCAGGAAGGATCTTGGCAGAAAACCTCGGTTACCTGGCGGTGTATCCGAACATCACCGAATCGGAACTGGCCGCCGCCTTGAACGATCGTATGGGCCTTCGCGTAAAGGCCGCCTCAGTGCGCATCGTGCGGTGGGACGTGACCCACACATTGCCCCTGCCGTCAGCCGAAGGATTTCGCGTAGTTGACAGCCCTGAAGAACCTTGGCTCTTTCGGGCTAACGGATCGAAATTGGTGCGGTGGAGCGAATTTGAGGGAAAGGTGAAGACCGACGAATATATGAAACGTCACCCACCCTCCTCGATCCTGGACGAGGGACCCATCAACAAGCAGTTCACCGTGGAACTCGATCCACCAGTACACGAGGGTGAACGTCTCCACGTAAAGTGCACAGACGGCGAGGTCGAAGTCTTTGCGGTAGTGGACAAAATGGTAGTCACGTTGAGTGTGGTCAGCACCAACATGGCAGACATGAAGTTCACTCACGCGGGTAACTTCGTCGGCCATGGATTTGCGACAGGCCAAGCCCCGATCGGCGACACACATGCAGTAATCGTCGCAACCGATGTCGATGGCGAGGGGAAAACCCAAGTGCGCTTCAACTTTGACGCAGATAAAGGCCACCCTCCGCAGTTCATCCCCAAGAAGAAGCCCGGCAGGAAGAAGAAAAAGTGAACCCGCCACAGTTTGTACCCGCCTGGGCCCAGGACACCGAAGCGGATCTGGCGAAGACCAACGTCAACGGCGGAGCCATCGCTATCGGCCACCCGTTGGGCGCTAGCGGTGCCCGCATCATGACCACACTCGTCAACGCGCTCGAACAGCGCGGCGGTCGCTACGGGTTGCAGACGATGTGCGAGGGCGGTGGCATGGCCAACGCCACCATCATCGAGCGGTTGGGCTAGCCCGTCTCGCCGCTGCTACTAACGCTTGGTGAACGATGGCAGGTTGGCGAGCTGTGGGACATCTAACTGTCTCAAATCGGAGAGGGTGCATCGGCGGATTACACGGCAGCAGTGTTGTCCGGCTTCGGCGGCCACGGAGTCAGAACGATCTTTCCGCCGAGGCCGCCTGCGTCGATGCGAGTGTGGACCTCTGGCGCGGCGGCGAGAGGTAGGCGGTCGATAACCACCGGATGGATGGCACCGTCGCGCAACAGTGCGAAGAGTGCAGCCATATCTGCCTTGAACTCGTCGGGGTGGGTCTTTCGCCGGGAGGTGATGCTGTACCACTTCGCGCGCCGTCTGCGGAATACGACATTGAAGGTGTCCCAGAATTTGAGTCGGGCGATGCCCAACCCTGCCGAAAGTAAGCCTTCGCGTCCGTCGGCCATGGTTTGTGATCCATACCCCACGAGTAGGCCCCCGGATGCGAGGCAGGCATAGGACCGTGCGAAATGCGCTCCGCCGATGGCGTCGAAGACAGCATCGACCCCAGCGGTGAGCTTGTGCAGTGCGGCGACGAAGTCGCCGTCGCGGTAGTCAATAGCCTTTGCGCCGAAGCTCTCCACTACCGGCATGCTGGCTGCCGAGCACGTGCCGATTGCGTTCAGACCGAAGTGGCGCGCCAGGTCGAGCAATGCCGTGCCCACAGTTCCGGAGGCTCCAATCGCCAAGATCGTTGCACCGGGCGCAAGTTGCCGGTAACGGGTGAGCATTTGAAATGCGGTGAGATAAGCCAAAGGGATGCAGACCGCCTCGGCGGGATCAACACCATCGGGCACCGGCACCAGGAACTCTGCGGGGCGTATCGCGTATTGGGTGTAGCCGCCGACGACGCACAGATCGGCGACCGTCTGACTCTCGCGTGGTGATGCCACACCGGGACCGACCTTTTCGACGAGGCCCACGATGTCGTAGCCGGGAATGAAGGGCAACGGCCCCTTGTAGTCCGGGTAGCGCCCACGACGGATGAAGATGTCGGTGAAACCGGTCCCTGCAGCGAGCACTTTAATGCGAACCTCGCCGGGACCAGGTTCCGGGATGGTGGATTCCTCGATCAGATCAAGGACCTCAGGACCGCCGAACTGCGATACAGAGATTTTTTGCCAAGTCATGGCCGGGACTTTACGCCTAGTTCCCCTGAGCAGCTATTTTATGAGAAATGTGTGAGATAAGGACATTTGCTCAGCTAACTCCCCTGCGCTTGAAATCGAACGTTCAGGCATCCAACGCCTTCGGGCGACCGGGATGGGGCCTGCCCGCGTAAACGTCGGGCCTCGCGCGCTGCTGAGCGGCTTTCCCGACCTAGTTCCAGTTCGAGTTCGGCGAGGCTGGCGAGCACCGGCCACCATTCGACCTGCCGCATTGGACGTGTCGATGCCGCCCTAGCCCGTGCGAGTATGGCCTCTGGTCGCAACATCGTTACGGGCCACATGTCAACATCCTTCGACGCCTCGGTCAATGCCTCCTTGGGGTGCGCTTTTGAGTCGTGCCGTACCCTCTCGCTGGCCTGGGCCCAGGACACCGGAGCGGATCTGACGAAGACCAACGTCAACGGCGGAGCCATCGCCATCAGCCGCCCGTTGGGCGCCAGCGGTGCGCGCATCATGACCACTCTGGTCAACGCGCTCGAGCAGCGCGGCGGGCGGTACGGTCTGCAAACGATGTGTGAGGGCGGCGGCATGGCCAACGCCACCATCAAGGAGCGGTTGGGGTAGGCGGCTTCGCGTCCGGTGTGTTTCTGCCCGTCTCGAAGCGGCAAGCTTGCCGGCTGAGGAAAAAGTCGCTTGTAGGCGGGCACAACGACACTCCTCTTGCACAGAGACAGATGTGGCTGCTGTGGAACCGGCTCCCGCATCCCCATGCGACGATCTGCAACGTGAAACGCACGTTTGACGAGCTGGTCGCCGAGGCGGTGTCGGTGTCCGTCGACGGCTGGGATTTCTCCTGGCTGGATGGCCGAGCCACCGAACAGCGCCCGCCTTGGGGATACCAACGATTGCTGCGCGACCGGCTGGCGCAAGTGACGTCTGCGCTCGACATCTACACCGGTGGCGGTGAGGTGCTGGCGGGGGCCGGTCCATTCCCGCCGACGATGGCGGCCACCGAGCCGTGGCCGCCCAACCTCGCACTGGCCACCAGCCTGCTCCATCCAGTGGGTGTGGTGGTAATCGCCGCCGGCAAGGAGCCGCCGCTGCCGTTCGGCGATGCGGCATTCGAGCTGATCAGCGGTCGCCATCCATCGGCCGTGTGGTGGGACGACATCGCCCGGGTGCTCAAGCCCGGCGGAACCTATTTTGCCCAGCACATCGGTGTCATCTTCTTCCGGAATTTGATTGAGCACTTCCTGGGTCCAGGGCCGCGCAAACTGATTCCTGCGCAAATGAACCCGGACACCGTTACCACCGACGTCACTGTGGCCGGACTCGAAGTGGTCGACCTGCGACAGGAGCGGATTCGACTGGAATTCTTCGACGTCGGCGCGTTGATTTACCTGCTGCGCAAAGTGATTTGGATCATCCCGGGCTTTACCGTCGCGAAGTACCGCGACAAGCTGCTGCAAATCCACCAGCAGATCGAAGCCGACGGAAGCCTGATCACGCACAGCTCACGGGTACTGATCGAGGCCCGCAAGCCGGGCTAGAGCATTTCGTCACTGGTCGCACGGAGCGCGGCAAGAGCTTTGAGAACTCAGCCAAGTCGGCCGACCAGCGCGGCGATGAAGTTGAGGTTGGCTTGCATGTTCTGCTGCCATTCGGCCAGTCGGCGTGCGACGATTCGCGCTTCTTTCGCCGGTTGGGCGGCGATCGCCGGGCTCAGTCCGGACGGTCCGGGTCCCATCCTCGCCCACTGCCGGATCAGCACCCCGTCGCTGGCCGGTTCGACTTCGAAGCCCCATGTCGCGCTGACGCCGTCGGGTCCAATGACGTTGTAAACCCAGCGCCGCTCGTCTTCTACCTCGACGACCTCGCACACCGTCGACCAATCACCGAACGCCTCGTGCTTGTTGCGTCCCCGGAACTGAGCGCCGACCTCGACGCCGTCCGCCTCGCCGAGCCACTCCACAGCCTCCAGCTCCGAGGAGCAGCGCGCCGGTAAGCCGATGTCCGTCACCAACCTCCACGCGGTACGCACATCGCACGAAACTCGCTGTGTCACTTCGATTGTGGGCTGATCCCGATAGCGCATCCGCCGGCACCCTTCTCAAACGTCGCCGGTGAACGCGCCGGCCCTATAACGTTTCGTAGCATGCCAGAACCAACGGCGATGAAAGTCGCGGCAATGGTCGAACCCCGCCTGCCCGGTGCGGCGGACTTTGCAGAAGCCGCCGAGCGCATCGGCGTCGCGTCGTTGTGGATCCCGGAGGTGTGGGGCTATGACGCACTCACCGGGTTGGCGTACCTGGCGGCCAAGACCACCGCGATTGGACTGGGCACTTTCGTCGTACAGCTCGGTTCTCGCTCACCTGCATTGCTGGCCACGTCGGCGCTGAGTCTGCAGGAGCTGTCGGGCGGCCGCTTCCTGCTGGGCATCGGCACGTCCGGTCCGCGAGTCATGGAGGGCTGGCACGGCGTGCGATTCCGGAAGCCCGTACAGACCACCCGGGAAACCATCGAGATCGTCCGAATCGTCAGCCGCGCCGAGCGACTCGAGCACCCGGGCGAGATCTACCCGCTGCCGCTGCCCGACAGTCGCGGGACTGCGCTGCGGCCGTTGGTGCGGCCCGCTCACGTGCCGGTCTACGTGGCGGCCATGGGTCCGCAGAATCTTCGGCTCACTGGAGAGCTGGCCGACGGCTGGCTGGGCAACGCGTTCATCCCCGAGGCTGCCGACGTGTTCTTAGGCCCGCTGCGGGAAGGTGCCGAACGCGCCGGCCGAACACTCGACGACCTCGATCTCGTCGCACCCGTCGCCGTTGAATTCTATGAAGACACCGCCGCCCCGGATGCCGCCGCGCGCCGGCACGCCGACGGGTATGCCTTCACCATCGGCGCGATGGGAGCCGGCGGATCAGGCGGCCAGAACTTCTACAACGACGCCTTCACCCGGCTGGGCTACGGAGCCGAAGTCGACGAGGTCCGCGAATTGTGGCAAGCCGACAGGTACGACGACGCCCGAGCGGCGGTGCCGCTCGATCTGGGTCGTCTGACGAATCTGCTCGGCACCCCTGAGACCATCGCCGACCGGGTGCGCCGCTACCGCGCGGCCGGTATCACCACGTTGCTGGCCAAGTTGGAGGGCGATCACGCCGAGCAACTGGCCACCCTGGAGCAGCTGATTGCCGTAGTGCGTTAGGCGGCTAGGTCCTCGCAACGCGGCGCCGTTTCGGCTTTGGTCCGCTTTTTGTCTTGTCGCCAACCCCGCACCGCGGCAATGGCACTCCTCAGACCGCGCCGCCGGCCAGTCGCCTCCTCGGTGCCCAGGAAATCCGGCTCCAAAGCGGCGAACATCCGCTCGCTGCGAGTCTCCGGAGCATTGTCTGCGGTGTCACGCAGGAACTTGTCCGGCAACGACAGCTTGGCAAGCGTGCGCCATGTCTTGGCGTACTGCAGCAGGAACGGGCCCGTGGTGTAGGGCAGGTCGTACTTCTCGCAGATCTCGCGCACCCGCACCGAAATCTCGGCGAGCCGGTTACTCGGCAGATCGGGGTACAAGTGGTGCTCGATCTGCAGGCACAGGTTGCCGCTCATGAACCGCAGCGCGGGCCCGGCGTTGAAGTTGGCACTGCCGAGCATCTGCCGCAGATACCACTGACCCTTGGACTCGCCGATCATGTCGGTCTTGGTGAACTTCTCCGCACCGTCGGGAAAATGGCCGCAGAAGATCACGGCGTTGGACCATACATTGCGGATCACGTTGGCCACCGCGTTGGCCTTCAGTGTGGCCATGAACGTCGCACCGGGTGACAGCGATGTCAGCGCCGGGAACGCCACATAGTCCTTGACCACCTGTCGGCCGGCTTTCAGCAGGAACTCGTCGACCCGGCGCCGGGCATCCTCCTGGTCCGCCCGGCCTTTGACGATCTTCCCGAGTTCCACGTGCTGCAATCCGACGCCCCATTCGAAGCCGAGCGCGAGCAGGCTGTTGAACACCAGGTTTAACAGGTTAAAGCGCTTCCAGCGCTGGTCCCGGGTGACGCGCAGCATGCCGTAGCCGACGTCGTCGTCCATGCCCAGGATGTTGGCGTACTTGTGGTGCACGAAGTTGTGCGTGTAGCGCCAGTGCTTGGAGGACCCGCTCATGTCCCACTCCCAGGACGACGAGTGAATTTCCGGGTCGTTCATCCAGTCCCACTGGCCGTGCATCACGTTGTGGCCGATCTCCATGTTCTCGACGATTTTGGCCACGCCGAGCGTCACCGCTCCGGCCCACCACGCCGACCTGCGCGAACTGGCCGCCAGCAGCACCCGGCCGGACACTTCAAGCGCTCGCTGGGCAGCGATCGTGCGATGGATGTAGCGGGCGTCCCGCTCGCCCCGCGAGTCTTCGATGTCCTGGCGGATGGCGTCCAGTTCGACCGCCAAGTTCTCAATGTCCGCGTCGGTCAGATGTGTGAATGCTTCGACGTCAGTGATCGCCATTCGTCTTGCCTCCCGCAGTCCTATTGGAGCTCGCTGACCTACGCTATCGTAACCTACGAAGCCGTAGGTTACTAGTAAGTAGTCATTAGATGTCGACTGCGCAGTTACCGGACGCCGACGAGATGCAGGTCTGAATTCGGGTTCCCGGTTCGTGTTCGTCGCCGGTTCGCAGATCACGGACGTGGCCTTCCAGCAGGTCGACCACGCAGGACTGGCAGATCCCCATCCGGCAGCCGAAGGGCATCTGCACACCTGCCTGTTCGCCCGCGTCCATCAGTGAGGTCGCGGCGTCGGTCACCGCGCTTTTCCCGCTCTTGGCAAAAGTCACTGTCCCGCCCGCGCCGGCCGGGGCTGCGCGCGACACCGCGAACCGCTCGAGATGCAACCGCCCCGCCAGCCCGGCCGCCGACCACACTCGCTCGGCGTCAGTGAGAAGGGTTTCAGGGCCGCAGGCCCACGTCTGGCGCTGCCGCCAGTCCGGCACTTCTTCGTCGAGCCGCTGCAGATCGAGCCGGCCCTGGCTGCGGGTGGTGCGCAACCGCAGCAGATATCCGGGTTGGTCGCGCCCCAGCTCGTCCAGCTCCGCGCGGAACATCACGTCGGCAGCGGTGGGCGCGGAGTGCAAGTGAACCACGTCGGTGATCTGATCGCGGCGAGTCAGCGTACGCAGCATCGACATCACCGGCGTGATCCCCGAGCCGGCAGTGAGGAACAGAATGGCCGGCGGAGCCGGGTCCGGTAACACGAAGTTGCCCTGCGGCGCGGCCAACCGCACAATCGTTCCCGGCGCCAAGCCCGCCACCAGGTGGCTGGACAGGAAGCCTTCCGGCATCGCCTTGACCGTGATGGTGACGGTCCGCGCGCCCTTGACCGGGCTGGAGGTCAGCGAGTACGACCGCCACCGCCAGCGCCCGTCCATCGGCACGCCGATCCCGATGTATTGACCGGGCTGGTAGTCGAAGGTGAAGCCCCAGCCTGGTTTGATGACTAGGGTGGCCGAGTCCTCGGTTTCCCGGCGGACTTCCAGCACCCGCCCCCGCAACTCTCGAGCCGTCCACAGCGGATTGGCCAAATGTAAGTAGTCGTCGGGAAGCAGCGGTGTCGTAATTCGCTTGGCGACCCTGCGCAGCAGGTGCCAGCCAGGATGTTTTTCGGCACCGGCGACGGTCGGCCGTCGGGTGTCGACGACCTCGGCAGCGATCTTCGCGACTTTCTTACTCATTGGAAGCTCCCGCACACGTCGGCGCTCGCGGCTCTCCCGCGCAGCCTGAAACCTACGGTACCGTAACTTAAGCTTGCATCTCCAGCCGCCGGCTAGAGCAGCTCGAGTAAAAACGGCAGCTCTTGCACCGCGTACCAGGCCAAATCGTGGTCCTGAGCATCGCCGACGAGCAGTTCGGCGTCCTCGTCGCCGAGGTCAGCGGCGTCCACTACCTCGATCGCCGCCGTCACCGCAGGTTCGGCTGCGGCATTGTCGACGAAGGCGGCGACGATGCGACCGGTGGGGACGGGGCCGCCGAGTCGGACCACCGCGTCGTCGAGGTCGGGGCGCAGCGTTACGTCGTCGGCATCGGCGACCAGCACCGCGCGCCGTGGCGGCAAGTTATCAGCGGAGACG
>NZ_JBARMY010000004.1:0-5869 GCF_049802695.1 Mycobacterium sp.
GGCCGGCTCCAGATAGCGGACCGGCTCCAGCCGGGACGATCCGCTCCCCGGGCGGTGTCGACGGCCCGGCCCGGGCCGGGGTTCCCTCCGCACCCGACAGCGGGCCGGCCCCAGCCAACCCCGGCTCACCGCCGGCCAGCGCGCCGGGTGGCCCTTCCATTGCTGTCGGCAGCGATGGAGTGTCGGTGAGCGTGCCAAACGGCCCGAGCATTTCGATCGGCCCGCTCGCGCCGCCGAACCAGCAGGGTAGCGGGCAGGACCAGGCGGGCACCGGCGGCCAGAGCCAGTCCGGCACCGGTCATGGGGGTAGCGCCCACTCGGGCAATGGCGCGCCGGGCAGCGGCTAGCAGGGCAGTGCCCGGTTGTGGGGCACCGGGGGCCGTGACCGACAGGAGGAGAACACCGTGACTGACGGCTACATTCAGCCGCCGACCGGCGTCGACCAGCAGCGCGGGCGCAAGTCGGTACCAGCCAACGGCCTCTACGCCGCGTTCGTGGTGATAGTGACTCTTGGTACTTTGGCCGGACTTGGGCTGATCCTATGGTTGTTGAGCCTGCTCGCCAGCAGCAATTATGGCGTTTACTTCGGTGCTTAGCAGGTGGCAGCGGTTCTGCTCTCCGGAAGCAAGCTCGGCGACCAAGGCAAGCTGGGCGACACTCGCGTCGACGAGTGAATAGCGACACAGCGCCTTAACGCCCCTCGAACTGCGGCGCGCGCTTCTCCTTGAAGGCCAACGGTCCCTCCTTGGCGTCCTGAGACAAGAACACGGTGATGCCCAGCTGGGTGTCGATCTTGAACGCCTCGTTCTCCGGGAGGCCCTCGGTCTCCCGGATCGACCGCAGAATCGCCTGGACCGCCAGCGGTCCGTTGTCGGCGATCACGTCGGCGATCTCAAGCGCCTTGGTCAAAGCCTGCCCGTCGGGCACGATATGCCCGATCAAGCCGATTTCCTTGGCTTCGGCCGCGGTGATGTGCCGCCCGGTCAACAGCAGGTCGCAGGCGACCGTGTACGGGATCTGCCGGACCAGTCGCACCGCCGACCCGCCCATTGGGTACAGGCTCCACTTCGCTTCGGAAATGCCGAATTTGGCGCTTTCGCCGGCGATGCGGATATCGGTGCCCTGCAAGATCTCGGTGCCCCCTGCAATGGCCGGTCCTTCCACCGCGGCGATCAGCGGTTTGGTCAGCCGCCGGCCTTTGAGGAGCGCGTCAATCCGCGACGGGTCGTAGCTGCCGTCTTTGAACGACTCGCCCGGTGGCTTGGCGGTCGCGGCTTTGAGGTCCATGCCCGCGCAGAAGTAGCCGCCGGCCCCGGTCAGAATGCAGCACCTGATGTCGGGGTTGTTGTCGACGCGGTCCCAGGCCTCGACCATGATTTGCATCATTTCGGTGCTCAGCGCGTTGCGTCGCTCCGGCCGGTTGAGCGTGACGATCAGGGTGTGTCCGCGCTGCTCAACCAGGGCGTCCGCTGCTTTTTCGGATTCGCTCACCGGTGTTCGCCTCCCAGCTTGTCGACCCCAGACTTGTCAGAAAATGTAACACGTTCTAATTTAGGCTCCGTGGCTCTGAACATCGCCGACCTCGCCGAGCATGCCATCGACGCCGTGCCTGATCGCGTCGCTTTGATCTGCGGCGACGACCAGCTGACCTACGCCCAGCTCGAGGACAGGGCGAACCGCCTCGCGCACTACCTGATCGATCAGGGCGTCCGCAAAGACGACAAGGTCGGGCTGTACTGCCGCAATCGCATCGAGATAGTGATCGCGATGCTCGCCACCGTGAAGGCCGGCGCCATTCTGGTCAATGTCAATTTCCGCTACGTAAAAGGCGAGCTGCGGTATCTGTTCGACAATTCCGACATGGTCGCGCTGGTGCATGAGCGCCAGTACGCCGACCGCGTCGCCAAGGTGCTGCCGGAAACCCCGAATGTGAAGACGGTGCTGGTCGTCGAGGACGGGAGCGACAAAGACTTCCAGCGCTACGGCGGAGTCGAATTTTACGCAGCGATCGAGCAGGGCTCACCCGAGCGCGATTTCGGTGAGCGCAGTGCCGACGACATCTACCTGCTCTACACCGGCGGCACCACCGGGTTCCCCAAGGGCGTGATGTGGCGGCACGAGGACATCTACCGGGTGCTGCTCGGCGGAACCGACTTCGCCACCGGCGAATACGTCAAAGATGAGTACGACCTGGCCAAACAGGCCGCCGCCGGGCCGCCGATGATCCGGTTCCCGATACCGCCGATGATCCACGGCGCGACGCAGTCGGCCACCTGGATGGCGCTGTTCTCCGGCGGAACAATCGTGCTGGCACCGGAATTCGACGCTGACGCGGTGTGGCGCACTGTCCACGAGCACAAGGTGAACCTGCTGTTCTTCACCGGCGACGCGATGGCCCGACCGCTCTTGGACGCGCTGAGCAAGGCCAACGATTACGAGTTGTCTTCGCTGTTTCTGCTGGCCAGCACCGCGGCGCTGTTCTCGCCCAGCATCAAGGAGAAGCTGGTTGAGCTGCTGCCCAACCGAGTGATCACCGACTCCATCGGCTCCTCGGAAACGGGCTTCGGCGGCACCAGCGTCGTCGCCAAGGGCGAGGCGCACACCGGCGGTCCGCGGGTCACCATCGACAAGTGGACGGTTGTCCTCGACGACGACGGCAATGAGGTCAAGCCGGGCTCGGGGGGGCGGGGCGTCATCGCGAAGCGTGGTCACGTCCCGGTCGGCTACTACAAGGACGAAGAGAAGTCGGCAGCTACCTTCAAGGTCATCAACGGTGTCCGCTACGCGATCCCGGGCGACTACGCGCAAGTTGAGGCCGACGGCACCGTCACCATGCTTGGCCGCGGCTCGGTGTCGATCAACAGCGGTGGCGAGAAGATCTACCCCGAGGAAGTCGAGGCCGCACTCAAAGGTCACCCAGACGTGTTCGACGCGCTGGTGGTCGGAGTGCCCGACGAGCGGTACGGCCAATGCGTGGCCGCCGTCGTACATCCGCGAGCGGGAACGCGGCCGGCACTCGGTGATCTCGACCGGTTCGTGCGCAGTGAAATCGCGGGATACAAAGTGCCGCGGGCGCTTTGGTACGTCGACGAAGTGAAACGCTCACCCGCGGGCAAACCGGACTACCGCTGGGCCAAGGAGCAGACACAGGTGCGGCCGCCCGACGAGGCGCACGCCAACCACGTGAGTGCGTGACCCACTTCGTCAAGCACCGCGCCGATGCGCCCGCCGGGTTCTTCGCCTGGGAAGCTGCAGGGCTGCAATGGCTTTCCGAAGTCGACGGCGGCGTGCCGTGCGCGCAGATCGTGTCGACGGACGCAACGAGCCTGACCCTGCGGCGACTTGACTCGGTGACTCCGAACGCCGAGGCGGCCCGCGAGTTCGGTAGCCGCCTGGCCGTGACCCACGACGCGGGCGCCCCGACGTTCGGCGCAGGGCCCGACGGCTGGGACGGGCCCGGATATTTCGGGCCGCTGTCGCAACCGCTGCCGCTATCGCTGCGAACCCACCGGCATTGGGGCGAATTCTATGCCGAAGAGCGGCTGATCCCGATGGCCGAGCTCGCGGCCGCGCGGCTCGAAGCATCCACCCGTGCCGCGATCGACTCCGTCGTGGCGCGCAGCCGGGCAGGTGACTTCGACGACGCGGACCGGCCGGTGCGGCTGCACGGTGACCTGTGGAGCGGCAACGTGATGTGGTCACCTGACGGGGTCGTGCTGATCGACCCGGCTGCGCACGCCGGTCACCGCGAGTCCGACCTGGCGATGCTCGCGCTGTTCGGCTGCCCGCACTACGAAGCCGTACTCACCGGCTATCAGCGGGTGCGACCGCTGACAGCCGGCTGGCGCAGCCGTATCGGCCTGCACCAGCTCTTCCCACTGTTGGCCCACGTGGTGTTGTTCGGTGGCGGTTACGTGCGCCGCACGGATGCCGCTGCCCGCGGCGCGCTGGCGCTTTGAGGCGGCGTCTACTGCTGATTGCCCGCCTCCTCCTCCGCCGCTTCGCTGCGCGCATCGTCGGCGGTCTACTGTCGAAACGCGATGACGATCGACGTGTGGATGCAGCACCCGACGCCGCACTTCCTGCGCAGCGACATGCTGGTCTCGCTGCGACGCTGGACCGGCGAGGCCATTCCGGATGACCGGATGCCGATCGAAGCGACCCTGGGCGCCATGGACGAAGCGGGAGTGGATTTCGGGCTGCTCAGCGCGTGGCGCGGCCCGAACGACGCTGACCTCATCTCCAACGACGACGTCGCCGAGTGGGTCAGTCGGCACCCCGACAGGTTCGCCGCACTGGCCGCCGTCGATCTGGACCGTCCGATGGCGGCGGTCCGCGAGTTACGGCGACGGGTGCGTGACGACGGGTTCGTCGGCCTGCGCGTGGTGCCCTGGTTGTGGAACGCAGCGCCCACCGATCGCCGCTATTACCCGTTGTTCGCCGAGTGCGTCGAGCTCGACGTGCCGTTCTGCACCCAGGTCGGTCACACCGGTCCGTTGCGCCCATCGGAAACCGGCCGTCCGATCCCTTACGTCGACCAGGTCGCGCTCGACTTCCCGGAACTGGTCGTCGTGTGTGGGCATGTCGGCTACCCGTGGACCGAGGAGATGGTCGCCGTGGCCCGCAAACACGAGAATGTCTACATCGACACGTCCGCCTACACCACCAAGCGGTTACCGGAAGAACTCATCCGTTTCCTGAAAACCCGTACCGGACAACGGAAAGTTCTGTTCGGCACCAACTACCCGATGATCCGGCACGCACATGCACTGGCCGGCCTGGACGAGCTCGACCTATCCGAGGACGCCCGACGCGACTACCTGCACCGCAATGCCGAGCGTGTCTTCCGACTCGCGCAACGCAAGGTCCCGACGTGAATGGCGCCCAGGCGTTGATCAACACCCTCGTCGACGGGGGTGTGGAGGTCTGCTTCGCCAATCCCGGGACGTCGGAGATGCATTTCGTCGCGGCGCTGGACACCGCGCCGCGGATGCGGGGTGTGCTGACTCTCTTCGAGGGCGTCGCGACCGGGGCGGCCGACGGGTATGCCCGCATAGCGGGCCGGCCCGCCGCGGTGCTGCTGCACCTCGGCCCCGGGCTGGGCAACGGTCTGGCCAATCTGCACAACGCCCGCCGCGGCCGGGTCCCGATGGTGGTGGTCGTCGGCGACCATGCCACCTACCACAAGAAGTTCGACGCCCCACTGGAATCCGATATCGATGCGGTGGCCGGCACCGTCTCCGGGTGGGTGCGGCGAACTGCCGACACCGAAGACGTGGCTGCCGATGCCGCCGAAGCCATCGCCGCCAGCCGGGCGGGCGCGCAAATCTCAACCTTGATCCTGCCGGCGAACATCTCCTGGACCGAGGATGCGCCCATAGGCGTTGCGCCGCAATTCGCTAGGTCCCTTACTGTGGACACCGCGGCGGTCGGGTCTATCGCCGAGGTGCTGCGATCCCACGAGCCCGTGGTGCTCCTGGTCGGCGGTGACGCCACCCACCGGCCCGGGCTGACAGCGGCGGCCCGCATCGCCGGGGCAACCGGATGCCGTTGGTTCTGCGAAACATTCCCGGCGCGGCTGGAGCGCGGCGCCGGCGTGCCCGCGGTCGATCGGATCGCCTATTTCGCTGAAGCGGCCGTGGCCCAACTCGACGGCGCCAAACATCTCGTGCTGGCCGGTGCGGCCGCCCCGGTGTCGTTCTTCGCCTACCCGGGCAAGCCCAGCAATCTGGTGCCGGCCGGCTGCGAAGTACATCTGCTCGCCACCAACGGCGGTGCCGAGGCCGCGCTGACCGCACTGGCCGACGTGCTGGCTCCGCACACCGCTGTCCCGCTCGCGGAACTGTCGCGCCCCCCACTGCCTTCGGGC
>NZ_JBARMY010000005.1:0-9294 GCF_049802695.1 Mycobacterium sp.
TGATCGTGTTCGTCGGAGGGTTGTTCGGCAAAACGGCGTTGTTCTTGGCAATGCTGTTCGCCATCGGCATCAACGTCTACACCTACTTCAACAGTGACAAGCTGGCGCTGCGCGCCATGCATGCACAACCGGTGTCGGAGGTGCAGGCGCCGGCGATGTATCGGATCGTGCGTGAGCTGGCCACCAACGCCCACCAGCCGATGCCGAGGCTGTACATCAGCGACACAGCGGCGCCCAACGCGTTCGCCACCGGCCGCAACCCGCGCAACGCCGCGGTGTGCTGCACCACCGGGATCCTTCGCATCCTCGACGAGCGCGAGTTGCGTGCTGTGCTGGGCCACGAGCTGTCGCACGTCTACAACCGCGACATCCTGATCTCCTGCATCGCCGGTGCGCTGGCGTCGATCATCACTGCGCTGGCCCACGTGGCGATGTTCGCCGGAATGTTCAGCAACAACCGGGACGAGGAGAATCCGTTCGCATTGATGTTGGTTGCGTTGCTGGGGCCGATCGCGGCGACGGTGGTGCGGTTGGCGGTGTCACGTTCCCGGGAGTATCAGGCCGACGAATCCGGGGCGATGCTGACCGGTGACCCGCTGGCGTTGGCGTCGGCGCTGCGCAAAATCTCAAGCGGCGTGCAAGCCGCGCCGCTGCCACCGGAACCGCAACTGGCCAGCCAGGCACATCTGATGATCGCCAGCCCGTTCCGGGCCGGGGAGCGGATCGGGTCGCTGTTCTCGACGCACCCACCGATCGCCGACCGGATCCGCCGACTCGAGGAAATGGGCCGCAGCTGATCCCCGTCGTCACATCAGCCTCGCAGCTCACTCGGCCAGAAGACATTGCCACTCGTAGTTTGATCTCGCATGTGATATCACCCGAGCGTGAATCACTACACTTACCGAGTTGAATGGTCACCGACCACCAGCGAATACGTGGGTCGATGCATCGAATTCCCGTCGCTGTCGCAGTGGGCGCCGACTGCACAGGACGCGATCGCTGGCGTCGAGCAAGCTGTTGACGAGCACATCGCCGAACGGCGGCGGGAGGAGTTCGACGTCCCAGCCCCGCTCACCGAACGGCAGTACGGCGGCAAATTCGTAGTCCGGACGTCGCCGGCACTGCACGCCCGCCTCACCATCGAAGCCGCGGAACAGAATGTGTCGATGAACCAATGGGTGGTCCAGAAGCTGGCGGACCGTCCGCCTCCCTCGCCCGACTGGTGATATCGCATAAGACATCAGTTCTCAGCACCATGTCATGGTCGGTTGTTGGTGCGGAGGTGACTTCTGTTGCCGGTGAACGCTAGAACCCGGCGCCGTGCACCTCGTGTCCGGGCGTCTCGGCCGCCAATCCGCGATAGGCGTCTTCGACGGTGGCGCCGTGGTTGATCACCGCGTCGACCTCGCGGGCGATCGGCATGTTGAGTCCGTACTTGTCGGCGAACTCCATCACAACGCTGGCGGCCTTGACGCCTTCGGCGACCTGGTTCATCGATTCGATGACCTCGTCGATCGGTTTGCCCGCGCCGAGCTGCTCGCCGACGTGCCGGTTGCGGCTGCGTTGGCTGGTGCAGGTGACGATGAGATCACCCATGCCGGCCAGCCCGGCGAACGTGTCGCGCTGCCCGCCCATCGCCTCACCGAGCTTCGACATCTCCCGAACCGAGCGGGACATCACCATCGCGCGGGTGTTCTCGCCGATACCCAGCGAGTAGCCCATGCCAACCGCGATGGCGTAGACGTTCTTCAGCGCGCCGGCCATCTCCACGCCGAGCACGTCGTCGATGTTGTAGACGCGGAAACGCTTGGTGCGGAACAACTGCGCGAGCCGGGCGGCCAGGTGCTGGTCGGGCATCGCCAGCACCGCTGCGGCCGCGTAGCCTTCGGCCACTTCCCGGGCGATGTTCGGGCCGGCCAGCATGCCGGCGGGATGGCCGGGCAGCACTTCGTCGACGATCTGCGACATGCGCATGTTGGTGCCCTGCTCGAGGCCCTTGACCAGTGACACCACCGGAACCCAGGGCCGCAGCTCGGCGGCCAGCTCGGTGAGTACCTCGCGGAAGCCGTGCGACGGCACGGCCATGACCACGACGTCGGCGGCCTGGGCGGCCTCCGCGAAGTCGGTGGTGGCGCGCAGGCCCGCGCTTAGTTCGACCTCGTCACCGAGATAGCGGGAGTTGCGGTGGTTGTCGCTGATGTCCTTGGCGGTTTCCTTGTTGCGCACCCACTGCAGCGTCGGTGCGCGGCGGGCGCAGATGGACGCGACGGTGGTGCCCCACGAACCCCCACCCAGAACGACGACATTCGGTTCGCGCATTGCAGCTGCCATGGCGATCAGCGTATTGCCGATGGCGGACGTATGACCGGGAGTTGAGCAACTAGGGATGCGATGTCAAATTCAGGTGTTATCCAGCTGTGCAATTAATAAGGTAGGAAGATGGCGGCCAACGCGGCAAGCCCGCCACCGGTCCGGCCCAGAAGCCCGCTTCGCCGGTCGACGTACACTGCGGGACTGCGCTGGTACGCGACCGTTCCGGTACGTGACAAGCACTTCGGCCAACGGGTCGCGCGTCGGCTGCGGGTACTCAACCTCGCGACGTTGTCAGCGGCGGTGCTCTCCACAGGATTCGGCCTCAGCTTCGGGCTTGTCACCGGGCTGGGCCTTCGGCGCGTCGCGGTCACCTACCTTCTACCCGCACTGGTCTTTGCGTTGGTGCCGCTGCTACACCGGTTCGGCGAATTCGCTGCGCCGGTGACATTCATCGGCTGCACCTACGTCACGATCTTCGTCATTTGCTGGTCGGTGGGTACCGGCTCGGGCCTGCAATTCTATTTTCTCGTGACGGCTCCGCTTGTGGTGTTGCTGCTCGGTGTCGAACACATCGCGCTGGCGGCTAGCCTCGCAGCCATTGGCGCTGCGCTTGCGGTCACGTTGCAAGTCGTTGTTCCGTACGACACCGGGATACGGCCGGCCTGGGCCGTCACCTTGAACTTCGCGTTCGCATTACTCGCGGCCTGCGGAATGGTCGTCGCGACGGTCTGGTACGCGCTGCGTGAGATGTCCCGCGCGGAAGAGGTCATCGAGCTGGAATACCAACGATCCGAGTCGTTGCTCGCCAACATCCTGCCCGCCAGCATCGCGGAGCAGTTGAAAGATCCGGACGTCGACATCATTGCCGACAAGTACGACGACGCCTCGATTCTGTTCGCCGATATCGCCGGCTTCACCCAACGGGCCAGTGCCACCAATCCGGCGGATCTGGTCCAATTCCTCAACCGGCTCTACACCGAGCTCGACCGGCTGGTCGATCGCCACGGCCTGGAGAAGATCAAGACCAGCGGTGACTCCTACATGGTCGTCAGCGGTGTGCCCACCTCGCGGCCCGACCACCTCGAGGCGCTGGCGAATCTCGCGCTCGACATCGCCGATACGGTGGCGAACCTGCGGGATCCGAACGGCCGCCCGGTTCCGCTGCGCATCGGTCTGGCCGCCGGCTCGGTGGTAGCCGGCGTCGTCGGCGCGCGCCGATTCTTCTACGACGTCTGGGGTGACGCGGTCAACGTCGCCTCACGCATGGAATCGACCGATCGTGAGGGCCGCATCCAGGTACCGCACGACGTCTACGAACGACTCACACACGACTTCGTCTTCGAGGAACGCGGCGACGTCGAGGTCAAAGGCAAGGGCGTTATGCATACCTGGTATTTGATCGGGCGCCGAAACGCCGACATCGGCCGTGTTGCGGCGGTCGATAGCTGATCACCCTTGTACGAGAAACTGCCCGACCGGCGCATGTCCCAACACCATCGCCTCGTCGATCCGGTCGAACCGGTAATCGATTGCGTCGGCGAAGTAGTTCTGCCGCACGTTCCACGGCCGCCGCGTGCCACTCTTGGGCAGTGCGTGCAGGTTGCGCAGCACATAACCCGCCTGGATGTCCCAGGCGGGTTTTTCCGGCATCGGCTCGTCGCCGCGATGCGGGTATGCGTGTGTATATCCGTGAGAGCCCATGTGCGCCAGCAGTTTAGCGGTCGCCCGCGCGGTCATGTCGGCGCGCAGCGTCCAGGAGGCGTTCGTGTAGCCGACGCACCAGAACAGGTTGGGCACGTCTTCGAGCATGTGTGCCTTGTAGACGAAGCGGTCCTGCGGCTTGATCTCGGCCCCGTCGATGGACAACGAGACACCGCCGAGCGCCTGCAATTGCAGGCCGGTGGCGGCGACGATGATGTCGGCGTCGATGTGGCCGCCGGACGTCAGCACGATGCCGGTGGCATCGAGATGGTCGATGTGGTCGGTCACCACCCCGGCGCGGCCCGCACTGATCGCGACGTAGAGGTCGGCGTCCGGAATCAGACACATCCGCTGGTCCCACGGCTTGTAGCGCGGTTTGAAATGGGTGTCGACGTCGTAGCCGTCCGGCAGACTGCTGACCGCCCTTGTGCGGATCAGCCACCTGACGAATCGCGGGAGTTTGCGTGACAAGAACCAGAACACCGCTTCGGTCAGCGCGCTGTACATCCGGATGGCAAGGTGAGCGGCGCTGCGGGGCAGGACTTTACGCGAGACGGCAGCAAACCTGCCGTACTTCGACGATGCCATCAGGTAGGTCGGCGACCGCTGCAGCATGGTGACTTTGGCGGCTTTCTGCGTCAACGACGGGATGAGTGAGACCGCGGTCGCCCCGCTGCCGATCACGACCATCTTCTTGCCGGCGTAGTCCAGATCCTCGGGCCAGTGCTGCGGATGAACCACGGCGCCACCGAAGTGCTCGGCGCCGGAAAAGTCGGGCAGGTAGGCCTCGTCGTAGTTGAAATAGCCGGATCCGAAGAACACGAACCGGGCGCGGTAGGCCTTGAAGCACTGACCTGCCGCGCCGTCGTGCTCGGCGGTCACCGTCCACGTGTCGGTTCGCGAATCCCAATCCGCCGACCGCACATGGCTGTTGAACCGAATGTGGCGGTCAATGCCGTGCCTGCGGGCGGTCTCTTCCAGATATTCGCGGATATGCGCGCCGTCGGCTACGCCCTCCGCGCGGGTCCACGGCTCGTAGGGAAAGGACAACGTGTAGATGCTGCTGTCCGAACGCACACCGGGATACCGAAACAGGTCCCAGGTGCCGCCGATCTGCCCCCGCCGCTCCAAGATGGTGTAGGTCAGGCCGGGGTTGCGCTCGGCGATCCGGTAGGCGGCGCCCAGCCCGGAGATGCCGGCGCCGATGATGACGACGTCGAAGTATCCGGCCTCGTCAGGGGTCACTGTCACCGCAAGCCTCGCTTCGCCGCTGCTACCGGTAGTTCACGAACTGCAGCGCCACGTCGAGGTCGGCGTCCTTGAGCATCGCGATGACAGCCTGCAGGTCATCGCGCTTCTTGCTGGTGACACGCACTTCGTCGCCCTGGATCTGAGTTTTGACGTTCTTGGGCCCCTCGTCGCGGATCAGCTTGGTGATCTTCTTGGCGTTCTCGCTGCTGATGCCCTGCTTGAGGTTGCCGGTGATTCGGTAGGTCTTACCGGACGGTAGCGGCTCGCCGGCGTCGAAAGCCTTCATCGAGATGTCGCGACGTATCAGCTTCTCCTTGAACACGTCCACCGCGGCTTTGACGCGCTCTTCGGTCGACGACGTCAGCTCGATGGTCTCTTCACCTTTCCAAGCGATCTTGGTGTCGGTGCCGCGGAAATCGAAGCGGGTGGCCAGCTCCTTGGCGGCCTGGTTGAGGGCGTTGTCGACCTCCTGGCGGTCGACCTTGCTGACGACGTCGAACGAGGAATCCGCCATGGTTTCGTCCCTTCTCATCGATGATGACCGTTTGTGTTCTGTCTACTCGCTCGTTGTACTCTGCTAGGCGTAATACCCACGGCAGGTTGCCCGAGCGGCCAATGGGAGCGGACTGTAAATCCGTCGGCTTACGCCTACCCAGGTTCGAATCCTGGACCTGCCACCCTTTCACCAGCGGCGACGCGGCCGAGGGCGTGACCGACGTATTCGGTGAACTCCTCGGTGAGGCGGTAGGCCAGCGTCATGCTGTCGTCGGCCTCGCCTGCGCCGACAGCCGCCTGCAGGGCCCCGTGCCGCGTCAGCGCCACCAGCCCGTGCACCAACGCCCAGCTCATCAGCGCCAGCGTCGGTGTGTCGTCCGACGCGCCGGTCAGACGCTGCACCGTCGAGGTCAACTGCCCGATCGCTTGTTGTTGTGCAACAACAAGTTCCGGGTCACTTGCGTGCAGGTGGTCGGGGGCGAACATCAACTCGAACAAGGCGGGGTTGGCGAGGCCGAAGTCGATGTAGGCCGCACCGAGGGCCGCGAGCTGTCGGCGCGTGTCCGGCTCGTCCGCGCGGGCCAGCGCGCGTGACAGCGCCAGAAATCCTTCGGTCGCGATGGCCGTCAGCAGACCGGCGCGATCGCGGAAGTGGTACTTGGGGGCAGCATGCGATACGCCCGCGCGGCGCGCGACCGCCCGCAGACTGATCGCGGCGGTGCCGTGCTCGACCAGTTCGGCGCGGGCCGCTGCCAGTAGCGCTGCACGGACACCGTCTCGGGCTGCTGGGGTCATGACCAGAAATTCTCACCCGTCTACTTGACAGTGTCAAACACTGCTGGCAGGCTAGTCCCAGTTTGACAGTGTCAAACAGACCTGCCGACAAAGCAGACTTCACGGAAATGGAACCGCTATGTACCACGCAATTGTTAAGCGCATCGCCACACAGAACTTCGAACGGGTCAACGACCAGGACTATGACGCACTGCTCAAAGATTGTGCCCCCGATATCCGGCACCGCTTCGGCGGTCAGCACGCCTTAGGTGGCGAGCGCCACGACCGCGACGCGCTCAAGCGCTGGTTTGAACGATTGGGCCGCCTGGCGCCGACCCTGAACCTCGAGGTGCAAGACGTCTGGGTGAAGGGCTGGCCCCATGACACCACGATCATCATCCGCTGGACCGCAACTCAAACCCTTGTCGACGGGTCTCCCTACCAAAACCACGGCGTGCATGTCGTGCGGATGCGGTGGGGCAAGGTCGTCGAGATCGACGCCAATGAGGACTCGCAGGTCGTTGCCGAGTCTCTGAAAGTTCTTGCGGCGCATGGCGTAGAAGAAGCACTCGCCGCGCCCATCGTCAGCTGAACGACATCACACCCAAGGAGCCCGCCATGTATCACACCTTGTCCACGTTGGAACCGCGGTCGGTGCGTCACCGCCCCGCACCAGACCCTGGCATGCGGGTCGGCGACCCCGAGCGCGAGCGCACGGTCGACCGCCTCGGCCAGGCGTTCAGCCAGGGCTACCTGTCGATGGAGGAGTACGACACGCGTCTGCAACAGGCCGTGCAGGCCGACACCGCCGGGACGCTCGACCGCTTGCTCGACGACCTGCCGATCCACCGCATCGACCGGCGAGACCCGCGCCGGCGAGCCCGGCGCATCGCCGCAGCCCGCACGGGTGTCAAGATTCACCTCGCTGCGTACCTTGCGATGTGCTTGATCGTCCTGACTGTTTGGACGGCGGTCGCCCTTACCGCCGGAGCCTGGTACTTCTGGCCGGTCTGGCCGATCCTGGGCGCCGGTATCGGCCTGGTGTCGCATGCGGTGCCGATTCGTCAATACACACGCCGCCGCAGCTTGAGCAACTGATCCCGGCAATCCGACGTCCGGCGCACCCCTTCGCGGGTTAGTGTTTCGGGGCAGTCAACACCAGGAGGGACAATGGGCGACTACAAGGTCGTGGTGGTCGGCACCGATGGGTCGGAGTCGTCATTTCGTGCGGTGGACGAAGCCGCGAAGATCGCAGCCGAGTCCGACGCCAAACTCATCATCGCCTCGGCCTTCCTGCCAGAAGACAACGACCAGGCCGCCGAGCCCGATCAGCCCAAAGACGACAGCTACAAGACCCAGGGCAACGCGCCGGTCTACGCGCAGCTCCGCGAGGCCAGTGACCGCGCAAAGGCTGCCGGCGCCAAGGACGTCGAGGAGCGGCCGATCGAGGGCGCGGCGGTCGACGTGCTGGTAGACCTCGTCGAAGAAGTCAACGCCGACCTGTTGGTCGTCGGCAACGTCGGCCTCAACTCGGTCGCCGGGCGCCTGTTGGGCTCGGTTCCGTCGGCCATTCGTCACCGCGCGAAGACCGAGGTGTTGATCGCCGAGACGAAAGACTGAACCCCGGCTCAACGTGACGCCCTTCGTTACACCCAGTTCTCGGTCGCCGAGGCTCTGCGCCTGATTTTCCCGGCGTCGACGGCGCCCAAGTCGATCGCTTCAGTGACGATGGCGCGGTCCAGCTGGCGCAGCGCGTGCAGCGCGGTGAGCAGTCGGCGAGTGTGAGACCCGGGCTCGGGATCGTCGTCGGCATGCCGGGCCAAACTGTCGGCGGCGTCCAACAAGTCCGCCGCCGCGACGACGGTGGCTTGATGGTCGCGGATGGTTTCCAGCGCCTCGATGTTGCGGCGAATCTGTTCGGCGGCCGAGTCCACGACGCGGATCAACTGCGGGGAGGCGTTGTCGTACCGTCCGCTGTTCCACGCCAGGGTCCGCCCGTAGCGGTCGCATGCGGTGAGCACCCGCAGCCCGCGGCGGATGCTGCGCCGCCCGGAAATGCCGGCGACCCCGGCGGTCAACGGCTTGGCGGTCGCGCGGAACTGCTGCAGATTCCGGTCGAGCTCGCGGGCCTTCTCGATCGGGTTCCCGGGCGGATCGTCACCGAAGATCGTGGCCACCGACGTTTCGATCAGTTCGGCCAACGTCGTCAGAAAGGCGTGGGCGTCGTTGCGCACCGCCGTTTGCGTGTTGCTGGGCAACACCAAGATTGCGACTGTTACACCGATGACGGCGCCGATGCCGGTTTCTTCGATCCGCAGCATCAGCAGGCCGAAGCTGAATTCACCGAGCAAGCCGTAGAGCAACGCCAGCATGGTGGTGATCCAGAAGGTCATCAGGCCGTAGGCCACCCGCATGAAGTACATCGAACAGAACAAGCACACGAAGATCAGCACCAGCGACACCATCCGGTCGCCGGATACCAGCGTGGCGATCAGCACCCCACAGGGCACACCGAGCGCGGTGCCGAGCAACCGCTGCCACCCTTTGGTGAGGGTTTCGCCCCAGGTGTTGGTGCCGGCGAAGATCACGAACGCGGCGATCACCGCCCAGTACCAGCGCGATGGCGACACCAACTCGCCGACGACGATCGCCAAGGAGGCGGCGACGGCGACCTGGATGGCTTGACGAGTCGTCGGCCGCAGCCGCTGTCTGCCCTGGCCGCTAACAGAAGGGGCCGGCGGCGGCGGCGATTCCCCGATG
>NZ_JBARMY010000006.1:0-3393 GCF_049802695.1 Mycobacterium sp.
CGCCGTCGCGCATCTCGATGGCCGCGCCGTCGCTGGACAGCACTTCGACGTTCAGGCACAACGACTGCAGTTCCTTGAGCAGCACCTTGAACGACTCCGGGATGCCCGGCTCGGGGATGTTCTCGCCTTTCACGATCGCCTCGTAGACCTTGACCCGGCCGACGGTGTCGTCGGACTTGATGGTCAGCAGCTCCTGCAGCGTGTACGCCGCGCCGTAGGCCTGCATGGCCCAGCACTCCATCTCACCGAACCGCTGGCCACCGAACTGCGCCTTACCGCCCAGCGGCTGCTGGGTGATCATCGAGTACGGACCGGTGGACCGGGCATGGATCTTGTCGTCGACCAGGTGGTGCAGCTTCATGATGTACATGTAGCCAACCGTCACCGGGTACGGGAACGGCTCACCGCTGCGGCCGTCGAACAGCACCGCCTTGCCGTCGCCGTTGACCAGCACCTCACCGTCGCGGTTGGGCAGGGTGGAGGACAGCAGGCCCTGCAGCTCCTCCTCCTTCGCGCCGTCGAAGACGGGGGTGGCGGTCCTGGTGTCCGGTTCTGACGACAGCAGCTCCTCGGGGAGGCGCTGCGCCCAGTCCGGAACGTCTCCGGCTCCGTCCTTTTCAACGGTCCAGCCGCTCTTGGTGACCCAGCCCAGGTGTGTCTCGAGGATCTGGCCGATGTTCATCCGGCGCGGCACCCCGTGGGTGTTCAGGATGATGTCCACCGGGGTGCCGTCCGGCAGGAACGGCATGTCCTCGGCGGGCAGGATCTTGCCGATCACGCCCTTGTTGCCGTGCCGGCCCGCCAGCTTGTCGCCGTCGGAGATCTTGCGCTTCTGGGCCACGTACACCCGGACCAGCTCGTTCACGCCGGCGGGCAACTCGTCGTCGTCCTCGCGGGAGAACACCCGGATGCCGATCACCTTGCCGGACTCACCGTGGGGCACCTTCAGTGAAGTGTCGCGGACCTCCCGCGCCTTCTCGCCGAAGATGGCGCGCAGCAACCGCTCCTCCGGCGTCAGCTCGGTCTCCCCCTTTGGGGTGACCTTGCCGACCAGGATGTCGCCGTCGCGGACCTCGGCACCGATTCGCACGATGCCGCGCTCGTCGAGGTCAGCCAGCACCTCGTCGGAGACATTGGGGATGTCTCGGGTGATCTCCTCGGCGCCCAGCTTGGTGTCGCGGGCGTCGATCTCGTGCTCCTCGATGTGGATCGAGGTAAGCACGTCCTCTTCGACCAATCGGTTGGACAGGATGATCGCGTCCTCGTAGTTGTGGCCCTCCCACGGCATGATCGCCACCAGCAGGTTCTTGCCCAACGCCATCTCGCCGTTGTCGGTGCAAGGTCCGTCTGCGATGACCTGACCGGACTCGACCCGCTCGCCGGCGTCCACGATGGGCCGCTGGTTGGCGCAGGTGCCGTGGTTGGACCGGGCGAACTTACGCATCCGATAGGTGCGCCGGGTGCCGTCGTCGGCCATCACCGTGATGTAGTCGGCGGACACCTCCTCGATCACCCCGGCCTTCTCGGCGACGACGACGTCACCAGCGTCGATCGCGGCGCGCAGCTCCATCCCGGTGCCCACCAGCGGTGCTTCGCTGCGCACCAGCGGCACCGCCTGGCGCTGCATGTTGGCACCCATCAGCGCGCGGTTGGCGTCGTCGTGCTCGAGGAACGGAATCATCGCGGTCGCCACCGACACCATCTGGCGCGGCGAGACGTCCATATAGTCCACCTCGGACGAGGACACGTACTCAACCTCGCCACCCTTGCGGCGTACCAGAACCCGCGCTTCGGTGAACCGGCCGTCGTCGTCGATCGGCGAGTTGGCCTGCGCCACGACGTGGCGGTCCTCCTCGTCGGCGGACAGGTACTCGATCTCGTCGGTGACCACACCGTCGACCACCTTGCGGTACGGCGTTTCGATGAACCCGAACGGGTTGACCCGCGCATATACCGACAGCGACCCGATCAGACCGATGTTCGGCCCCTCCGGTGTCTCAATCGGGCACATCCGGCCGTAGTGCGACGAGTGCACGTCACGCACTTCCAGCCCGGCGCGCTCGCGGGACAGACCACCGGGCCCCAGCGCCGACAGGCGGCGCTTGTGGGTCAGACCCGACAGCGGGTTGTTCTGGTCCATGAACTGCGACAGCTGGCTGGTGCCGAAGAACTCCTTGATCGCGGCGACCACCGGGCGGATGTTGATCAGGGTCTGCGGCGTGATCGCCTCGACGTCCTGGGTGGTCATCCGCTCGCGGACCACCCGCTCCATCCGCGACATACCGACCCGGATCTGGTTCTGGATCAGTTCACCGACCGTACGCAACCGGCGGTTGCCGAAGTGGTCGATGTCATCGGTTTCCACCGGCACCTCGACGCCGCCCGGGACAGTCATCGTGGACTGCCCTTCGTGCAGTCGCACCAGGTACTCGATGGTCGCGACGACATCCTCTTCGGTCAGCGTCGTCGAAGTCGTCTCGGCCGGCGTTGCACTCAGACCGAGCTTCTTGTTGACCTTGTAGCGGCCGACTCGGGCCAGGTCATAGCGCTTCTCCTTGAAGAACAAGTTCTCCAGCAGCGTCTGCGCCGACTCCTTGGTGGGCGGCTCGCCCGGGCGCAGCTTGCGGTAGATGTCCAGCAAGGCCTCGTCGGTGCCGAAGCTGTCCTTCTCCAGTGTCGACATCATGATCGAGGAGAAACCGAACCGCTCGGTGATCTGCTCGTGGCTCCAGCCGAGGGCTTTGAGCAGCACGGTGACCGCCTGCCGGCGCTTGCGGTCGATGCGCACGCCGACGGTGTCGCGCTTGTCGATGTCGAACTCCAGCCACGCACCGCGGCTGGGTATCACCTTGACGCTGTGCAGCGTCTTCTCGGTGGACTTGTCGATGGTCTCGTCGAAGTACACGCCGGGTGAGCGAACCAGCTGGCTGACGACCACCCGCTCGGTTCCGTTGATGATGAACGTGCCCTTCTCGGTCATCATCGGGAAGTCACCCATGAACACCGTCTGGCTCTTGATCTCACCGGTGTTGTTGTTGATGAACTCCGCGGTGACGAACAGCGGCGCGGCGTACGTCATGTCCTTGTCTTTGCACTCGTCGACCGGCGCCTTGACCTCGTCGAATCGCGGGTCGGAGAAGGACAGCGACATCGAACCGGAGAAGTCCTCGATGGGCGAAAGCTCGTAGAGCACTTCCTCGAGACCGCTCACCGGCTTCGCTGCGCCGTTGCCGCCGGCTACGGCGGACTCACGCCACCGCGGCGCGCCAATCAGCCACTCGAACGAGTCGGTCTGCACGTCGAGCAGGCCGGGGACTTCGAGTGGTTCACGCAGCTTGGCGAATGAGATTCGGTTCGGGGCCCCGGGAACGGAGCTGTAGGAGGAAGTTCGAC
>NZ_JBARMY010000007.1:0-1530 GCF_049802695.1 Mycobacterium sp.
GTGTCGTGACCGCGCCGGCCCGCCGCACAACGCGCCGCCCGGCCCGTCCAGCGGTGCTGCTGCGTCCGGTGCCGGTCGATTCGCCCGTCCACGACTTGTGGGCCGGCACGAAGCTGCTTGCGGTCGCCGGTATTTCGGTGCTGTTGACCTTCTATCCGGGGTGGGTGGCGATCGGGCTGATCGCCGCGCTCGTGCTGACCGCGGCCCGGCTCGCGCACATTCCGCGTGGCGCACTGCCGTCGATACCGCTGTGGCTGTGGGCGGTGATCGCCCTCGGCGGTATCACTGCGGCGATGGGCGGCGGCGACCCGACGGTGCATATCGACGGAGTCGCACTGGCGCTCGGCGGATTGCTCAACTTCTTGCGGTTCACCACATTGTCGATCGTGCTGCTCGGCCTCGGCGCGATGGTGTCCTGGACCACGAACGTCGCTGAAATCGCACCGGCGGTCGCTACGTTGGGCCGACCACTGCGGGCGCTGCGCATCCCGATCGACGAGTGGGCGGTCGCGTTGGCGCTGGCCTTGCGGGCGTTTCCCATGCTGATCGACGAGTTCCGGGTGCTCTACGCGTCGCGGCGGTTGCGGCCCAAACAGATACCGCGGACCCGTCGGGCTCGTCGCCGGCGCTGGGCGCTCGAGCTCATCGACCTGATGGCAACGGCCATCACCGTGACGTTGCGCCGCGCTGACGAGATGGGCGACGCGATCACCGCCCGCGGCGGTGCCGGCCAGATCTCGGCCGCGCCAACGCGGCCGAAGCGCGCCGACTGGCTCGCACTGTCGATCACTGCTGCGGTGTGCGCGGCGGCTTTGGCCGCGGAGCTGATGTGGAGCGTGTAGCGGCCAAACGTATTGACGGGTCGATTAAGCCGTCACGAACAGCTGCGCCTGTGCACTAACGCCCGGCAGCGGCGTTGGCGGCCGCTTGAGCGCGCTTCAGCGTCGCTGCAATGTCGCTTCGGCCGGAGAACATCTCGTCGAAATACGGCTTGAGGGCTTGGTCGCCGGCGGGGAAGCCGGCGCCGCCGGGTACGGGAATCCGGGGCCCGTTCAGCACGGCGAAGAACGCGGACACGTCGACACCCTTACGGGCCCAGTAGTCGAAGTAAACGCGCTGAGCGGACCGCACCGCGGGGATGGCACTACCGTTGCGGCCCACGTACTCGTTGCCTTGTCTGCTGCCCAGCCAGGCCAGCACCTGCCGCACCGCCTCCGGATGCGGCGATGCCGAATTGCCAACCGCTGCAATACCGTTGGTTACGGTGGCCCGGCCTTTCGGGCCGGCGGGCAACACTGCGACCCCCCAGTGGAAACGCGCCCCGGCGGCTACGGGCGCCAAGTTGTAGGTGCCGGACTGAAACAGCGCCATCCGACCGGCCAGGAATTGGTTGCGGGAGAACTCGCCGATGGTGTTGGTTTCCGAAGCGGGTGGGGCGACGTGATCGTCGTTGATTAATTCGATCACGTAGTGGAAAGCCGCTATAGCGCCGGGATTGTCAAACGCGAACTGGTCGCCGCGTTGGAACAC
>NZ_JBARMY010000008.1:0-5645 GCF_049802695.1 Mycobacterium sp.
TCGCCGCCCGCTCGTTCTTAACCGACTTGGAAAGCGGCCTGGAGTCGCTGGTCGACGTGCCGACGCTGCTCGTCTGGGGTGACGCCGACATCGCCTTCCGGATGAAGGAACTTCACCGCTGGGAGGGTCTGCTGAAACAGCACCACACTGTCGTCCTGAAAGGCGCCGGACACTTCGTTCAGTCCGATGCGCCTGCCGACTTCGCAAATGCCATTACGTCGTGGTGGAACCGGCGATAAGCCTGCTGCACCGCCTGCCTCCGACTAGTATTCGGCTCAATGAGTCGCAGTCCCGTTCGGCGGGCCTGTACCGGTGCTCGACCCCGGCGGCCCGGCCTGTGACCCTGACTGAGGCGCTTGACCTGACGCTGACCCCGACCCTGGCGCTGACGCCGACCCTCCGCCAAGGTCGGCGCCGGCCGGCTGCTCGTCTGACCCGCTGGCGTCGTCCGGGCAGAGGTCGGTTACCGCGGTTTGCTCGAACGTCTGAGCTTTTGCGTGACTGAATCCTGGGTTCTGCTGCTCGAGATTGGTGACGATCTCGTCGTCGCTCGACCCGGCCTCCAGCATTCTGCAGGCCGTCCTGCCGGCCGTCACCGTTGTGCTCGCGTCGTCGAAGTTGATCCCGGCGTTTTTGATGTCGAACAGGAAATTGCTGTTGTCGTCGGCGTGGGCTGGCGCCGCGAGGGCGATCGCGACGGCCGCGACGGCCGCGACGGGCAGCGTGAGTCGAATTCGCATGCATGCATCATCACCGCCACATGCCGCATTCGCACGCCGAGCGATTACTTTTAACACGTTGCTGAGGTCTTCGAAACAAGAAGCAACAAGATGCCGGTCTCTCGCGCAGGACTACCCTCGGTCGGACGCAGGCGCGGTCGCACCTGCTGAGACGACAATTCGCAGAGGAGTCGGTCGTCATGGCGAACGTCGTGATCGTGCTGTATCCCGACCCGGTGTCGGGCTATCCCCCGGTGTACGCCCGAGACAGCATCCCGTCGGTGGCTGGCTATCCCGACGGGCAGATCGTTCCCAGCCCCTCAGCGCTCGACTTCAAGCCCGGCGAGCTTGTCGGCTGCGTCTCCGGCGCACTGGGGCTGCGTAATTTTCTCGAAGAAGGTGGCCACCACCTGACGGTGACCTCTGATAAGGAGGGGCCGGGATCCGAGTTCGAGCGCGCCCTTCCCGACGCGGAAATTGTTATCTCGCAGCCTTTTTGGCCGGCATATTTGACCGCGGAGCGGATCGCCAAAGCGCCGAATCTCAAGCTGGCGGTCACCGCCGGAATCGGTTCTGATCACGTCGACATCGACGCGGCGATCGCCCACGACGTCACCGTCACCGAGGTCACCTTCAGCAACAGCATCAGCGTCGCCGAGCACACCGTGATGCAGATTCTGGCGTTGGTACGCAACTTCGTTCCGTCCCATCAGTACGCAATCGATGGTTGGAACATCGCCGACTGTGTCGAACGCGCCTATGATTTGGAGGGTTTCGACGTCGGAATCATGGCCGCCGGACGGATCGGCCAGGCGGTGCTGCGCCGCCTCGCGCCGTTCGATGTCAACCTGCATTACACCGACCGCCGCCGGCTGCCCACCGCAGTCGAACAAGAACTCGATCTGACATTCCATCCCGACGTGCAGTCGCTGGCCCGCGCGGTCGACGTGTTGTCCATTCACGCACCGCTGCATCCGCAGACTTACCGCCTGTTCGACGAGCAACTGCTGGCGTCCATGCGGCGCGGCTCGTACATCGTCAACACCGCCCGCGCCGAGATCTGCGTACGCGACGCGATCGTGGCAGCGTTGGAGAGCGGTCAGCTCGCCGGCTACGCCGGTGACGTCTGGTACCCGCAGCCACCACCGGCCGATCATCCGTGGCGAACCATGCCTCACCAGGCGATGACGCCGCACGTGTCGGGCACGACGCTGTCCGCGCAGGCACGTTACGCCGCCGGCACCCGAGAGATCCTGGAGGATTGGTTCGCCGGCCGGCAGATCCGCGAGGAGTACCTGATCGTCGACGGCGGACGCCTCGCCGGCACCGGGGCCGCCTCTTACACCGCGGGATCCGGCGGAAAGTGACTATCCGCTAGCCGACGGCCGTGACCGGTGGCGGGGCACTGCTCAGCCCGTCGCTGACCGGCGCGCGCGCCGGTCGCTGCCATACGTTGCCGTCGAGAACACCCGGCAGATCGGCCTCGTCAGCCACGAACACCGGATCGTCGCCGGCCTTTGATTGGCGTTGGAAATCCTTCAGCGCGGCGAACGCCCACCTGCCCAGCAGGCAGATCGCCACCAGGTTGACGATCGCCATCAGCGCCATTCCCAAATCGGCGAGCGCCCAGACGAACATCAGCTTCAACACCGCGCCGAGACCGATTGAGATCAGCGTCGACACTTTCAGCGCGGTGATCACCCGGCGCCGGCCGCCCAAGAAGAGCAGGTTGCCCTCCGCACATACGTAATCACCGAGCACAGCGGAGAACCCGAAGATGAACACCACCGCGGTCATCAAACCGGTGGTCCACGAGCCCAGCCCGGCGGCCACCGCGGACTGAGTCAGGCTCGCGCCGGTGACGGCGCCGGGATGCGCAGGATCGTAGACCGCGGGGCCGGACACCAACACGATGAACGCCGTCGCCGTGCAGACCACCATGGTGTCGACGAACACCCCCAGCGACTGGATCAGACCCTGCTCGACCGGATGTGACACGGTCGCGGTGGCCGCGACGTTGGGTGCACTGCCCATCCCCGCCTCGTTCGCGAACAGGCCGCGCCTGACCCCGTTAAGCATGGCGACCGCGATGCCGCCGGCGAACCCCCCTGCCATCGGGCGGATTCCGAAGGCACCACCGATGATCTCGCCGAACACGCTCGGCAGGTTGGTGATGTTGACCGCCACCACCACCGTAGCCAGCAACGCATACGCCAGCGCTACGACGGGCAGGACGACTCCGGCGAGCCGGGCCACGCTGCGCACTCCGCCGAACACGATCGGCGCCGCCAACGCGATCAGCGCCACCGCCGTCCAACCCACTCCGACATGATGCGAACTGTGCATAACATCGCTGATCGCATTGGCCTCGACCATGTTGAACGCGACGCCGGAGCAGAAGACCAGTAGTACGGCGAAGAACACCCCGCCCGCGCGTGAGCCCAGCCCCCGCTGGATGTAGTACGCCGGGCCGCCCCGGAAAGCCCCATCATCAGACCGAACTTTGAAGATCTGGGCAAGGGTGGCTTCGATCAACGCGGTCGCCATGCCGAAGGCCGCCGCCACCCACATCCAGAACACCGCACCGGGTCCTCCGACGGTCAGCGCGATCGCAACCCCGGCGATGTTGCCGACGCCCACCCGCGCCGCCAGCCCGACGCAGAACGCCTGAAACGACGAGATTCCGCCCTCCTGGCTGCCGGACCGGCGTAATTGGCGCAACATCCGGCCGAAGTATCGAAACTGGACAAAACGGGTCCGCACCGTGAAATAGATGCCGGCACCAATGAGCAAGTAGATGAGAACGTAGCTGTAGAGGGCGTTGCTGACCGGAACGACGAACGCCTTCTGCAGCACGTCCATACTGCTTCCTCCCAAGACCTGCGCGCCGTCGTTGTTTGCCGAGCGTATGCGCGGAATGTTGACGATACGTTTCGTCGCTTTGCCCTGGGCGGCGGCGGTGTAACAACTGAGTCACACCTCGCGCCTGAAAAACATTTGTTGCTCGCGCTGCTCGAACTCGAAGAAGGCGGCGGACCGCTGCACCGGGCGGGCCTGAACAAGCATCGCGTCGAGACGGACCTCATCGACATGCTGGAGTCGCTCGGCGGAGGCAACGACTGACGGATCGCATCCGGCTACCGTGGACTCCCGTGCTGGCCGTGCGGATTGCTGCCGCGGATTCCGTCGACGCCGAAGAGTTGGCCGCCCTCGCCGCCCACACGTTTCCGCTGGCATGTCCGCCGTCGGTCAGTGCCGAGAACATCGCCGCGTTCATCGACGCCAACCTGTCCGTCGCCCGATTCGTGGACTATCTGACCGACCCGGCCCGCGTGGTCCTGACCGCACACCACAACAACCGGATCGTCGGCTACACCATGCTGGTGCACGGCGTCGCCGACGACAACGACATTGCGCAAGCTGTCAAAATCCGCCCGGCCATCGAACTTTCGAAGATGTACGTGGTGCCCGACGAACATGGGGCCGGGGTGTCGGCGGCGTTGATGGAGCATGCGCTGGCTGCTGCCGCTGACGCGAACGCCGGCTGCGTGTGGCTGGGGGTCAACCAGAAGAACGCACGGGCACAACGGTTTTACTCGAAGCACGGCTTCACGGTCACCGGCAACAGGACGTTTCGTCTGGGCGGGCACTTCGAGCACGACTATGTCATGGTCCGCCCGCTGTGATCGGGGCCTGCAGACAGGCACGCCGGCGACGTGCTGCAATCGAGCACATGACTGACCCCGCCGCCGCAACACCCCTGCAGCTGCTCGGGTCGGTACGCGACATCGGCGACGGCGAGCTGCCGGAACTCTACGGGTATCCGGACGCCCCTCAGCGGGTGTGGGTCCGGGCCAACTTCATCACCAGCCTGGACGGCGGTGCCAGCGTCGACGGGACCACGGGCGCACTCGGCGGACCCGGCGACCGCGCATTGTTCAACCTGTTGCGCTCCCTCGCCGACGTCATCGTGGTGGGCGCCGGCACCGTCCGGGCCGAAAGCTACGGCGGTGCCCGGCTGTCCGCCGGGGAGCGGCGACATCGCCAGGCCCGGGGACAAAGCGAAGTGCCGCAGCTGGCGATCGTCACCGTGTCCGGTCGGCTCGACCACGACTTGCCGGTGTTCACCCACACCGAGGTGCCGCCGCTGGTGCTCACCTGCGCCGCGGCAGCCGACGCGATCCGCGACCGCCTTTCCGGCCTGGCCGACGTCGTCGACTGCTCGGGCGACGAAGCCCTCCGGGTCGACCTCTCCGCTCTCTTGGCGGCGCTGGCCGCCCGCGGACTGAGCCGGGTGCTCACCGAGGGCGGACCTACTTTGCTCAGCGCCTTCGTCGACGACGATCTGCTCGACGAACTCTGTCTGACGATCGCGCCATGCCTGGTCGGCGGAACCGGGCCGCGCATCGCTTCCGGTCCCGGTCAGGTGCTCACCCGCATGCGCTGCGCGCATATCCTGACCGATGAGTCCGGTTATCTGTACACCCGCTACGTGCGAAGCCGGCCCAGCGCCGCTCGCTAGTGTGGTCGCATGAGCCGGCCCGCCACGTCCGCGACGATCCTCCTCGCGGCGACCGCGTTGCTGGCCGGTTGCGTTCCCGTGCTGGCCGCCAACCCACATTTCGCGACCAACTCCGGCCGCCACAAGGGCGCGGTCCCGACCACGCCGCCGCCCAGTGGTCCTCCGCCCGTCGCAGCGCCCAAAAACGACCTGTCCTGGCATGACTGCACGGCACGCTCGTTCTCCGACGCCGCGGTGCCGGCCGCTCCTGGAGTCACGCTGGACTGCGCCACCTACGATGCGGACCTCGACCCGGCGAACGGCGCCAGCGGAAGCCTGAGCATCGGAGCAGTGCGGGCCCGCTCGGTGCAGACCCCGCCCGACGCAGGCCCGGTGGTCTTCACCACCGGTTCGGATCTGCCGTC
>NZ_JBARMY010000009.1:0-1649 GCF_049802695.1 Mycobacterium sp.
ACCGTCTACACCCGAAGCCTCGACGACGTCACCGCGCGGCTGCCTGAAGTGGTCGAGGCGACGCGAGCGCTCCCGGTCGACGAGCTGATCGCCGACGCCGAGGCGATCGCGCTGACGCCCGACAACCGCCCGCAGCCCTTCCAGGTCACCGCGTCGCGGTTCGGGCGGTCGGTCGACATCGCGGCGGCCCGCGCCGCGCAGCCACTGTCGGTGTTCTTCTTCGACATCCTGCGCTGCGAAGGCGTTGACCTGCTCGACGCGCCGACCAGCGAACGGATCGCCGCACTCGACCGGCGGGTGCCGGCGCCAAACCGAGTCGATCGCCTGATCACCGCAGACCCGACCGCTGCGGCAGATTTCCTCAAGACGACGCTGGCCGCCGGCCACGAAGGAGTGATGGCCAAGTCGCCGACCGCGCCGTACGAAGCGGGCCGTCGCGGCGCCGGTTGGCTCAAGGTCAAACCGGTGCACACCCTCGACCTGGTGGTGCTGGCCGCGGAGTGGGGCTCCGGGCGGCGTCACGGCAAGCTGTCCAACATCCACCTCGGCGCGCGTGACCCGGACACCGGTGGCTATGTGATGCTCGGCAAGACCTTCAAAGGCATGACCGACGCCATGCTGGACTGGCAGACCAAGCGGTTCCACGAACTCGCCGACGGCCCGACCGACGGTCATGTCGTGCCACTGAAGCCGGAGCAGGTGGTCGAAATCGCCTTCGACGGCGTGCAACGGTCGACGCGCTACCCGGGCGGCCTGGCCCTGCGGTTCGCCCGGGTCCTGCGCTACCGGGACGACAAGCCGCCGGCCGAAGCCGACACCATCGACACGGTGCGAGCGTTCTCTTCGCCGTGAGGCCGCTCACGCCTGTGAATCGGTTGTCCCGCGAACCGCCGCTCACCCGGCGTTCAATTCGCTGACACCTGTGGTTATCTTGTCCTGACCACGTTCAGCGTTCCCCCGACCGTTGATTCTGCGATTTCAATTCACAGGTTGATCTGGCATGTTCAGCGTCGGCTCGCGGTACCCAGCCCCCACGGTTTAGGCAGCATTTCCCGGATCAGGAGTCTGCTCAGGTGTCATTGACGGCATATCGAAGCGTCGACGTCGACCGGGATTCCACTGGCGAACCCATCCGGACGGCACGCGAGCGTCGACTCACCCTGGCCCGCCGCGCCGCGGTCCTCATCTGGGCGCTTGTCGTGGGGTACCGGACATGCACCGGCGGACTCGCATTCAACCGGGAACTGCTGTTGGTCTACATCGCGACCGGACTGATCGCAGCCAGCATCGGCCGCGGCCGCAGGACGATCATGGTCGTTCGCGACTGGCTGCCGTTCGCGCTGGTCCTGCTGTTGTACGACGTGAGCCGGCATGCGGCCACCTTTGTCGGGACACCAACGTTGTGGCGGCTGCAACCGCAGGTGGAGCGCTGGATGTTCTTCGGATCGATTCCCACCGTCTGGTTGCAGGAGCGCTTGAAACTGCCCCAGCCGCCCTGGTGGGAGGTGATCATCAGCACGGTCTACATGTCGTTCTTCATCGTTCCCTACGTGGTCGCCGGGTTGCTGTGGCTGCGCAATCGGGAGGACTGGAAGGCATTTGTCCGGCGCTTCGTTTCGTTGTCCTTCGCCGCGCTCGTCGTCTATGTC
>NZ_JBARMY010000010.1:0-7492 GCF_049802695.1 Mycobacterium sp.
CGCGGGCGCCAACGACCGTCAGCCGTCGCCGCCGGTCTATCGGGCGCCGAATGGCCGGCACCGCGATGGATTCGGCGCCGGACAGGTACGCGCCGGTGATCGAGTCCTTGTTGCGCAGCAACTCGTGATAGGTACCGCTGTGCACGATCTGGCCACCGTGCTCACCGGCGGCCGGGCCGATGTCGACGACCCAGTCGGCATGCGCGATGGTGTCCTCGTCGTGTTCGACGACGATCAGCGTGTTGCCCAGATCCCGCAGCCGGGTGAGGGTTTCGATGAGCCGGCGGTTGTCACGCTGATGCAGACCGATCGACGGCTCGTCGAGCACGTAGAGCACGCCGACCAATCCGGAACCGATCTGGGTGGCCAGCCGGATCCGTTGCGCCTCACCGCCGGACAATGTGGCGGCTGCGCGCGAGAGGGACAGGTATTCAAGTCCGACGTCGAGCAGGAAGCCGAGCCGCGACTGAATCTCTTTGAGCACCTGCCCGGCGATCGCCGTCTCGCGAGTGCCCAGTGTCAACGCGGCCAGGAAGTCCGCGCATTCGGAGATCGACAGGTCGCACACCTCGGCAATGGATTTGGCGCCGCGGTCCCCAGCCGTCAGCGTCACCGCCAAGATCTCCGGTTTGAGCCGCGTACCCTCGCACACCGGGCACGGCACGTCCCGCATGAAGCCCTCGTAGCGTTCCTTCATCTGCTCGGACTCGGTTTGCTGCATCTTGCGCTGCAGGAACGCCATGACGCCTTCGAAGTCGGCGTAGTAGGACCGGGTGCGGCCGTACCGGTTGCGGTACCGGACGTGCACCTGCTCGTCGCAGCCCTCCAGAATCGCCTTGCGCGCTTTGGCGGGCAGCTTGCGCCACGGAGTGTCGACGTTGAAACCCATCGCGTCACCGAGGCCGGCCATCATCCGGGTGAAGTAGTCGGCGGTGTGGCCCATCGACCACGGCGCCACGGCGCCCTCCGCCAAGGTGAGCTCCGGGTCGGGCACGACCAAATCGGGATCGACCTCTTTGCGGATCCCCAATCCGCTGCATTCCGGGCAGGCGCCATAGGGTGAGTTGAACGAGAACGACCGCGGTTCGAGGTCGTCGACGGCCAGCGAATGGCCGTTGGGGCAGGCCAGTTTCTCGGAGAACCGCTGTTCGCGGTTGTGGGCGTCGTGCTCATGGTCGACGAACTCGAGCACGACGATGCCGTCCGCCAGGTTCAGCGCGGTCTCCACCGAATCGGTGAGCCGCTGTTTTGCGCTCGCCTTGACGGTCAGCCGGTCGACCACCACTTCGATGTCATGCTTCTCCTGCTTCTTCAGCTTCGGCGGGTCGGTCAGCGGGTGCACCACACCGTCGACCCGCACCCGGCTGTACCCCTGACTGTTCAGCTTCTCGAACAGATCGACGAACTCGCCCTTGCGGGTGCGCACCACCGGGGCCAGCACCTGGAACCGGGTGCCTTCCGGCATCGCCAGCACCTGGTCGACGATTTGTTGCGGCGTCTGGCGGGCGATCCGGTGGCCGCACACCGGGCAGTGCGGGGAGCCGGCGCGCGCGTACAGGAGCCGGAGGTAGTCGTACACCTCGGTGATGGTCCCGACGGTGGACCGGGGGTTTCGGTTGGTCGACTTCTGGTCGATCGACACCGCCGGGGACAGCCCCTCGATGAAGTCGACGTCCGGCTTGTCCATCTGGCCGAGGAATTGGCGGGCATAGGCCGACAGCGACTCCACGTAACGCCGCTGGCCCTCGGCGAAGATGGTGTCGAACGCCAGCGACGACTTCCCCGACCCGGATAGGCCGGTGAAGACGATCATCGCGTCGCGCGGCAGGTCAAGGTCGACACCGCGCAGGTTGTGCTCACGCGCACCTTTGACGATCAGGCGGTCAGCCACCGGGTTCCTTCTCGCTCATCTTCAGACGTCGTTCCCATGCTATGTGCCCGTGCCGACAGCCATCCGTCGGCCAGTACCGTGACCGGTATGACTCGCCGGATTTGAGGAGTGGCGCCAAATGACTCTCGTCGACGACAACTACACCGGCCACGTCGAGCCGGGCAATGCGGCGCGGCGCACCCTGCCGGGCGCGACCATCGTCAAGGTTTCGGTGGGCCCGATGGACAACAACGCCTACCTGGTCACATGTTCCCGAACGGGCGAAACCCTGCTGATCGATGCCGCCAACGACGCCGACGTCCTCATCGGGCTGGTGCGGCAACACGCTCCGAAAGTGTCGTTGATCGTTACCAGCCACCAGCACTTCGATCACTGGCAGGCACTGGAAGCGCTGGCCGCGGCCACCGGCGCGCCGACCGCTGCGCACGAGATCGACGCCAAGCCGCTGCCGGTCAAACCCGACCGTCTGCTCAGTCACGGCGACACCGTGCAGGTCGGCGAGCTGACCTTCGACGTCATCCACTTGCGCGGCCACACGCCCGGGTCGATCGCGCTGGCGCTGGACGGCCCCGGCGCCGGTGACGCCACGCAGCTGTTCACCGGGGACTGCCTGTTCCCCGGCGGGGTGGGCAAGACGTGGCAGCCCGGCGACTTCACCCAGCTGCTGGCCGACGTCACCAGCCGGGTGTTCGACGTCTACGCCGACTCGACCGTCGTCTACCCCGGACACGGCGACGACACGACGCTGGGCGCCGAGCGGCCCAACTTAAAAGACTGGCGGGAACGCGGCTGGTAAGCCAGTCGAAACGCCCTGCTGCCCCTAAGCTTTGCGGGATGAAGGTCGGCATCGACTTCGGCACCACGCACACCGTTGTTGCGGTCGTCGACCGGGGCAACTACCCCGTCGCGTCGTTCGAGGGTCTCGACACCTGGCCGTCGCTGATCGCTGCCAATGCCGCTGGCGAACTTCGCTTCGGTGTGGAAGCGGCCGCTGTCCGCCGCGAGCCGGGCTGGTCGCTGTTGCGATCCTTCAAACGGCTGCTCAACGACGCCGGGCCGCGGACCGAAGTCGAGTTGGGTGGGCGCTCCTACCGGCTGGCCGAGCTTTTCACCCGCTTCCTGGCTCAGCTGCGGAGCGATCTGCAGCATCGCTCGAACGCCGACCTGAGCCCGGGCGAACGTGTCCAGGCCGCGGTCAGTGTCCCGGCCAACGCCTCGAGCGCGCAGCGCTTCCTGACCATGGACGCCTTCACCGAAGCGGGCTTCGAGGTGGTGGCGTTGCTCAATGAACCGTCCGCGGCCGGCTTCGAGTACGCCCACCGATACCGCTCGACCATCACGACCAGGCGCGAATACGTCCTGATTTATGACCTGGGTGGCGGCACGTTCGACGCGTCACTGCTGAAGATGACCGGACGGCTGAACGAGGTTGTCGCCAGCGAAGGCATTCAGCGCCTCGGTGGCGACGATTTCGACGAGGCGATTCTGAAGCTCGTCCGCAAATCTGCCCATCTTCGCCGGCTGGACGCCGCCAGCCGCGAAGTGCTGCTGGAGGAGTGCGCAACCCGCAAAGAAGCAGTCGGCCCGAACACCCGTCGCTTCCTGGTCGACCTGTCGGCGGTCGACCGGCCGCCGTTCTGCTGTGCGATCGAGGACGTGTACGCCGTCTGTGCCCCCCTCATCGACAAGACCGCACAGGTGCTGGGGCGGGTCCTGCGTGACCCGGGCCGCGACGACGGTGACCTCGACGGTGAGGTGGCCGGTGACGTGGACTGGTCGGAGGTGGCCGGCATTTACGTGGTCGGTGGAGCTGGAAGCTTTCCGCTGGTCGCACGCATGCTGCGCACATCGTTCGACGACAAGCGGGTCAAACGGTCGCCGCACCCGTTCGCCGCGACCGCTATCGGCCTCGCCGGTTTCCTCGACAAAGAGTCCGGCTTTGAGTTATCGGACCAGCTCTCACGGCATTTCGGCGTCTTCCGCGAAGCGCACGCCGGTCAGGACGTCACCTTCGACCCGATCTTGCCCAAAGGGATCACGCTGCCGGCCAACAATCAACCGCCGGTCGTCGTCAACCGGACCTACCGGGCAGCACACAACATCGGCCACTTCCGGTTCATCGAGTGCAGCCGCCTCTCCGGCGACCGGCCGGACGGCGACGTTACGCCCTACGATCCGGTCTGGTTTCCCTTCGACCCGGATCTGCATCAGGAGGCGGATCTCGCCCGTCGCCCGGTCGACCGCCGCGACGACGGGCCGGACGTCGAAGAGCGTTACATCGTCACGGCCGGTGGAGCGGTGGAAGTGACGCTCACGACGCGACCGGCCGGGCTGACGCGAACCTTTCAGCTGACGCGGCACGCCCTGATTAGCCCGTAGCGGGTGTGGCGCTGAGTCAGCTGGATCGGGCAGCTCAGGGCGAAGTGTGCACGATCAGGACGTCGACCTTCGCCCGGCGGGACACGTTGGCTGGCACAGATCCCAGCAGCCGGCCCGCGATCGTGTTGAGGCCGACGTTTCCGACGACCAGCAGATCAGCCGAAACCTCCTCGGCCAGTCCAACGAGCGCGTCGACCGGGGCGCCGACGACGGCCCGTTCTTCGATGTTCCCGGCGCCCGCGGCGCGGGCCCGGTCTTTGGCCTCACGCAGAATCGCGTAGATGGGAGCGCTGCCCGCCACCTTGTAACTCTCGCCTTTGAGGATGTCTGCGGCCCGCGAATCGTCACCGTGGGGCAGATAGGCCGACGCGACGAACAGCTTCGCGTTTGCGCCGGCGAGTGCGCCGGCCCGGTCTACCGCGCGCAGGGACGAGTCGGAGCCGTCCGTTCCTACCACCACGGTCTGATAGGCGCTCATTTACCCTCCAAGTGTCGGTTGCTCCGCCAACCAAAGACAGTATCGCTTCCCCGGATGCGGAGGGTTGGATTGTGCGACACACCGGTAGCGTGGCCCGCGGGTGGGCCTGGCCTGAGACCGGCGCGCCGGCGAACGACTTCGTTGTGAGCCGGGCGGCGTAAGCGTGTCTGTTGGCACGAAAGTCGTTGTGACGCAGGATAGTGCCGGTCTGGTTGCCGATCGGGCTAGCTATGCGCCTGGCGACCCCCGCCACGACGCGATCAATCAGGGGTCCGCAGCGGTAATGAGCCTCACTACAGGAGCCCTACAGTGACAACCATCATGCCCGCCTCGACACTCGCAGAACCAACCGCGGAGGCGATCGCCAGCGATCCGATGCTTCGGCATCGCCGTCCCGGAAGAATAGCGGACCCGCTGGCGATCGCCGCGCTGGCCGCTGTGATCAGCGGCGCCGGGGCCTGCCGGCCATCGCTGTGGTTTGACGAAGGCGCAACGATCTCGGCGTCGGCCAGTCGCTCATTGCCGCAGCTATGGCAACTGCTGGGCCACATCGATGCCGTACACGGCTTGTACTACCTGGTGATGCATGGCTGGTTCGCTTTGTTCCCGCCGACGGAGTTCTGGTCTCGCGTTCCCAGTTGCCTTGCAGTCGGTGCCGCCGCTGCCGGCACTGCGGTCTTCACCAGGCAGTTCTCCACCCGCGCCACCGCGGTGTGCGCCGGTGGCGTCTTCGCCGTCCTGCCCCGCACCACCTGGGCTGGCGTGGAAGCCCGTCCCTACGCACTTTCGGCAGCCGCCGCGGTCTGGCTCACGGTGCTGCTGATCGCCGCTTTGCGACGCAACCGGCCTTGGCTGTGGCTGTCCTACGCGCTGGCTCTGCTGCTTTCGGTGCTGGTCAACCTCAACCTCGCGCTGCTGGTCGTGGTGTACGCAGCCGTGCTGCCGGTGATCCGGCCCGGCAAGTCCGCGGCCGGCTGGTGGGCCGTCACCTCAGCCGTCGCGATGGGCGTCATGACGCCGTTCATGATCTTCGCGCACGGCCAGATCTATCAGGTCGGCTGGATCTTTCGGGTCAACTGGCACAACGTCATCGACGTCGTGCAGCACCAGTATTTCGAGAACAGCGTCCCGTTCGCGATCATCGCCGGCCTGGTCATCGTCGCCGCCGGCGTGGCCCGACTGGCCGGTGCCGGCGGGCCCGGCGGCGAGACCCGGCGGCTGCTGCTGGTGTGCATCGCGTGGATGGTGCTGCCCACCGCGGTCAGCATCATCTATTCGGCGGTCAGCAAGCCGGTTTACTTCCCGCGCTACCTGTTCTTCACCGCCCCGGCGATGGCTGCGGTGCTGGCCGTGTGCATCGTCACCGTCGCCGGCAAGCGGTGGGCCGTCGTTGTTGTGCTCGCCGTGCTCGCCGTCGCCGCCGCGCCCACCTACCTCTTCTCGCAACGCACCCGGTACGCCAAAGAAGGTTGGGACTACAGCCAGGTGGCCGACGTTGTCGCCGCGCACGCGGTGCCCGGGGATTGCCTGCTGATCGACAACACCGTCTTCTGGGCGCCCGGCCCGATCCGCGCGTTGGTGGCGACTCGCCCGGCGGCCTTCCGCCCGCTGATCGATGTCGGCCGGGGAGCCCGGGCAGCCGACCGCGGCACCCTGTGGGACGGACATGTGGCGGTCTGGCTGGTCACCGCTCAGCTCGACAAGTGCGGCACTGTCTGGACGGTTTCCGGCCGCGACAAGACGCTACCGGACCGTCAAGTTGGCCGATCCCTGGTGCCCGGGCGGGTCCTGGGTCACGCGCCCGCCTACCGGTTCGCCGGTGAACTCGGATTCAGAATCGTCGAGCGCTGGCAGTTCCACCGCGCCCAGGTCGTCAAGTCCGTCCGCTGAACGCTGCTTCTCGCGTCATCGATAGCGCCGTCCTCGGCCGGCACGGTAGGACGCCAACGCGCCGACGGCGCCGAGGCCGGCGAACACCGTGAACAGCAAGCGTGCCGGGCTGGCGTCACCGCGGCCGGCGGCGTTCACCACGACGCCGGCCAGTCCCGCGGCGTAGGCGCCGGAGATCAGCTGCACCGTGTTGATCGCGGCGGCCGCCGCGCCGTCTTCTGCGGTGTCGGCGGCGGTCTCCATCGCCCAGGCCGACAGGTGCGGCCAAGCCATCCCAATCCCGGTGCCGCTGATCAGCAGCCCGAATACCCACAGCGCGACCATGCCGCGGGTGGCGTTGTCGACTTGGGTGAGCGCACACAACGCCAGGCCCGACGCCATCACCAGCGGTCCGGCGGCGACGACGCGGACGATCAACTGTTTGTCGTTGAGCGACGCGCTGACCAGCTCGCCGAGCGTCCAGCCGACAGCGAGGGCAGCACCGAGGAACCCGGCGGCCACCGGGCTGAGGTGGGCCAGCCGTTGGCCGAACAGCGGGACGTACATGTCGATCATCGCCACGCCCATCAACAGCCCCATAGTGACGTAGATCCACTTCAGCGGACCGGCACCGAACACGCTGGGCGGCAGCACCGTCACTGACACCCGCCGGTCGAGGACCAGGAACACCGCGACCAGCACGACGCTGATCAGCAGCAGCCCGATCATCACTGGGAGCTTCTGCGGGACCTCGGCGACGGAGACCCCCAATGCGGCCGATCCCAGCAGTAACAGCGACCACAACGGGACCTTGGACGGCGGCGCGTCGCCGCGGTCATCACCGCGGCCGGCCGGCAGTACCCGGGGAACGAGCA
>NZ_JBARMY010000011.1:0-6488 GCF_049802695.1 Mycobacterium sp.
GGTTTCGATACCCAGGCTCAACGGTGTGACATCAAGCAGCAGAACGTCTTTCACCTCACCCTTGAGCACACCGGCCTGCAGCGCGGCACCCACTGCCACGACCTCGTCGGGGTTGACGCCCTTGTTCGGCTCCTTGCCGCCGGTCAGCTCCTTGACCAGATCGGTCACCGCGGGCATGCGGGTGGAACCACCCACCAGCACCACGTGGTCGATCTCCGACACCGAGATTCCGGCGTCCTTGATCACCTGCTGGAACGGGCTGCGCGTGCGGTCCAGCAGATCCTGGGTGATGCGCTGGAACTCCGCGCGGCTGAGCTGCTCGTCGAGAAAGAGCGGGTTCTTGTCCGCGTCGACGGTGATGTAGGGCAGGTTGATCGAGGTGCTGGCCGAAGACGACAGCTCGATCTTGGCCTTCTCGGCCGCTTCCCGCAGCCGCTGCATAGCCATCTTGTCCTTGGTCAGGTCGATGCCGCTGGTGCCCTTGAACTTCTCTACCAGCCAGTCGACGACGCGCTGGTCCCAGTCGTCGCCGCCGAGGTGGTTGTCACCGGAGGTCGCGCGGACCTCGACGACACCCTCACCGATCTCCAGCAGCGAGACGTCGAACGTGCCGCCGCCAAGGTCGAAGACCAGGATGGTCTGCTCGGTCTCGCCCTTGTCGAGCCCGTAGGCCAGTGCGGCCGCGGTCGGCTCGTTGACGATGCGCAACACGTTGAGACCGGCGATTTGGCCGGCCTCTTTAGTCGCCTGACGCTGAGCGTCGTTGAAGTAGGCGGGCACGGTGATGACCGCGTCGGTGATGTCCTCACCCAAGTACGCCTCAGCGTCGCGCTTCAGCTTCTGCAAGACGCGGGCGCTGATCTCTTGGGCGGTGTACTTCTTGCCGTCGATCTCGACGGACCAGTCCGTGCCGATGTGCCGCTTGACCGACCGGATGGTGCGGTCAACGTTGGTCACCGCCTGGTTCTTGGCGGGCTGACCGACAAGCACTTCACCGTTGCGTGCGAACGCGACGACGGACGGGGTCGTGCGGGAGCCCTCGGAGTTGGCGACGACGACGGGGTCACCGCCCTCCAGGACCGACACGACGGAGTTGGTGGTCCCGAGGTCGATTCCGACCGCACGAGCCATAGTGATTCCTCCTCAATAATCGAGCGTTGTTACTGCACTATGCTGAGTGCACCCCGCTCAAGACTGCCTTTACGACGTGGTGCTGTCAACTCAGGGGTTGAGCTGGGTTCACTCAAGTTGTCGACCGGCTCAACGGCAGCAAGGTCGAATTTGTTCCCAGACCGATCATGCTCACGGCGCTGACAGACCGGGGCGTCCGGCAGCAGCCAGGATGAACCGCGGCGTCACTGCCGTGAAAAATTCATGCAACTTCCCGCAGGGGGGTCGAGCAAGTGCTATAGCCTCGCATCCAATCTTCGGGTGTGCCCGCGCAGCACCGCGTAACCACGACACAAGGAACTCGATGCCATCGCCGCCCAGCACACCTTCACCCGTCGGCAACACCAGCTCGCTGGCTCGCGAGGACTCCGGTTACCACCATGACCTGGGTCGCCGCCAGCTGCAGATGATCGCCATCGGCGGCGCCATCGGGACCGGGCTTTTCCTGGGCGCGGGAGGCCGGCTGGCGTCGGCCGGCCCAGGGCTGTTCCTGGTGTACGGGGTCTGCGGCGCTTTCGTCTTCCTGATCTTGCGGGCGCTCGGCGAGTTGGTGTTGCATCGCCCCTCGTCCGGTTCATTCGTGTCGTACGCCCGCGAGTTCTTCGGGGAAAAAGCCGCCTTCGTCGCCGGCTGGATGTATTTCCTGAACTGGGCGATGACGGGGATCGTCGACAGCACCGCGATCGCGAAGTACTTCCACTATTGGAAGTCGTTCCAGGTGGTTCCGCAGTGGACGATCGCACTGGTCGCCCTGGTGGCGGTGGTAACCGTGAACATGATCTCGGTCAAGGCCTTTGGCGAGCTGGAGTTTTGGGCGGCGCTGGTCAAGGTGCTGGCGCTGGTGACGTTCCTGGTGGTCGGAGCGGTGTTCTTGGCCGGTCGCATCCCGGTCGACGGTCAACAGACCGGGTTGGGCCTCTGGACGAACCACAGCGGTTTCCTGCCGACCGGCCTGCTGCCGTTGGTGCTCGTCACTTCTGGCGTGGTCTTCGCCTACGCCGCCGTCGAGCTGGTCGGCACCGCCGCCGGGGAAACGGCGGAGCCGGAGAAGATCATGCCGCGCGCCATCAATTCAGTGGTGGCCCGCATCGCGATCTTCTATGTCGGGTCGGTGGTCCTGCTGGCGTTGCTGCTGCCCTACACCGCCTACACAGAGCACGAGAGCCCGTTCGTGACGTTCTTCTCCAAGATCGGCTTCGGCGGCGCCGGCACCTTGATGAACGTGGTGGTGCTCACCGCCGCGTTCTCCAGCTTGAACGCCGGACTGTATTCCACTGGCCGGATCCTGCGCTCGATGGCGATCAACGGCAGCGGCCCAAAGTTCACCGCGCTGATGTCGAGAAACGGTGTGCCGTACGGCGGCATCCTGCTCACCAGCATGATCGGGTTGTTCGGCGTCGTGCTCAATGCGGTCAATCCCAACCAGGCCTTTGAAATCGTGCTCAACATCGCCGCTTTGGGCATTCTGGCGGCTTGGGCGACAATCATCTTGTGCCAACTTCGGCTCTTCCGGCTGGCGAAGGCGGGGGTGATTCAGCGGCCGCAATTTCAGATGCCGCTGACGCCCTACAGCAGCTATGCCACACTGGCTTTTCTGGCCGGCGTGCTGGTGCTGATGATGGTCGACGAGGAACGGGGACCCTGGATCATCGGGACGCTGGTGCTCGGCGTGCCCACGCTCATCGGTGGCTGGTTCCTGGTTCGGAAGCGGGTGCTGGCCACTACTGAAGAAGCCGGCAGGACCGCCGGAGAGGCCCCGGCCGCCGCTGCAGGCGCCACGCCTACCGCTGATGCGCAGGCCGGTGAAGACGTCCCGCTCGTCGCCAGCCCGGCGGTCGACCCGGACGACCGACCCACTGGATCCGTGCCCCTCACGTAACCGAACCAGCGTCGGTTCTCGGTTGCTAGGGCGTTCCCGAGCGAGAGGTGGCCATCCGCCCAGGCGTCGTCGGCGAAGACCGCCCGGGCTCGAGGAGATGCTCGGCGATAACCTGCCAGCAATTGGCGACCGCGCTCGCACCGGCTTCGACGAGCTGGATCGTCCGATGACGCCGCTCCTCAGGTGATACGAACATCAGGTTCCCGATCGTGACGAAACCGGCTGCCACAGCTGACATGACTCCGGGAACCGAATCTTCGACCGCCACTCCTTGCGCCGATTCGAGACTCAGCACCTCACCCGAAAACAAGTACACCGCCGGGTCCGGCTTGCTGGTCGGAACCGGTAGCGAGTCCTCCGCACTGAACCGCACCTCCGCGGGTATCAACGAATCCAGGCCGGTGGCAGTAAAACACGCGTCAAGGCGCTTGGACGCGCTGGAACTGACCGCGGCCAGCCCGTACCGTGAGTTGAGCGCGTGCAGCGCTTCCTGCACGCGGGCGTCAGGACACAGCACGGCCCCCAGATGGGCGGTGACGCAATCACGTTCACGCCGCACCCAGTGGTCGAGCTCCTCAGCTGTCAAGGCGCGCCCGGCGATGACATCTTTTCGAGTGGCGATCACGGCGCGCGGGCGCCCTTGTGCGAGGGTCGCCTCGATCGGTACGCCGCCCTGTACCGCGAGGTCTACCGCTGTGGTGCGGAAATTCTTGCCGGTCGTCTGCGCGAGTAGCTCCTCTGCGCTGTAGCGTGCGGTGATCCCGTAACGCGCCACGAAATTGTTCGTCACGGTCACCGAAGCGGCGAAGGCCGGCTCCTCTGAAGGGAACAGGTTGCCGTCGGCGTCGCACAAGACGGTGGTGAAAGCAGCGGGGTCGAATCGCCGGAAAATGACAAGTCGGGCGCGGTTCACCGTCCGACCAACTCCTGCCGGTTCTCGGCCAACTGACTGCGCAGGGTGGCCGCCACGCCACGGGTGTCGATCGCGTCGACCGTGCGCCGTAGCCGGTCCACGAAGCCGGGCACCGACCGCAGGTCGCCGAAGATGTCGTGATGGCCCAGTAACGGCTCAGGGTTGTTCTGCCCGATGGTCGCCAGCGTTTTCAGCAGCTTGGACTGCGGATCCTCGATCTCAATTGCCCGGCCCGCCAGATCGGTTCCGCGCAGGTAGCGAAGCCAGCCTGCAACCGCCAACGTCAGCAGGCTGTGCGGGCGCCCTGCCGCGATCGCCTCGTGCAGCGAGGGAAGCAGATATGTCGGCATCTTCGTCGAGCCCCGCGCGGCCAGGCGCGACAACTGGTCAGTGATGCGTGGATTGCTGAATCGATCGATCACTGTGGCGCAATAGTCGTCGAGGTCGAGCCCCCGGACTGCCGGCAGCAGCGGCGCTATCTCATCGCGTATCAGTTGTCGCACGTAACGACCGAGAGCAGGATCGCGCATCACCTCGTCGGTGCGCTCGTGGCCGGCCAGTGTAGCCAGATATGCAATGGCGCAATGACTTCCGTTAAGTATCCGTGTCTTGACCAGCTTGTGCGACTCGACGTCGGAGACGAACTCGGCTCCCACCTCCTCGAGCGGCGGGCGCCCATAGCAGAACTCGTCCTCAATGATCCACTGGCGGAACGGTTCTGTGAGCACCGGCGATCTGTCGGCAATGCCGAACACCGACTCGACGAAATCACGCTCGGCAGGACCGGTTTTCGGCGTGATGCGGTCGACCATAGTGGACGGAAAAGCAACATTGCGGTCAATCCAGCGACTCAGTGCGGGGTCGCGCAGCTCGGCGAACGAAACCAGCGCCGAACGGGCGGCGTGTCCGTTGTGCTGCACGTTGTCACACGACATCACGGTGAACGGCGCAACACCGGCACGGCGACGCTGATCCAGCGCCTCGGCAAGGTATGCCCAGGCCGAACTGAAGTGGTTCAGTGATTGCAGTTCGGCCAGGGCGTCGCCGCGGGAACGGTCGAATCGGCCGGTGCGCTTTTCGATGCAGTACGCATCACCGGTGATGGTCAGAGTGACAACGCGGGTCTGTTCAGCGGTGAGCGCGGCAAGCACAGCGGATCTGTCCTCGCCGGCGTAGTAGGACTCACGAATCGAGCCGACGACGTGAGCGGTGTCTTGGCCGTGACTGCGCTGCACCACCGTGTACAGCCCGTCCTGGGCGGACAGGCAAGCCTTCATTTGACGGTGGCGAAGGCTGACACCGGTGATTCCCCAGTCTTGCGAAACACCTCGTCTGGCCAGCTCGTCCAGGTAGACAGCTTGGTGCGCCCGGTGGAAGTTTCCCAGACCGATGTGCACGATGGAGGCCTTGAGCGACGACCTGTCGTATTCGGGCACAGCGACTTGCTTCGCATGCAGCCGCAGCGTGGCATTGCTCAATGGAACACCGAGGCTGCGCTCAAGGCGCACGACGTTCGACATAGCGCTCCCCTTAAGTTGGTTTCTTAGGGTCGAGGAAGCGCTCGGGCTCAACGCCTGGGAAAAGGGCTCGTACCCCTCGAAAAGCCTGACCAAACGCGGTGCCGTCGTGGCCGGAGACCCGCGCGTCACATCTGCCACTTACGTCACTTTGGGCGTACGCTATGCCCGTTATGTCTCTGCAAGGTGTGAAGCTGGGTCTTTCCGCCGGCTGCCTGCTGGCCGCGAGCGCCGTGCTGGTTTCGGCGTGCAGCACCGCCGTCGATGGCAAGCCGGTCGCAGCGCCGGGAGCGGGCGCTACCGAGCCATCCTTCCCCACCGCCCGACCGATTCCGCCACCACAACCGACGGAACCGACCCCGGCGCCGTCCGGCCCGAAGACTCCGGCGGGTGCGATACCGCTGCCGCCGAATGACGACGGTTACGTGTTCATCGAAACCAAATCCGGCAAGACCCGCTGCCAGATCGCCTCCGGCAGCGTTGGTTGCGAGGCGCCGTTCAGCAATTCGCCGTTGACCGAGGGTGAACACGCCAACGGCGTCAACATCGGCGCCGACGGCTCGGTCCAATGGGTGCTGGGCAACCTCGGCGCCATCCCCGCCGTCACGATCGAATACCGGACCTATGAGGCGCAGGGCTGGACGATAGCGGCCGACGTCGACGGCACCCGGTTCACCAATGACAGCACCGGCCACGGCATGTTCGTCAGCGTCGATAAGGTCGACACTTTCTAACGAGCGCAGACCCGCGGAGAGCACAGGTCCGCGACCGGCGTGCGTCGTGCGGGAATAACCTCCCCGGCGGCCGTCGAGCGCACCGCTGCCAGCGTCGCGTTCAGGTTCATCGCCGTCTTATAGCAGACCACGCCGGTACCAACGCCGAATGGCGCGTCGGCCTAGGGTGAAGCCCGTGGATTTCCGGGTGTTCGTCGAACCTCAGCAAGGCGCCAGCTACAACGATCAACTCGCAGTCGCCCAAACCGCGGAAGCAGCCGGGTATTCAGCGTTCT
>NZ_JBARMY010000012.1:0-10526 GCF_049802695.1 Mycobacterium sp.
TGCGTGCCGCCATCCTGACCCTGCTCGCGGAGCGGCCGATGCACGGCTACGAAATGATCCGGGAGATCGCTGAGCGCAGCCAGGATCTGTGGCGCCCAAGCCCCGGCTCGGTGTACCCGACCTTGCAGCTGCTGGTCGACGAAGGTCTGATCGTCGGATCCGAAATCGAAGGCAGCAAGCGGCTTTTCGAGCTGACCCTGGACGGACGGGCCGCAGCCGAGAAGGTGGAGACACCGCCGTGGGAGCAGATCGCCGAAGACGCCGATCCGTCCCAGATCAACCTGCGGGCCGCGCTGGGTCAGCTGATCGGCGCGGTCACCCAGTCCGCGCACGCAGCGAGCGCCGAACAACAGCAGCGCATCGTCGACATCGTCAACAATGCCCGCCGCGAGATCTACGCCATCCTTGGCGAAACCGAATGACGTTTCGGCGCGCTGGGCCACCCCTCGGCTCAGCGCGCCGATTCACGTGTCAACCCAATCCAGCGTCCGCTGCACCGCTTTGCGCCAGCCCGCATACCCGGCAGCGCGCTGATCCTCGCTCCACGCGGGCGTCCAGCGCTTGTCCTCGCGCCAATTAGCCCGCAGGTCATTCGGATCATCCCAGAAGCCGACTGACAAGCCAGCTGCGTAGGCGGCGCCCAGGGCCGTGGTCTCGGCAACGACCGGGCGCACCACATCTACGCCGAGCACGTCGGCCTGGATCTGCATGCAGAGGTCGTTGGAGGTGATACCGCCGTCCACCTTCAACACCTCGAGGTGGGCACCGGAATCAGCTTCCATGGCGTCGACCACGTCGCGACTCTGGTAGCAGATCGCCTCGAGCGTGGCGCGGGCCAAGTGGGCGTTGGTGTTGTACCGCGACAAGCCGATGATTGCGCCGCGGGCATCTGATCGCCAGTAAGGCGCGAACAGCCCGGAGAACGCCGGCACGAAATACACCCCGCCGTTGTCATCGACCTGGCGGGCCAACGCTTCACTCTGCGCGGCACCGCTGATGATGCCCAACTGGTCACGTAGCCACTGCACCGCCGAACCGGTGACGGCGATCGACCCCTCCAGGGCATAGACGGGTTTGGCGTCACCGAACTGGTAGCACACCGTGGTCAACAGACCGTTGCGTGACCGCACGATCTTCTCACCGGTGTTCAGCAGCAGGAAATTGCCTGTGCCGTAGGTGTTCTTGGCCTCGCCGCCCGTCAAACACACTTGGCCCACCATCGCGGCGTGCTGGTCGCCGAGAATGCCGGTGATCGGCACCTCGCCACCGAGCGGCCCGGTCGCCGACGTGACGCCGTACGGCTGCTTCGGCGACGACGGCGCGATCGTCGGCAACATCGCCCGCGGAATCGAGAAAAACGACAACAGCTCGTCGTCCCAGTCCAGCGTCTCGAGGTCCATCAGCATGGTGCGGCTGGCGTTGGTGACGTCGGTGACGTGCACTCCGCCCCGTGGGCCGCCGGTCAGATTCCACAGCACCCAGGTGTCGCACGTGCCGAACAAGGCGTCACCGTGTTCAGCGGCGTCCCGCGCGCCGTCGACGTGGTCCAAGATCCACTGCAACTTGCCTCCGGAAAAGTAAGTCGCCGGAAGCAGCCCCGCTTTACGCCGGATCACATCGCCGCGCCCGTCGCGGTCCAGAGCCGATGCAATCCGGTCGGTGCGGGTGTCCTGCCACACGATCGCGTTGTGATACGGCCGGCCGGTGTGCCGATTCCATACCAGTGTGGTTTCCCGCTGATTGGTAATACCCAGCGCCGCAAGGTCGGTCGCCTCGAGGTTGGTGCTGTTCAGGGCCGACACCAGCGCCGACGCGGTGCGCTCCCAGATCTCGACCGGATTATGCTCCACCCACCCCGCGCGCGGCAGGATCTGGTCGTGCTCGAGCTGGTGACGACCGACCTCGGCGCCGTCGTGGTCGAAGACCATGCAGCGGGTACTGGTGGTGCCCTGGTCGATGGCGGCGACGAAATCTCCGAACTCAGCCACCCAGCTCTCCTTCATGGTGGTCACTTCATGCAATCGTCCATGATGGTCTACATGGGCAAGCGAATCGCCGACATCGAGCGGATGCCGCGCGGTGGGCCGAAGGCATCGTGCTTGGACCGCCGACTGGAGACCAATCGTCAGGAGTACCTCGACCGCGACGACGTCGACAGCCTCAAACGCACCGTGGTCCGTTCCCTGGACCGGCTGGGGAAGGTCTTCGGCCTGCACGAGCGGTTCGCCGGCATCGCCCTCGACGAGATCGCTGACGTGCCCGATCCCAGAATCCTCGAACTCGGATCCGGCCACGGCGCACTCTCGCGAGCACTGCTGGAGATGCATCCGAGCGCCCATGTCACCGTCACCGACGTCGAGCCTGGCTCGCTGGCCGGCATTGCCGCCGGCGATCTCGGCAGCCACCCGCGCGCCACGGTGCGCGAGATGGACGCCACCGCGATCGATGCACCCGACGGGTTCTATGACCTCGCGGTGTTCGCGATGTCGTTCCACCACCTTCCGCCGGCGCTGGCCTCGCGCGTCTTCGCCGAAGGCACCCGTGCTGCGGACAAGCTGCTGATCATCGACCTTGTGCGGCCGTCGGCACCGCTGCACCTGCTGCAATTGGCGTTCATGGTGCCGTTGAGCGTCGCTGTCCCGCTGTGCCATGACGGGTTCATCAGTTCGCTGCGCGCCTACAGCCCGTCGGCGCTGCGGGCGCTGGCCCGGCACGCTGATCCGGCCATCGCGCTGCAGCTGCGCGGCGGCGGGCTCGATCTGCCGTTTCGCCCGCGGCCCCAGATTGTGGTTGCCAGTCGGTTGCACAGCCGCCGGTAAGCCTGTTGCATTTCCGATGTGGGCGAAGAAATCAAGCGCATCGCTTACAGCCGAGCGCACCGGCAGGAGTACCGGCGCAAAGTACAGCTCTGTCTGGATGTCTTCGAGACCATGCTCGCCCAGTCCAGTTTCGATTTCGAGCGGCCGCTCACCGGGATAGAGATCGAATGCAACCTAGTCGACGCGGACTATCAGCCGGCCATGTCCAACCGCGATGTGCTGGCCGCCATCGCCGATCCGGCCTACCAGACCGAACTGGGCGCCTACAACATCGAATTCAATGTGCCGCCGCGTCCGCTGGCCGGCCGAACGGGCCTGGAGCTCGAAGCTGAGGTTCGTGCCAGTCTAAATGCCGCTGAAAGCAAAGCCGGCTCCAGCGGCTCGCACATCGTGATGATCGGCATTCTGCCGACGCTGATGCCCGAACACCTTGCCGCGGACTGGATGACCCAGTCGGCGCGGTACGCGGCCCTCAACGAGTCCATCTTCACCGCACGCGGCGAGGACATCCTGATCGACATCAGCGGCCCCGAACCGCTGAGCCTTTACTACCCCACCATTGCGCCCGAGTCTGCCTGCACCAGCATGCAACTACACCTGCAGGTCTCACCCGAAGACTTCGCCGACAACTGGAACGCCGCGCAGGTGCTGGCCGGACCACAGTTGGCGCTCGGCGCGAACTCGCCGTACTTCTTCGGCCACCAACTGTGGTCCGAAACTCGCGTCGAGCTGTTCGGTCAGGCGACCGACACCCGGCCCGACGAACTGAAGGCGCAAGGAGTGCGGCCGCGGGTGTGGTTCGGCGAGCGCTGGATCACGTCGATCTTCGACCTGTTCGAGGAGAACGTTCGCTACTTCCCGTCACTGCTGCCGGAAGTGTCCGATGAGGATCCGGTGGCCGAACTGGCCGCCGGGCGCGCCCCAGAACTGCCGGAGTTGCGTCTGCACAACGGCACCGTATACCGCTGGAACCGGCCGGTGTACGCCGTCGTCGACGGTCGGCCGCACCTGCGGGTGGAGAACCGGGTGCTGCCGGCCGGCCCGACGGTCATCGACATGCTGGCCAATTCCGCGTTCTACTTCGGCATGCTGCGCACCATGTCCGAGGAGGACCGTCCGGTATGGACCCGGATGAATTTCGCTGCGGCGCAATCGAACTTCGTTGAGGCGGCCCAACGCGGCATCGATTCTCGGCTGTACTGGCCCGGGTTGGGCCACGTGGGCGTCGACGAATTGGTACTTCGTCAATTGCTTCCGATGGCGCACGAAGGCCTGCGCCGCTGGGGGATGACCACCGAGGCGCGCGAACGGTATCTCGGTGTGATCGAGGGACGCGCCAGGTCTCGCCGCAACGGCGCGGCCTGGCAGGTATGCACCGTACGTGCGCTGCAGCGGGGCGGGACGCCCCGGCCCGCTGCACTGGCGGAGATGTTGCGACGGTATTGCCTGCACATGCATGTCAACGAGCCGGTGCACACCTGGGAGACTCCGGAGTAGTCCGCGCCTCAGACAGAAATGTTGTGAGAAAGGAAAAACGATCCGCATGGCTGCTTCGACGACCGTTATCTGGAAGACCGAGCCCGACGATCAAGACTATCCCGCCGCCGGCGATTACCTGGGCCTGCTCGCCGACGCCGCGACTGTCGGTAACCTGGTCGCCGGACTCAAGTCCGCCCCGGTCGTGTACAAGAAGGCCAAAGACATCTTGCGCGCCGCCCGGCTACAACTGTTGCCGGTAGACAATCCGCACGTCAAGTCTGACCTCAGGAAAATCAAGAAGGACAAAGCACTTTCACCGATCCTGCTGATCCGCGGCGATCTCGGGTCCGGCCTGCCGTTGCAGGTCGCCGACGGCTATCACCGGGTATGCGCCAGCTACCACACCGACGAGAACACCGACATTCCCTGCCGGATGGCCTGACAGGCTGGTGTTCGAACCGTCGTTCAACTGGACGGAATCGCCGAATGCAAAGGGGTGACAGTAAAGTCGAGCGCCAGCTGGTTGAAAGTCATCGGCAGCGGCTTATCCGGTTCCAGCCGAGGCGTGGAGGTCAAGCGAAGGTCCAACGCGCTCAACAAGTTTGCCAGCAGGGTGCTGGTGACGAACTGCAGCAGGTTTTTCCCAGGGCATTCACCGGGGCCGGCGGAGAACGGCACCAGTTGCGGGTACTGCTGAGCGCGCCCGTCCACCCAGATGTCGGGCGTGAACCGGTGGGCGAACGGCAGCAGGTCGTCATCACGGTGGAACGCCGGCACGACGATCATCAATCCGGCACCCGCGACGACGGTGAAATGCTCAAGTCCGTCGCGCCATTCGGTGTCCTCGGTGGTGTCGCGCAGGATCGTCGGCGTGGTGGGCCATAGGCGAATCGATTCCAGCACGCAACTGCGCAGGAAAGGCCGCAGCGCCGCAACGGCAGGCGTGTCGGCGTCGGCCAGTGCGCGAGTCCGCTCCTCGGGATGACTCGCCAGCAACGCCAGCGCCCGCAGCGATGCCATGCCGGCAGCGTCGAAGGCGAACAGCCGATGCGGCATCTGACCTATCGGATCGACCGCTCCGGCCACCGGCATATGCGATTACGGCGGCCGGTCGCCAGACGACGGTCGTCGACAGCACGTTGTTCTACTTCTTGTCGATCGGGGGACCGAACTGGCGAATCCGGACGCCGCACTCCAGACTCGCGTTATAGTCGGCGCGTGATCGTCGGCGATCTGCTGACCGGGCGCGACAGCGAACTGATGGCTATTCGCCGGGTGCTGGGCGGCGTTGGCAATTACACCGGCGTGGTGATCATCGGAGCCGCCGGGGTGGGCAAGACTCGCCTTGCCCGTGAGATAGTGACGCGCGCCCAAGCCTCCGGTGAGCACACAAGCTGGATCGTCGGGACCGAATCCGCCCGCCGTATCCCGCTCGGCGCCTTCAGCGCGTCGCTCGGTGACATGCAGTCCGACCCGCTGTCGAGCGTGCGGCGCCTCGTCGACTCGTTCACTGCCCGCCGGCGTCAGGGCCGGGTGTTGGTCGGGGTCGACGATGCGCATCTGTTGGACGGATTGTCGGCGCATGTTGTGCACCAGCTTGCCCAGTCACGCGGCGCGCGCATGGTCGTCACGCTGCGCGCAGGTGCCGACGAGCCGGATGCGGTGACAGCGTTGTGGAAGGACGGTCCACTCAGCCGCCTGGACCTCGGACCGCTGTCGGCTGCGGCGACCAGGCGCGTGATCGAGACGGTCCTCGACGGCCCCGTCGACACCCGCAGCGCTCGTCGATTCTGGAAGCTGACCGGCGGAAACGCCCTGTTCGTGCGGCAACTCCTGCGAGACCAGGTGGCTGCCGGCCGGATACGGCAGGTGGCGGGCGTGTGGATCTGGGATGAAGACGTCGCGGTCTCAACCGACCTCGGCGACACGGTCGGGCGGCAGTTGAGCGGCCTCAGTCCGGATCTTGCGCTGGTCCTCGACACCTTGTCGCAGTACGAGCCGCTGCCGGTCGACGTGTTATGCGACTTGGTGCGCCGCCGCGATCTCGAGGTTGCCGAACAAATGCGCCTGGTCGCCGTAGAGCGCGCCGACGGGACGCTGATGGCCCGGCTCACACATCCACTTTTCAGCGAGCTTCGCCGGGCGTCCGCCGGCGAGCTGTATCTGTCGCGGATCCGCGGTCGGCTGGCGCGGCGGTTGGCAAAGGATGCCGACACGGACATGCACGCCACCGTCCGGCGGGCGCTGCTCACCTTGGAGTCGGACTCGGAACCGAACGGGACCCCGGACGCCGACCTTTTCCTGCAGGCAGCGCGGTTCGCCATGACATCGCTCGACCTGCAATTGGCCGACCGCTTCGCCACCGCCGCTGCGGAAGCGGGAGCGGCTGAGGCTGTTGGCGTCCGGGCGATGAACTTGGTGCTCGCCGGACGCGGCGACGAAGCCGAAGAGGTGCTGCGGTGCATCGACGGGGGAACCCAGCCGGACGGCCACCGATGGTCGACTGTGCGGGCGGCCAACCTGATCTGGATGCTCGGCCGGCCCAAGGATGCGTCGGCCATCCTCGAGGGGCTCGCAGCAACGCGCGAGTCGGCGACTGACCAGGCGGAGCGAGCAGCAGTGGAAGCCTGCGTGGATGCGGTCCTCGCGCGGTGTGAGCTTGCGTCCGAAAAGGCCGCAGCCGCCATGCGTTTCGAAGGGTTGTCCGACTTCCACGCGATGATGGCATCGCTGGCGTTGGTCATGGCGATGGGCGCGCTGGGCGACGTCGACGACTTGACCGAGGTGGCCGCCGGGGCGCTCCGACGCGCCCTGACGTCGTTTCAATCCTCACATATGCGGTTCTGGTTCGGCAGCGTCTACGCGCGGGCGTGCCGGTTGACCGGTCGCATCGACGAATGCGTGCAGTCGGCCGGTCAGATCGCTGATTCGGCCAACGACATACCCGGGCTGGCTTACGCGAACCTCGCATTTCTCATGGGCTACGCCGATTTGATGCGCGGCGCGGTTTCCGACGCCGTACGGCTGCTTCGGGAAGCGCTGGCCGGCGCTCATAAATACGGTGTGACAACGGGGTTGCGGCCAGCAAGTTGCTTCGCGCTAGCCGAGGCTCATGCCAAGCTCGGGCAGCCGGACAAAGCGAACGCCGCGCTGAGTCAAGCACGGGAATGCGTCCCGCCTGACTATCTGTTCATGCAGACCGCTTCTGACCTGGCAACGGCATGGACGCTTGCCGCCGGCGGTTCGCTGTCCGAGGCGATCGCGACCGCGCGAGCGGCCGCCGAGGACGCACGCGACCGCGGACAACCCACACATGAGCTGGCCTGTCTGCAGGCCGCCGCTCAGTGGGGCGACGCTTCCCCCACCGCGCGCGCCCGTGAACTCGCCGACCTGTTGTCGCTGCCGCTGGCCCGGGCCGTCGCCCGGCACCTGGAAGCGCTGCAGGCTATGGACGGTGAGGCGCTGCTGGCCGTATCGGCCGAATATCGGGTGATCGGTGATCAGGCTACGGCCGCCGACGTCGCCGCCCAAGCCGCGGTCGCTTTCAGCCGGGCGCAGCAGCGCAAGCGCGCGCTGTACGCTGCAGCGCTTTCCCGCGAGTTGGCCGACGCCTGCGGCCGATTGTGCACACCTGCCCTGCGCAATCCGGTGGAAACTCCGTTGACCGGTCGCGAGAGAGAAGTGATGGAACTGGTTGCCACCGGCATGTCCAACCGCGACATCGCCGACCGGTTGGTTATGTCGGTACGCACTGTCGAGGGCCACGTCTACCGCGCCTGTCAACGTGTGGGCGCCAAGTCCCGAGCGGAGCTCGCAGCGGTTCTGCGAGCCGGCCCGGCGGCACAGGACGACTGTCCCTTGGTGACCACTTCCCTCAAGGTGAAACCAGCTCGATCGCCCAGAAGTCGCTCGCCAAATGGGCGCCGTTGATCGGTGAGCTGTCACCGCTGATCTGGGATCCGGTGATATACGGATACGGCATGTAGAAGTAGCCGCCGTCACCCCAGGATGGTCCCCACGAGTTGCGGACGATGAGCCGGCTTTCGGGATCCGAGTAGCCGACGGCGAGAACGGCGTGACCGCCGACCGTGGGATCACCCGGTTTGGGCATCGGCATAACGCCCGTTTTGGCAACCTCCGCAGACTCGAAGCTCTGGTACACGGTGAAACCAAAGACCACAGCGAGCTTCGACGAGATCGCGTCTTTCAAATCACCCAGCGTCTGTACCGCCCGGTACTGCACCGCCTTGTCCACGGTCGCGGAGACATAGCAGCGTTTCGGCGGTTTCACCGCGAACATTCCGGTGTCGTAGGGCCACAATGGCTCTGGGCATACACCGTCGGAGTCGACTACCTTAATGCCGTCCCTGATGACGGCGCCCGCATCGCTTGAGACGGTGCCTTCCAACGCCCGCTCGTTGTAGTAGATGAACAACCGCGACGGCGTGAAGTCGCCCAAGCCCTGCCGGTTCCGCTCGTATTCCATCGCGCCGGCGATAGCGTTGCCGGTGCATGACCCGAGCTGACCCTGGTCGTACACCGGCGGCATTGAGGGCCGCAAGTCAGCCTCGGCGGGCGGCAAATCCTTGAGCCGCGCGGTATACAACTTGTCCCGCGCATCGGGCAGCTGCCGTCGCCAGCCGTAACCGCGCACATGGCTCAAGTCTCGATTCGATCCAGCGGCGTGGACGCGCTTGCGTTCGCCTAGAACGGTCATTGCGGGCTCCTCAGGCAGAAGTTGTCGATGAGCTGACGGTAAGGCCGCCGGGCAGGCCCCACATGCGTAGTGCGTTACCTGCTTGCGGCCCCGACGACTACGCGGCCGTCCACGCCGCCGCACAGGTTACGAGTAAGCAGCTCGAAACCATGGCACTCACAGCATCTTTGGCGGTGGTGTGTGGCTCCCCCGACACAAAACCGCGGAGTACCTTGGTGCTCATGGCTAATGAAGTGATGGATTGGGACAGTGTGTACCGCCAGGAGGGCGACTTCGATGGTCCGCCGCCGTGGAATATCGGCGAGCCGCAGCCAGAATTAGCCGCGCTGGTGCGCGCGGGCAAATTCCGCAGCGACGTGCTCGATGCCGGCTGCGGCTACGCCGAACTGTCGTTGGCGCTGGCCGCCGAGGGATACACCGTCGTCGGCGTCGACCTGACCCCCACCGCCATCGCCGCCGCCAACAAGGCGGCACAAGAGCGCGGATTGCGCGACGCCAGCTTCGAGGAAGCCGACATCACGTCGTTTTCCGGGCATGACGGCCGGTTCAACACGGTGGTCGACAGCACGCTATTTCATTCCCTGTCGGTCGAGGACCGCGACGCCTACCTGCGGTCGGTGCACCGGGCAGCGGCCCCGGGTGCAAGCTACTACGTGCTGGTGTTCGCCAAAGGCGCCTTCCCGGACGGGCTGGAGACCAAGCCCCACGAAGTCGACGAAGACGAGTTACGCGCCGCGGTGAGCCAGGTGTGGGAAATCGACGAGATCCGGCCGGCCTACATCCACGCCCGCTCACCGGCTGTCCCGAACGCGGGCGGACCCGCCGTCGAGTTCCCGCAGCACCCGAAGGACGAGCAAGGCCGGGTCAAGATGCCCGCATATCTACTGAGCGCGCACAAGGCAAGCTGACCGGACTCAGGCCACCGCGGCCGTCGCGGCGGCCAACGCCTCGGCAAAGCAGGTCAATTCGTCGGTGGTGGCATCGATGTGCGGTGAGATCCGCAGCACCCGCCCGGTCAACTCCAACGGTGCCCGCTCGACCGTCGCGGCCGTGGTCACAATCCGCCGCTCGGTGAGCAGCCAGCCGCGCACGGCCGTCGGGTCCGCGCCGGCATCGGGAGCCAAGGTGGTGATCGCGCTGGGCTCGGTCAGCGGTTCGACCACCCGCCAGCCCCGCACGTCGGCCAGTGCAGTTCGGGTGCTGCGGCCCACCTCGCTCAGACGGGCCTGCATCGCCGGCGGGCCGAAAGCCAGGTACTCACCCACTGCTACCGAAAAGCCCACGCGGGCGGCGACATTCGCTTCGCCGAACTCGAGTCGTTGATCTACCGGCAGGTGCGCGGGCCAATCCGGCGGAGGTAGCCGCGGGCGCAGCTGCCGCATGAGACCGGCCCGCACCGCGAGCACGCCGACACCACGCGGCCCGGCCAGCCATTTGCGCGACGAGGAGTACAGCGCGTCGGCGCCTACCGCACAGTCGATGTGGCCCAGCGCCTGGGCGGCGTCCACGAC
>NZ_JBARMY010000013.1:0-5710 GCF_049802695.1 Mycobacterium sp.
CGACAACGCGGCGCCCAGGTGCGCCCCATGCCGGCGGGCGAGGTCGTCGAGCACGTCCAGCGGGGAGCGGCCCTGCGCCTTCAACATCGCCACCAGATCGCACACCAGCACCGCGGCGCTGATGCCGTCCTTGTCTCGCACGGCACTCGGGTCGACGCAGTGCCCGATCGCCTCCTCGTAGGCATACACCAGCGTCTGGCCGGGCAGGTCCCCGTCAGCGCGGGCCAGCCATTTGAAGCCGGTCAGGGTTTCGACATGGCGTGCCCCGTATTGCTGGGCGATCTTGGCCAGCATCCGCGACGACACCACGGTGCTGGCCACCACGGCGGCGTCCGGGGACTCGACGCCCGACAGGATGTAGTCGCCGAGCAGCCAACCGGTTTCGTCGCCGGAAAGCATCCGCCACCCGGACGGTGTGGGCACACCGACCGCGCAGCGATCGGCATCGGGATCCAGCGCGATGGCGACATCGGCGTCGACGTCGGCCGCCAAGGCGAGCAGCGCGTCGGTGGCTCCCGGTTCTTCCGGATTGGGAAACGCCACCGTGGGAAAGTCCGGGTCCGGCGCGAACTGCGCAGCGACGGTGTGCACGTCGTCGACACCGGCGCGCTGCAGCGTCCGCACTGCCACCGCTCCACCGACCCCGTGCAGCGGGGTCAGCGCCACCCGGACCGAACCGGTCGAACGCCGCAACCCGGCGGCGCGCTCGATGTAGCGCTCGACCATCGAGGTATCCGCCGCCGCGACCGGCTGCCTGGGAATCTGATCGGCGAACGGGGCGTCGGCGATGGCGTTTTCGATTGTCCTGTCGGTCGGAGCGACGATCTGCACACCCCCGACGAGATAGACCTTGTAGCCGTTGTCGGTCGGCGGGTTGTGCGATGCGGTGATCTGAATGCCCGCCGCGGCACCGGTGTGCCGCACCGCGAACGCAAGTACCGGCGTGGGCAGCGCATCAGGCAGCCGCAGCACCGAGAAGCCCGCAGCAGCAAGCGTTTCTGCCGTCACAAGAGCGAACGCCGCTGACCCGTGCCGGGCGTCGCGTCCGACGACCACGGCTGAGCCCCCCAGGCACCGGTCTTTGAGCACCTGCGCCACGGCCCAGCTGGCGCGCAGCACCACAGCCACATTCATGGCGTCCGGCCCGCCGCGCACCGGACCGCGAAGCCCCGCAGTGCCGAATGTCAACGGCCGGTCAAACCGCGCGGACAGTTCACCCGGCTCGCAGGCTGCGAGCTCGGCAGCCGTGACGGGGTCTGGATCGTGGGCGATCCACTCTTCGGGAGTCACAGCCGGCCCATCTCAGAGCCGGGCCACCACATCGGCCAGCAAAGTGCCCATCCGGGTCGCCGACGCCGCGCCTGCGGCCAGCACCTCGACGTGGCTGAGCGGCTCCCCGGTGATGCCGGCGGCCGGGTTCGTCACCAGCGAAATGCCCAGCACCTCGGCGCCCGCCGCCCGGGACGCGATGGTCTCGTGCACCGTCGACATCCCCACCAGGTCGGCGCCGAGCACCCGCAGCATCCGGACCTCGGCCGGTGTCTCGAAGTGCGGCCCCGGCAAGCCGGCGTACACGCCTTCGGCCAGCCCCGGGTCGACGTCGCGGGCAAGCGCCCGCAAGCGCGGCGAATAAGCGTCGACGAGGTCGACGAACTGTGCTCCGACCAGCGGAGAACGCGCGGTCAGGTTGAGGTGGTCGCTGATCAGCACCGGCTGACCCACTTCGAAGTCGCTCCGCAGGCCACCCGCGGCGTTGGTCAGCACAATGGTGCGCGCGCCGGCCGCACACGCAGTCCGCACCGGGTGCACGACGTGGCGTAGGTCATGTCCTTCATAGGGATGCACCCGGCCCGCCAGCACCAGCACCCGGTGAGCGCCGATGCGCACCGACGAGAGCTGACCGGTGTGCCCGAGCGCCGTCGGTGGCGTGAAGCCGGGCAGGTCGGCCATCGGCAGCGTGGCCGTCGAAGAACCCAGCGCCGCAACAGCCGGCGCCCACCCGGAACCGAGAACGATCGCCACGTCGTGTTCGGCCACACCGGTGCGCTCGGCGACGGCATGCGCCGCGGTCCGTGCGAGTGCGTCCGGATCGGGCGGGCCGTCGGTCACAATGGGGCAGTTTAAACTGCGAGGATGCCCGTAGCCACCGCATTAGATGCCGTCGAGGACCTCGTGCGGCGCCGTGGCGCCGACCTCGTCGCGCTCTCCCACGCGATTCACGCCGAGCCGGAGTTGGCGTTCGAGGAATACCGCAGCTGCGCCAAGGCGCAGGAGTTGGTGGCCGAGCGGGGTTTCGAGATCACCACCGCCGCCGGGGGTTTGGACACCGCCTTTCGTGCCGACTTCGGCAGTGGGCCGCTGGTGGTGGGGATCTGTGCCGAATATGACGCGTTGCCCGGCATCGGGCACGCCTGCGGCCACAACATCATCGCCGCGTCGGCGATCGGTACCGCACTGGCGCTGGCCGAGGTGGCTGACGACCTGCAATTGACGGTGGCCCTGATAGGCACGCCGGCCGAGGAATCTGGCGGCGGTAAGGTGCTGCTGCTGCAGGCCGGGGTGTTCGACGACATCGCCGCGGCGGTGATGCTCCATCCCGGGCCGGCCGACATCGCCGCCGCGCGGTCGTTGGCGTCTTCCGGCATGCGCGTCGCCTACCAGGGTCGGGAGGCGCACGCGTCGGCCGCGCCGTTCCTGGGTCTCAACGCCGCCGATGCGGCCACTATCGCTCAGGTGGCCATCGGGCTGCTGCGCCAGCAATTGGCTCCGGGGCAGCAGGTGCACGGCTTCATCGCCGATGGCGGGCGGGCTCCCAACGTCATCCCGGCGTACACCGAATTGCAGTACATGACGCGGGCGCTGGAGGCGACCCTGTTGTGCGACCTGGAAGCTCGGGTCAAGGACTGCTTCCTCGCCGGCGCGGTAGCCACGGGTTGTGACTACAGCATCGACCAGGTGGAACCCGCGTACGAGGCGCTGAAGCCGGACCAGTGGCTGGCCGCGGCGGTGCGCAGCGAGATGGAGCGGCTGGGGAGGACACCGGTCGCCGAACAGTATGAGGTCGCCCTACCGGTCGGCAGCACTGACATGGGCAACGTCACCCAGGTGCTGCCCGGAATCCACCCGCTGGTGTCCGTTGACGCCGGCGGCGCGTCGTTGCACCAGCCCGCATTCACCGCGGCAGCCGCCGGGGCCAGCGCGGACCGCGCCGTAATCGAAGGCTCGATCATATTGGCGCGCAGCGTCGTTCGTCTCGCCGAATCGACCGAACAGCGGGACCGGGTACTGACGGCTCGTGAGCACCGGGCACCGTCATGAGCCTGCTCAAGGGAGCCGAAGCCTGGCTGGCCGACCACCAGGACGATCTTGTCGAGTGGCGGCGGCACTTCCACCGCTATCCGGAATTGGGCCGCCAGGAGTACGCCACCACCCAGTTCGTCGCCGACCGATTGGTAGACGCCGGTCTCAACCCGAAGGTGCTGCCCGCCGGGACCGGCCTGACATGTGACATCGGGCCCGAGGACCGACCCCGGATCGCGCTGCGCGCTGACATCGATGGGCTGCCGATGGCCGAGCGCACCGGCGCGCCCTACTCCTCGACGATGCCCAACGTCGCGCACGCCTGCGGGCATGACGCGCACACCGCGATCCTGCTGGGCACCGCGCTGATATTGGCGTCGGCGCCGCAGTTGCCGGTCGGGGTGCGGCTGATCTTCCAGGCGGCCGAAGAGCTGATGCCCGGCGGGGCGATCGACGCGGTGGCCGCCGGGGCGCTGAACGGGGTCAGCCGGATCTTCGCGCTGCACTGCGACCCCCGGCTTGCTGTGGGCCGGGTCGCGGTGAAGGCCGGGCCGATCACCTCGGCGGCCGACCGGCTGGAGATCGTCTTGAACTCGCCGGGCGGCCACACTTCCCGGCCGCATCTGACCGCTGACCTGGTCTACGGGCTGGGCACGCTGATCGTCGGGGTGCCTGGTGTGCTATCGCGGCGCATCGACCCGCGCAAGGCGACTGTGCTGGTGTGGGGCGCGGTCAACGCCGGGGTGGCCGCCAATGCGATACCGCAGGTGGGTGTGCTGGCGGGCACTGTCCGCACCGCCAGCCGGGAGACTTGGCAGAGCCTCGAGTGCATCATCGGCGAGGCGGTGACGTCACTGCTCGCGCCGCTCGGCGTCGATCACCGGCTGGAATATCACCGCGGAGTTCCGCCGGTGGTGAACGAAGAGATCTCCACCCGCATCCTCACCCATGCGATCGAAGCCGTCGGACCCGATGTGCTGGCTGACACCCGTCAGTCCGGCGGCGGCGAGGACTTCTCGTGGTATCTGGAGGAGATTCCCGGAGCGATGGCCAGGCTCGGCGTGTGGCCGGGCCACGGGCCTCAGCTCGACCTGCACCAGCCGACGTTCGACATCGACGAGGCGGCCCTCGCGATCGGGTTGCGGGTCATGGTCAACATCGTCGAGCAGGCGGCACTGGCGGCTCAGTCGGACTAAGCCCGCCACTTGACATAGGAGCAACGCACACTCGCGGCCTGAAGAAGGTTAGGTGCCCGGGCCGATGTTCCGCGCTGGGCGGGTGCGCAGATCGTAGACGTATTCGCTTGGCGCGCCCGCAATCTCGGCGGCATCGGCCATCACGCCCAGATAGCGCGCCGACGGCAAACCGCCCTCCCACGCGTCGACGACGTACAGCCAGGCCAATGCGGGATCTGTGGTGGTGTCCGAGGAAATTCGGTGTACCCGGCACCGGATCTTCTTGTGGATGCCCAGCTCCGAACCTTCCCATCGGTCCAGGGTCTGCTCGTCCGACGGTGTCACGTCGTAGAGCACCACGAAGACCTTGGATTCCGGGTCCTCGACGACGGTAGCCAAAGCGCCTTCCCAGCCGATGTCTTCGCCGCCGAAGGTCAGCCGCCAGCCGTGCAGCCAGCCGGTTCCGGCCATTGGAGAGTGTGGTGCGCGCTGCATCATCTGCTCGGGATCCATGTTCGACCCGTAAGCGGCGTAGATCGGCACGGGAAGAAGCTTAAACGGCATGCGTCGTCGCGATGCTCAACCGACGAGTTAGCTCGCCTTTAGCTAGTTTGGGGGCTGTGCCGACCCGCATAGTGATCATCGGCGGCGGTCCCGCCGGCTACGAAGCGGCACTCGTTGCCGCGGCCCGTGGTCCCGAGGTGGCTTCGGTCACCGTCGTCGACTCCGACGGAATCGGCGGTGCGGCCGTGCTGGTGGACTGCGTCCCGTCGAAGACGTTCATCGCCTCGACCGGGCTGCGCACCGAACTGCGCCGCGCGCCACAACTGGGCTTCGACATCGACATCGACGACGCCAAGATCTCGCTCCCCGAGATCCACCGGCGCGTCAAGACGCTGGCCGCCGCCCAATCCGCCGACATCACCGCCCAGCTGGTGGGCATGGGGGTGGAGGTGATCGCCGGTCGCGGCGAGCTGGTCGACGCGGCCCCGGACCTGGCGCGGCACTGCATCAACATCACCGCACCGGACGGCACCACCACGACCCGCGAAGCCGACGTCGTGCTCATCGCGACCGGCGCCAGCCCCCGGGAGTTGCCGACGGCGCGCCCGGACGGTGAGCGCATCCTGACCTGGCGGCAGCTCTACGACCTGGAGGAGTTGCCCGAACACCTCATCGTGGTGGGCTCGGGCGTCACCGGAGCCGAGTTCGTGCACGCCTACACCGAGCTGGGC
>NZ_JBARMY010000014.1:0-5296 GCF_049802695.1 Mycobacterium sp.
GCCAGCAACGCCAGGATGATGCCGTCCTTGTCCGTGGTCCACACCGATCCGTCGCGCCGCAGGAACGACGCGCCCGCCGACTCCTCTCCGCCGAAACCGATGGTGCCGCCGATCAGCGGGTCGACGAACCACTTGAACCCGACCGGCACCTCGATGAGTTTGCGGCCGATACCGGCGACCACCCGGTCGATGATCGAGGAACTGACCGCGGTCTTGCCCACCGCGACGCTGGTCGGCCACGACGGCCGGTGGGTGTAGAGGTAGTCGATGGCTACCGCCAGGTAGTGGTTCGGGTTGAGCAGCCCGGCGTCCGGGGTGACGATGCCGTGCCGGTCGGAATCAGCGTCGTTGCCGGTGGCGATCTGATAGCGCTCCCTGTTCGCGATCAGTGACGCCATCGCATTCGGCGAACTGCAGTCCATCCGGATCTTGCCGTCGGTGTCCAGCGTCATGAATCGCCATGTAGCGTCGACCAGCGGGTTGACCACAGTCAGGTCGAGACCATGCCGTTCGGCGATCACCGCCCAGTAGTCGACACTGGCGCCGCCGAGCGGATCCGCGCCGATCCGCACTTCGGCGTCGCGGATCGCGCCGATGTCAACGACGTTCGGCAGGTCGTCGACGTAGGTGTGCAGGTAGTCGTGGCGCTGGGCGGTTCTCAAAGCGCGGCCCAACGGGATCCGTTTCACCGCGGACAGCCGGTGCCGCAGGATCTCGTTGGCGCGGTGAGCGATCGCGTCGGTGGCGTCGCTGTCGGCCGGCCCGCCGTTGGGCGGGTTGTATTTGAAACCGCCGTCGGCCGGGGGGTTGTGCGAGGGGGTGACGACGACCCCGTCGGCGAGGCCGTCAACGCGGCCACGGTTGTAGTTCAGGATGGCGTGGCTGATCGCCGGGGTGGGCGTATAGCGGTCGGCGGAGTCGATGACCGCTACCACGTCGTTGGCGGCGAGCACCTCCAGCGCCGACGCCCAGGCCGGCTCTGAGAGCCCGTGCGTGTCGCGGCCGACGAACAGCGGCCCGGTCGTGCCCTGGCCGGCCCGGTATTCCACGATGGCCTGAGTGATCGCCACGATGTGCGCCTCGTTGAAAGCCCCGTTCAGCGCTGATCCGCGATGCCCCGACGTGCCGAACACCACCTGCTGAGCGACGTCCTCCGGGTCGGGTTCAATGGTGTAATACGCGGTCAGCAGGTGCGGCAGGTCAACGAGGTCCTCGGGCTGAGCCGGCTGACCGGCACGCGGGTTGGCCACCATGACGCCAATTCTGCCCAAGCCTGACCGGCGGCGCGCCTACGCAGGCAACGAAAGGACCATGCGCGTGTTAAACCTCGACTACCGCGAGTTGGCCGCCGTCTTCGTGGGCGGAGCGCTGGGCGCATCGGCGCGGGCCGGGCTGGATACTCTGGTCGCCGCGGACCCGGCACGGTGGCCCTGGCCCACGTTCACCGCCAACATCGTCGGCGCCTTCCTGGTGGGCTACTTCACCACCCGGCTGCTGGAACGGTTACCGGTGTCGGCTTACCGTAGACCGCTGCTGGGCACCGGGTTCTGCGGCGGCCTCACCACGTTCTCCACCATGCAAGTCGAGACGTTGGCCATGATTCAGCACCGCCACTACCTACTGGCTGCCGGCTATGCGGTCACCAGCATTGTGCTGGGATTTTTTGCGGTGTACCTGGCCACCGCCGCGGTGCGCCGGGTGTCGGTGCGCGGATGACGGTTGCGGTGTGGGCCGGCGTCCTGGTCGCCGGCGGCTTCGGCGCGGTGCTGCGTTTCCTGGTGGACGGAGCGATGGGTCGCCGGGTGGCCCGGTCGTTTCCGTTCGGGACGCTGATGGTGAATGTCACCGGCGCCGCGCTGCTCGGATTTCTCAGCGGGCTGGCGCTGAGCCGGCCGATGGCCCTGCTGATCAACACCGCGTTCATCGGTTCCTATACGACGTTTTCGACCTGGATGCTGGAAACTCATCGACTCGGCGAGGAGCGCCAGGTCTGGCCCGCGGCGACGAACATCGTGCTCAGCGTGGCGCTTGGAGCAGCGGCTGTGCTGCTCGCGCAGTGGATGGCCGGGCGGGTATGAGCGAGCCACGTTTGAAGTTGACCGCCTACTTCGGTGAGCGGCAACGCGCGGTGCACGGCGGCGCCGGCCGCGAATTCCTGGCCGACGCGCTGCTGAATCTGTTCGATGATCGCGAGGTCGCCACCAGCATCCTGCTGCGGGGTATCGCCAGTTTCGGTCCGCACCACGTCCTGCGCACCGACGAGTCACTGACCCTGTCCGAGGACCCTCCGGTGGCGGTCGCCGCGGTCGACGCCGAGTGGAAGATCAACGGGCTCGTCGACGACGTCCTGAGCGTCACCGGGCGCGGCCTGGTGACCTTGGAGCGCGCTCAGCAGGCCCGCGACGACATTGCTGTCGCCGCAGCCGACCACTCCGACGCGGTGAAACTCACTGTCTATGTGAGGCGCCAGGACCGCATTGCCGGAAGGCCGGCATACCGCGCTGTCTGCGACCTGTTGCACCGGCACGAATTCGTCGGTGCAGCAGTGTTTCTCGGCGTGGACGGTACCGCGCACGGTCAGCGTTGCCGCGCTCACTTCTTCAGCCGCAACGTCAACGTTCCGGTCATGATCATCTCGATCGGAACGGCAGCGCAGGTCCGCGCCGCCGCCGCCGAACTCAGTGCGGCGATACCTGACCCGCTGTTGACCGTCGAACGCGTTCGGGTCTGCAAACGTGATGGCGAATTACTCGCGCGCCCGCATCCCCTGCCGACGACCGACGATCAGGGGCGGCCGCTCTGGCAGAAGGTGATGGTGCACTCCAGCGAGGCTACCGGACACAATGGCGCACCCATTCATCGCGCACTCGTCCGACGTCTGCTGCAGTCCGGAACAGCGCGCGGCGCCACCGTACTACGCGGCGTGTGGGGATTTCACGGCGATCATGAACCACACGGCGACAAGTTTTTTCGGCTTGCCCGGGGTGTGCCGGTGGTCACGATCATTGTCGACACACCTGATTCCATGGCCCACACTTTCGACGTCGTTCATGAGCTGACGGCCGAGCATGGGCTGGTCACCTGCGAAATGGTGCCTGCGGTGGTGTCACTCGACGGATCAGACCGGCGTGGTGACACCTCGCTCGCCCAGCACGACTATTGACCCGACGAGATCCGCGCGTAGGTTGAAACCGCGCTAGGCGCGCAGTGTTTGGCCGCGAATCGCGGTTCCCGTTCCTGCAGTATCCCCACGTCTCCGCAATCCGGCGAGCCCACCCGAGCCGAGCAGGCCAACCAGTCCCCACAGTCCGGTCTTATCGCTCTTCTGGTTCTGGTCGTTGTCCGGCGCCGCAACCGTCACCGTTGTCGAGGATGGAACGGTTGAGTTCTCGAAAGCGGCGCTGACGGTCCCGGCACCACCGAATAGCAGTGCACCACTGGACATTACGACAGCAATAGTCTGACACATGACATGCTCCATACGACTCGTTGAGTAATACCGGAGCTAATATCGAACCGATTGGCTTTTATCATCCGGCAATAACGACGCAATCGACAGGGATTACGCGTCGAAAATCGGTCTTACCCCATTTTCATTGCTCGCAAACATAAGTGCCGTGTCGAATTGGCCGCACTCTTCACCTAAGCCCGATTGCGGCCCGAGCGTTTAGCCGCGCCGCGATGCGGGGTATGTGGTCCACTATCGTGGCACAGCCCATGCCCCCTTCCACCAGTTCCCCTAAGCACCGGAGGCACCCATGGCGGAGATGCTGGTCCAGACGCCGGACGAAGTCATCGCTTTCCTCAAAGCGCAGCACGACCTGATCGAGGAGATGTTCGACGAGGTGCTGCTGGCCTCAGACCCGCGGGCGCGGGAGAAGCCGTTCGTCGAGTTGCGCCAACTGCTCGCCGTGCACGAGACGGCCGAGGAAATGATCGTGCACCCGCGGGTGCGGCGCGAAGTAGAAGGCGGCGACGCGATCGTCGACGCCCGACTGGAAGAAGAACACGCGTCTAAAGAGCAGCTGTCGAAGCTCGAGCAAATGGACGTCACCACAGAGGAATTCATCGACGAGTTCACTAAACTGCGCGACGCGGTGCTTAACCACGCCGAGCAGGAGGAGACCGAGGAGTTTCCCAAGCTGCAGCAGCAGCTCGACGACGACGATCTCAAGCGGCTGGCAGTCGCAGTGCGGGCGGCTGAAGCCATCGCGCCCACCCGTCCGCACCCGGGCGTGGAGTCGGCGAAGCTGAATTTCGCTGTCGGACCTTTCGCGTCGATGCTCGACCGTGCGCGCGACGCGATCAAACAAGCCCTCAGCTGAGCACCCCATTTCCACGGAGGTCAGAATGAGCAGCACCGAACCGCCCCCGGCGCAGGACAATAACGAGGCCGCCGCAACGGCCGCTCCGGAAAGCGGCGACGACGACAGCGTCGTGTCGCCGCCGGCGTATCCGGCGTATTCCACTCCGCCTCCGGAGGGCTTGCACACAGCCGAGGACGGTTGAGGAAGGCTCGTACTGTGGGTGGGGTGAGTGTTGCTCCGGAAACCGCCTCGAAAACCTTCCCAGCCCTGCAGGATCACTTCGCCCGCGAATTACCGGAGCTCGCTGTGCGCTGGCAGGCTGAGCCGCTCGCGCAGGCGAAGCTGCTGGTGCTCAATGAGGCGCTGGCCCACCAGCTGGGTCTGGACCCGGCCTGGCTGAGCACGCCGGACGGACTGCGATTTTTGGCGGGCAACCTGATCCCGCACGGCGCTGCTCCGGTTGCCCAGGCCTACGCGGGGCATCAGTTCGGCGGTTACGTGCCGCGGTTGGGTGATGGCCGTGCACTGCTGTTGGGCGAGGTCGTCGACGGCGACGGTTGGTTGCGGGATATCCACCTCAAGGGCTCGGGTGCAACACCCTTCGCCCGCGGCGGTGACGGTCTGGCCGCGGTCGGACCGATGCTGCGCGAATACATCATCAGCGAGGCGATGCACGCTCTTGGCGTCCCAACGACCCGATCGTTGGCCGTAATCGCTACCGGACGCCAGGTTCGTCGCGAGACGTTGCTGCCCGGCGCCGTGCTCACCCGGGTGGCCAGCAGTCACCTGCGGGTCGGCAGTTTCCAGTTCGCCGCGCAGAACGTGGATCTGTTGCGCCGCCTTGCCGACTTCGCGATCGCCCGCCACCATCCTGACGTCGCGGAGGCCGAGCGTCCGTATTTGGCGCTGTTCGAAGCAGTGCTCGCGGCTCAGGCGTCGCTCGTTGCTCAGTGGATGCTGGTCGGGTTCGTGCACGGGGTGATGAACAC
>NZ_JBARMY010000015.1:0-1872 GCF_049802695.1 Mycobacterium sp.
CGTCGTCACCGTCACCAGCCCGGCGATCAGCACACCGACGGTGCCCACGGTGTCGGCGATCACCTCCATGTAGGCGCCCCGCACGGCCAGGCTCTGCGCGGAATGCGAGCGCAGCAGCAGCGCCACGACGGCGTTGGCGGCCAGCCCGGCCACTGCGACGGCGATCATCGGCACGCCGGGCACGTCGGGGGTGTGGCTGAGCCGTTCGAAGGCCTCGTAGCCGATGAACACCGAGACGCCGGTCAACAGTGCAGCGTTGGCCACCGCAGTGAACACTTCGGCGCGATGCCAACCGTAGGTGCGGGCCGGGGATGCGCTACCGCGCCGGGCCAGCGTGATCGCGGCCAGACCCATGACTGCCGCCACTACATCCGTCAGCACGTGCCCGGCGTCAGCAAGCAGCGCGATCGAACCGATGGCCAGCGCGGTCGCCAGTTCGACCGCGAAGAACCCGGTGAGAATGACGGCCGCCGCGATCATCCGGTTGACCCGGGCATCGGCGTCGCCGTGCGAGTGGCCAATACCCATGTCGAGAATATATGCGACTTATCGCATATATCGCAAGAATCTCAGAGCCAGGCCCCCCAGAACCGGGTCAACTGCATGCCGGCAAGCGCCAGCAGGTGAGGCACTCCGGACAGGTCGAAGAACCAGTAGACGAGGCCGAAGAACCAGCGGTTCAGCAGCGGCGCTAACAGCAGGACCAACAGCAGCAGAAAGCCGTAGGGCTTGATCGGCTCCAGGGCGCGCCGAGTTTCCGGACTCAGGTACGGCTCGAGTGCGCCATAGCCGTCGAATCCGGGGATTGGCAGCAGGTTCAGCGCCACTGCGGTCAGCTGCAGAAAACCCAGGAACGCCATCCCCGCCCACAGCACCGGGTGCGTCGGGCTGTAGTAGATCCGGGTCAGCGCCAGCAGCAGAACGGCCAGCAGCAGGTTCGCCGCCGGCCCCGCGAGGCTCACCATTGCGCGGCGCGCCGGCGTCATGAAGTAAGTCCGCACGTACACCGCGGCACCGGGCAGGCCGATGCCGCCAAGCGCAATGAACAGTATCGGCAATCCCAGCGACAACATGGGGTGGCTGTACTTGCGCGGATCCAGCGTCAGGTAGCCGCGCACCGCGACTTCACGGTCCCCGAACCGCCACGCCGTGACCGCATGCCCGTACTCGTGCAGACACAATGACACCACCCAGCCGGCGATCACCAGGACGAACACCCCGGCGTAAGCCAGCGGCTGGACCCTCGCCCCGGCCATCCAGGCCAGTGCAGCACCGAACGCCGTTATTCCAAGAATGGCGAAGAAGATAGGGCTGGGCCGCACTGATTCGTGTACGCCCCTAATGCTCATGTGAACTCACCACACGAAGCTACCGGCGCTCGTCACCGACGCTGCCAATGGTCCGGTTCCTCGCCCCTAACGGCGCGCGTCACCGGCTCGGACAATGGTCCGGTTCCTCGCCCCTGACGGCGCTCGTCACCGACGCTGCCAATGGTCCGGCTCCTCGCCCCTGACGGCGCTCGTCACCGGACGAGTAACCAGTCTTGAGTGTGCCGGTAGAACGTCGATCGCCGTACCGGACGAGCACCCGGGACACCGTCGCGGACCACCACCGCCCCGGTGGTGCCGAGCTGCGCCGCGCGGCCGGTCACCCAGCCGCCGAACCGGCGGTACGCCGGTCGAGCCCGCAGACCGGGCAGCGATGCGGTCGGCTCGATGCGCACTCCGGTCACATCACCGTCGAAGAGCACGGTGTCGTCGACAACCGCCTCACCGTGGAGCGGCCGCCCGTCGCCGTCGGGTCGCCACTCGGCCGACCCGACGATCGCCGACCCGGTCTCGTCGCGGATCAGCGGCGTCGATCGCGCCGCGC
>NZ_JBARMY010000016.1:0-5888 GCF_049802695.1 Mycobacterium sp.
GCAACAGCCGGTGACGCGGTGGCGGCCCGCGCATTCCGCCGCGGGGCGGCCGCCCTCGCGGTGGCGATCGTCTCGGTAGCAGCGGTGTGCGACCTGGACGTGGTGGTGATCGGCGGGGGTATCGGCAGGTCGGGTGCAGTGTTGTTCGAACCGCTGCAGAGCGCGCTGGCGTCCTACGCGCGGCTGGATTTCCTGGATGGGCTCCGCGTCGTGCCCGCCGAGCTGGGCCCCGATGCCGGTCTCGTCGGTGCGGCGGCGCTCGCACGGCGCGGCTAGTCGACTTCAGTCTCGTTGGAGCGCCACCGTCGTTTTGGCTGATCGCGACGGTGGCGCTATCGTGGGGGGCGATCCACCGAAGACCGTCGGTCACCGAGAAATCGGTCGAAGGTCCGGGAAACAACCGGGCGGCCCACGCAGGAGGACGAGGCACACCGTCGGCCAGAACTATTGGCAGCCGACCATTCACGCCCCGGCCGCTTCCTGCGCCGGGGCGTTCGTCATTCCCGGGTCCGCTGTGGTCCACGAGAACTTTCACCCGGGAGGTGTGCATGGTCAGGGCTGAGAAGGCCACCGCCGTTGCCGACATCGCAGAGCAGTTCAAGGCCGCGACAGCGACTCTGATCACCGAATACCGCGGTCTGTCGGTGGCCAACCTGGCTGAACTGCGCCGCTCGCTGGGCGAAGCCGCCACCTACGCGGTGGCGAAGAACACCCTGGTCAAGCGCGCCGCGTCGGAGGCCGGCATCGAGGGTCTCGACGAACTCTTCGTCGGCCCGACGGCGATCGCGTTCGTCTCCGGTGAGCCGGTCGACGCCGCCAAAGCCATCAAGACCTTCGCCAGGGACCACAAGGCCCTGGTCATCAAGGGTGGCTACATGGACGGTCGCGCGTTGACCGTCGCCGAGGTCGAGCGCATCGCCGACCTGGAATCCCGCGAGGTGCTGCTGTCCAGAATGGCCGGCGCGATGAAGGGCAACCTCGCCAAGGCCGCCGGCCTGTTCAACGCACCGGCTTCTCAGGTAGCCCGCCTGGCAGCCGCACTGCAGGAGAAGAGGGAAGCCGCACCGGCCTCGACAGAAGCACCAGCCGAAGCACCCGCCGAAGCCGCCGAATAATCCACATACCCATATCGGAAATCAGGAGGGACCCACACCATGGCAAAGCTGAGCACCGACGAACTGCTCGACGCATTCAAAGAGATGACGCTGCTGGAGCTCTCGGACTTCGTGAAGAAGTTCGAGGACACCTTCGAGGTCACCGCGGCTGCACCGGTCGCAGTCGCCGCCGCCCCCGGCGGTGGTGCGCCCGCCGCCGCTGAGGCCGCCGAGGAGCAGTCCGAATTTGACGTCATCCTCGAAGCCGCCGGCGACAAGAAGATCGGCGTGATCAAGGTCGTCCGTGAGATCGTCTCGGGACTGGGCCTCAAGGAGGCCAAGGACTTGGTTGACGGTGCGCCCAAGCCGGTTCTGGAGAAGGTGGCCAAAGAGGCCGCCGAGGAAGCCAGGGGCAAGCTTGCGGCCGCCGGCGCCTCTGTCACCGTCAAGTAACCGATACGTACGAGACCCCCGGGGCCGCTAGGCCACTAGGCCCCGGGGGTTTCGCGTACCGCCGACCGCTGGGACTGCCGCACGCGCTGGGGCGAATCGCCCAGCGCGACGAGGAGATTTCGCGTCATCGAAGCGAGCACGGGCCCGGCGGCCGCGCCGTCGCCGCCGTAGTAGCCGGCCAACTCGAGCATCACGAACCCGTGAATCAGCGCCCAGAACTGTGCGGCGATGGCGACCACCGAGGCGTTCTCGTCCGCCGAACGCGCGGTGATCCGCCCCGCCAGCATCGACCGGTGCACCCCGCGCACCACGTGCGCGAAGCTCGGATGGTGCTCGTCGATGTCCGACAAGCTCAGCGTCAGCACATTTCGAGCGGGCGCGTTGATGCCGTGCGCACTTGTGCTGCCGAACATCAGCCGGTACATGTGCGGCCGCTCGATGGCGTAGCGCCGGTATGCCGTTCCGGTGGCTATCAGGTCTGCGACCGGGTCGTCGGTCAGCGGGATCTTCAGCGCCGCGTCGAACTGCCGCAACCCTTCCTTGGCCACCTCGGCGATCAGCGTGGGCATTCCGCCGAAGTGGGTGTACACCGCCATCGTCGAGGTTCCGGCGGCGCCGGCGATCCTGCGGGTCTGCAGGGCTTCCGGCCCGTGCTGGTCGAGCAACTCAACTGCGGCGTGCAGCAACTGGTCGCGCACTTTGGGCTGTGACGTCACTTGAGAAGTCATCATTGCCATCTTTTCACAGGAGGTGTACTGTCCAATAACAACGTTATACCAAAGTTATAGGAGCGGTGATGACCACATATGCCCCTGTCGGACCGGCCAATCCCTACTTGGACGACTTCTTGGCACCGGTGCACGCCGAAGTGACCGCCACCCACCTGCCCGTCACCGGGCAAATTCCCGAGCACCTCAACGGGAGGTATCTACGCAACGGGCCCAACCCGGCCGCCGAGGTCGACCCGGTGACCTATCACTGGTTCACCGGCGACGGCATGGTGCACGGGGTGGCGCTGCGCGACGGGCAGGCCCGCTGGTACCGCAATCGCTGGCTGCGCACCCCCGCGGTGTGCGCCGCGCTCGGTGAACCCGCGCCGGTCAGGCACAATCCGCGTGCCGGGTCGGTCTCTGTCGGTGCCAATACCAACGTATTGAGCCACGCCGGCCGGACCCTGGCCCTGGTCGAGGCCGGCGTCGCCAACTACGAGCTGTCCGAGGAACTCGACACCGTCGGAGTTTGCGATTTCGACGGAACATTGGCCGGCGGGTACACCGCGCACCCGCACCGCGACCCGGCAACCGGCGAGCTGCACGCGGTGTCCTATTCATTCGCGCGCGGACGCACCGTGCAGTATTCGGTGATCGACACTCAGGGGCGGGCCCGCCGGACCGTCGACATCCAAGTGACCGGATCGCCGATGATGCACGATTTCTCGCTGACCGAGAAGTATGTGGTGTTCTACGACCTGCCGGTCACCTTTGACGCGGCTCAGGCGGTGCCGGCGAAGGTTCCGCGCTGGCTGCGGCCGGCCGCGCGCCTGGTGGTGGACTCGGTGATCGGGCGGGTGCGGGTGCCCGGCCCGATCGCGGCGATGGTCAACAGAGACGAGGGGCGGGCCTCGGGAATGCCGTACGCCTGGAATCCGAGTTATCCCGCGCGCATCGGAGTCATGCCCCGCGAAGCCGGCGGTACCGCCGCTAACGCCGCGGTGCGGTGGTTCGACATCGAACCGTGCTACGTCTACCACCCGCTCAACGCCTACTCGGAAACCCGCGACGGTACCGAAGTGCTCGTGCTCGACGTGGTCCGCTACTCGCGGATGTTCGACCGCGAGCGACGAGGCCCCGGCGAAAGCATGCCGACCCTCGACCGCTGGACCGTCAACCTGGCGACCGGGGCGGTGTCCACCGAGCACCGCGACGACCGGTCCCAGGAATTCCCGCGGATCAACGAGTCGCTGCTGGGTCGCCGGCACCGGTACGGCTACACGATCGGCATTGACGGGGGCTTCCTCGACCAGAGCGCCTCCCGCATGTCGTCGTCGCTGTACAAGCGCGACTATGCAACCGGATCGAGTGAGGTCGCATCGCTTGATCCCGATCTGCTTCTGGGTGAGATGTCGTTCGTGCCGAACCCCACGGCCGTCGCCGAAGACGACGGCATCCTGATGGGTTACGGGTATCACCGCGGCCGCGACGAAGGTCAGCTGCTGTTGCTCGATGCCCAGACGCTGGAGTCCATGGCCACCGTGCACCTCCCGCAGCGGGTTCCGATGGGTTTTCACGGCAACTGGGCATCTGCGGTCTGACAGCCGGAGCGCGTATCGTTCGTCCCATCGAGTCGCTGCGTACAACGGCGGTCAGGCGCCTGCGTGTGCGCTACAGTGACTCTTGCCACAGCTCACGGCAGGTGGCGGGGAGCAGGTCGGCGAGAGGATTCGCATGGGTATCGCTATCGAGCTTGAGGGACTGACCAAGTCCTTCGGATCTACGACAGTCTTCGAAGACGTCAGCATGAGCGTCCCGCCCGGTGAGGTCAGTGTGCTGCTGGGTCCATCCGGTACGGGTAAGTCGGTGTTGCTGAAGTCGCTGATCGGTCTGCTGAAGCCGGAACGCGGCTCGATCGTCATCGACGGCAGGGACCTCACTGAAGCGTCAGCCAAGGAGCTCTATGAGATCCGCAGGCTTTTCGGCGTGATGTTCCAGGACGGCGCACTGTTCGGGTCGATGACCCTCTACGACAACACCGCGTTTCCGCTCCGCGAGCACACCAAGAAAAAGGAAGACGAGATCCGTGACATCGTCATGGAGAAGCTGGAAATGGTCGGCCTGGAAGGTGACGAAAAGAAGCTTCCCGGTGAGATCTCCGGCGGTATGCGCAAGCGCGCCGGCCTGGCGCGGTCCCTCGTGCTCGATCCGGAGATCATCCTCTGTGACGAACCCGACTCGGGTCTGGACCCGGTCCGCACCGCCTATCTCAGTCAGCTACTCATCGACATCAACGCCCAACTCGACGCCACTATCTTCATCGTCACGCACAACATCAACATCGCTCGCACGGTGCCCGACAACATGGGCATGCTGTTCCGCCGAAAGCTGGTGATGTTCGGCCCCAGAGAGGTGCTGCTGACCAGCGACGAGCCGGTGGTACAGCAGTTCCTCAACGGTCGCCGCATCGGGCCGATCGGCATGTCCGAGGAAAAGGACGAGGCGACGATGGCTGAAGAGCAGGCCCACATCGAGGCCGGCCACCACGGCGGTGGTGTTGAAGAGCTCGAGGGCGTGCCGCCGCAGATCAACGCCACCCCGGGCATGCCCTTCCGCAAGGCGGTCAAGCGCCGCCAGGACCGGGTTCGGCAGAATCTGCACCTGCTGCCGAAGGACGCGCAACAGGCGATTCTGGAGTCGTTAGGCGACGATCCAGGGCGGGCTCAGGGCGACGACTCCGACGACGACGGTGACAACGGGCGTCACCGCGGCGACGAAGGTCGCAGCGACGAGGACGCGCGCACCGAGTCGATTCCGGCTCAGCAGCAGTAGTGTCACCGGCGTGGTCGGGCGTCGCGTTGGGAAGGAATTTCACTAACAACATGCCGCGCCACCTCTTGACGGACGGGCGCAAACGGGTCAGTCTGTTGGGCAGCATGTGTTGTACGGGTAGGTTATGACGCCAGCCAGCGCCGCGACCGGCACTCGCCCGTGCAGGGCAGTTGAGGAATGCGCAGTCCTGCGCTATCGTTGGACGTTGCGCTGGCTGCCTCCTGCCCACCTCACCCGCCACTGACACCGTGGTCTTGGTCTGAGCCCATTTTTGGCTCAGCGACCTTGTCGCGTGCTGCGTGAGACTCGGACAGAGCGTCCGCCAGCCGAACCAACATAGTTATCGCGACGAATCGATCTCCGGTGGTCACCGGAACCCGTAAGTCGCACGAGGTGCTGGAAGGATGCATCTTGGCAGTCTCCCGCCAGATCAAGACAAACCGTCGAACTTCCTCTTATAGCTCCGTACCAGGAGCCCCCAACCGAATCTCATTCGCCAAGCTGGACGAACCACTCGAAGTTCCCGGCCTGCTCGACGTGCAGACCGACTCCTTCGAGTGGTTGATCGGCGCGCCGCGCTGGCGTGCGGCCGCCGCCGCCCGTGGTGGCGGAACAGCTGCGGCACCGGTGAGTGGTCTCGAGGAAGTGCTCTACGAGCTTTCGCCCATCGAGGACTTCTCCGGCTCGATGTCGTTGTCCTTCTCCGACCCGCGCTTCGACGAAGTCAAGGCGCCCGTCGACGAGTGCAAAGACAAAGACATGACTTACGCGGCGCCGCTGTTCGTCACCGCGGAGTTCA
>NZ_JBARMY010000017.1:0-9507 GCF_049802695.1 Mycobacterium sp.
GTGCAGCCGCGCGGGCCGGCGGCGGGTTGGCGGCTGGTTCAGATCGCGGCGCGGGCTGAGTGGTTGGCGGCGGAGGATGCGCGGGAGCGGGCGGCGTTTGCTGCCTTCGTGCACCGTGCACGGTCGCAGGCGGCGACCGAGAGCGTTGGGTTGCTGAGGCCCGGCCGCCCCCGGCCGCCTGGTGGGAACCCTGACGGAGGGTCGGTGAGTGATCAAGTGCCGGCGCGTTTGTTCCAGGTTCGTTTCGAACCTAGACGGATGTTTGACTTGTGCGATTAACGGGAAGGCGGTAAGACTTCGGGTTGCTGAGGCCCGGAGAGAGCGCGTTGGCGTTTAACCCGGTGTGTCAATCGAACACGGAGGGTTAGGCGCATGCTCTTGAAGAGTTCGCCGGTGAAGGTGCTGTGGCGGGGTACGTACAGTCAGGACGGCGACGGACGCGATCGTATCGCGTATAAAAGCGGGAGCCTTGTCGAGTACGTCAAGCTGCTCGACCTCGCCACAGGTTCCTTTCTCGACTACTTCACGTTGGCGGAGGGTGTGAACGGTGAGGTCAAGATTGACCACACTTATCAGCTCACGTTGGAGCAGACGGTGAGGCTGGTGGGTGCTCCCGGCGGGCGCACGGCGCAGAAGTTTTCGCACCGGATTCTCGGTGTCGAAGAGATCGACGCGGACGGCAAAGTGATGCCGGCTGCGAAGTCCTCCGGCTGAGGTTCCGTCGTGCGTAAGCGGGGCGTGGTCCGTACGGACCGCGTCCATTCGACAGTGCGGTTTCTGACTCGGTTCGGCACGTTCACGCCTGAAGAGGTGCGCGATATCGCGGGGCAGCTCCTGCGGTGGGCGAATGATCAGGAGCATGGGCCGGTGGCGTTGCCGGGGTCGCTGCGCCTGGTGGGTGATGTCAGCCTTGATGGCCGCGTGCGCGGGCGCGGCCATCGGCGTGGGGTGCGGTGAGTTCCTGTGGTCCGGTTACCGGCCGGTTCAGGAGGCGGGGGCTTTGGGGGTCAGGTCGTCGCTCTGCTCTCCGTAGTCGTAAAGGACGGAGTTGAGCTGCGCGTTCATCGCTTCCCGGGCGGCGCGGCGGCGGGTGATGTGGTGGGCGATGTTCCGGAGTGTGTTGGTGAGATTGATCATGGCAATCTGATCGCCCGTGGGGAGCAAGGAACGGCCGGGTGGATAAGTGTTGATAAGTGTGAAAGTTGTTGCTGTATCTGTGGATCGACACTTGTTCGCCCGGTTGTGAGGCCGCGAGCCAGGGGCGACAGTGCAGCCTGATCGGGCTCACCTAACACTCGGTGTCGTCCTCCTGGTCTTCGTCGTCGTCGTGCTGCCGGTGGTGTCTGCCGCGTGGCCGGCTTCGGCCCTGGCGTATGCGGAGCCGGCGCGGGTGGCGGCTGGTCCGCAGTTCCCGGCTGTTTGTCCGCCCCGGCCGGCGGACGCGGGGACTTCTGCGGGCGCGGAGGTGGTCGCGCTTGTGACCGTGGCGCAGGAGCTGGCGGACGCTTGCACGCTGGGTCAGCAGCAACGTACGGCGGTGCTGACTGGCGGGGAGCTGCGCTCGTCGCTGGCTCCCGTGGTTAGCAAGCTCGCGGGGGTGAGGGCGGCTGTCGGTCGTGAGTCGTCGAGCGTGACTGGTGCTGAGCGGTCGGTGTCCGAGGTGGTGGCGGATGACGACTCGGGGTCGACGACGGATCAGGTCGTTGCTCTTGATCAGACGGATACCGACGAGCTGGCCTCGGTCGGTGATTCGTTGCACGGGGACCTTTGGGTGCTGATCGGTTGTGTGGTGGGGTGCTTCGCTATGGCAGAGGTTCTGCGGAGGGTGCTGGCGTGAGTAGGGGAGCGGGGCGTGGGTTATTGGTCGCCGCCATCTGCGGGTCCGCTCTCCTACTGACGTCAGGGGCTGCGATGGCCGATCAGCCGGCGTATCTCGGGCAGGTCGAGACTGATAGCGGCTCGGCGCTTGACGCGCTGTTTCCGTTGAGTTCGGACACCTCGGACTCGGTGAGCGGCGGCCCGACTTTCAGCGGGCATGATCAGTCGTTTCCGACGACGGGCGGCCCGGACGCGGGCGGGTATATGCAGCTCGACGCGAACGCCTACGGGGTGCTGGATGATGACGGCGTCGGTAGCAGCTCGACGGCGTTCACGTTCCGGGCGTGGATCGACGAGCCGTCTGGCGGGCCCACGGCGACTCAGGTGATCTTCAACTTTGGGGGAGGGTCTGAGCAGCTGACGCTGTTGGCGGCGGCGAGCTCTGGCGGTGGGCCGCAGTTCTGCGCCTACAACGGCGCTAATACGTGCATTACTGGCAGTGACCCGTTGGCTGCCGGCTGGCATTACATCGTGGCAACCGAGGATTCGACGGGGGACGGCGCGGCGCTGTATGTCGACGGGGTTCAGGTTGCCTCGTCGACGTCTGACCTGGGGAGTCCGCACGGGTCGGACTTCTCCGCTGGGTGCTCGACTGGTGAGTGTGACGTGGGGCGTCAGACGGGCGGGTGCTGCTACCTGGGGGAGAACGGTTCGGGGATCGTGGGCGTGGCCGTGAGCGCGGACTACGTGAGCGCCTACGACGTGTTGCAGGAGTATTCGGCGGGCACGGCTGCGACTGGCTCGGGTGGCGGCGCCGGTACGGGCGCGGGCGTTAGTACGGTCGACTCGGGTACTGACGGTGACGCGGGCATGAGTGGCTTTGTGCTCGCTGAGGCGACTATGGGCGTGCTTTTCGGGATGCTGGCCGGCTGGTGGGTGTTCCGAAAGCTGTTCAGTGCGGGCGGCTGGGGCGGCTGATGAGACTTCAGATGGCGGCGTTCACTCGTAAGGACCGATTGGAGGTGAATTCTCATGTCCAAGCTGGCGAAGGTCGATCACAAGTTGGTCGGCGCGATCGCGTTTCTGTGCGCGTTCGCTGGGCTTGCCGCGCCTTCGATGGCGACGGCGACCTACGACATTACCCCGGTGGTGAACGGGGTGACGACGGACCTCACGGCGAACCTGCCGGTGATCCTGGCGGCTGTCGGTGCCCTGATCGCTCTGGCGATCGCGGTCCGCGCGGCGCGCAAGTTCCTGCACGCTTAGGCGTGGCGGGTGTCGGTGCGGCGGCACAATCACAACTGGACAAGAGGGAGGTGCACTATGTCCAAGCTCGCAAGGCTGGACCGCAGGCTGGTTGGCGCGATCGCGTTCGTCTGCGCGTTCGGAGGGCTGGCCGTGCCGGCGTTCGCTACCGGCGACGGCGCGACGTACGACGTTACCCCGGTCGTTACGGGAGTGACGTCGGATCTCACGGCGAACCTGCCCGTGATTCTGGCTGCGGTCGGGGCCCTGATCGCTCTGGCGATCGCCGTCCGCGCGGCGCGCAAGTTCCTGCACGCCTAGTAGTGCCCTGGATCGTCGGTTTGGCTGTCGTCCTAAGTGTCACGCTTGGGACGGCAGCTCCGGCGCTTGCGTCGGTCCCGGCTGGTGTCGTGCCGGCGGCGGACGACGGCTGGTTTAGCTCGCTCACGACGTCGGAGAAACAGGCGTTTGTCGACTACCTGGTACGGGGCCTTGGTACGCCGAGCGAGGACGGCGGTTCGGTCGAGCTGCCCTATACCGATGCCTACCCGGTCGACGCCAGCGCGGCGCTGCAGTCGGCTATGGATTCGATGGCGGCGACGGGTAAGACCTATCAGGTGCAGGACCTGGCGACGGGCGCTACTGACTCGATTGATTCCGGGCAGATTGGTGAGGCGCAGGACTACCTGTATCACTACGCGGGCGTCTGGGATGCGCTCGACGATGACTGGCAGGACCGTGCCACGTTCACTGGCACTGACACCTCCGACGAGGCGGTGCTGGACCAGGACATGCTGCCTGAGGCGTTCGCGGACCCCGAGGCGGGCGCCCTGGTCGCTGCGGTCGTCGAGCTCGCCCCGGCGGTCTATCAGCTCGTCGCGGCGACGGGGCTGAGTTCTCCGAGCTCGTTTCCCTCGGGCGTGTCCACGGTCACGGGCGTCGACTTTTGCGAGAACGTCGTCGACTATGAGCAGCCGGACAACGTCTGCAGCAACATCTACTCGGGCGACTCCTATGCGCCGGGTGACCAGTGGGCCGACTGTTTCCAGGGGAACACGGGCGGCGTGGGCACCGCTGACGGCAACTCGACTGAGGGCGGGTCAGACTGGGAGCGTGCGGCGGACACCAGCGCGGATTGTGACGGGCTCTGGTTCCCGGCGAATGCTGAGGAGACGGACCCGGCCCCTGGATACGTGGTCTGGCTGACGAGCGGCGCCGCTGACAATCCGGACGGCCAGTGCCACTATGGGAACTTCGCTGTGGGCTCCGACCAGGGGTCCGCCGCTTGCTGGTACGCCTACGGCTTTGACGCCGATGGTTCGAACGTGTCCGGCTGTCCGCTCTACGGCCCCGGAGCTTTAGCTGTGCTCCCGACGCCGAATCCGCTGCATACGCCGCCGGGGCTCGCCTGGGTGGGACTCGGTGACGCGCTGTGTCAGCAGAGCTTTGAGCCTGACACTAATAGCGCGTCGGCGCTGCAGTACCTCCCGCCTCCTGACACGTTTCATGTCGACAGTGGCACGGCGAGCACGCCGTGCGCGGTCCTGGGCGAGGCTGAGGATTGCGGCGTACAGGTGCAGCCGAGCCAGGACCTGCAGTCGTCACAGCAGGACACGGGCACCGCCACGCAGGGATCGACTATCGAAACGTCGGTCGGGAACGTGCTGGACAGTCCGCAGCCGACGACTCCGGGCGCTCAGCCGGGGTCCAACGTGCCGTCCGGCGGTCTGTCTCTCATCGAATGGGGCGCGGACCAGGTATGGAGCGAGCCTGCTGTCTGCGACGGCGAAGACTGCGTTGCTAACCCCGATGTTGAGATACCGGCGCCGTACACCAATGAGCTGAACACTCACTATGAGGCGCGGCTCGACACGCTGGGTTTGACCAATGTGACCCTGCAGACTGCCGACGAGACTCAATATGACCCGTGGCTGGACCCTGACTCGGTGATCCAGGTGCAGCCGGCGCCGGGTAGTGAGGTTGACCCGGTGAGCGATCCCGAGGTGACCGTTACATCTAACCCGGACCCGGACGGCGAGCCTGTCTGCGGCTCGTGCACTTCGTCGGCGTACGTCCCTCCGACGACGGGCGGCATCGTGTGGCCGGCGATCAATACGCCGTGCAACGTGTTCCCGTTCGGGGTGCCCTGCTGGCTGAGTAACCAGTTTTCACAGTTCGTCGCGTCCCCAGAGGCGCCAGTGTTCACGCTGAACGCCGGCCCGCTGGGCGGCGATATCACTATCGACCTGGGGGATATCGACGGGTTTGATACGTCGGCGATCATGAGCTACGGCCGGGTCGTGATCCTGTTTCTCAGCTTCGGCGGGTTCCTGCTGTGGCTGGCTAAGCGGCCGCCGGAGGGGTTCTCGACGAATGATCCGGGTGAGCAGGGGGAGCTGTTCTAGGTGCTCTCATTCTTGTCGAACATCCTCTCGGCGCTGGAGGACTTCCCTAATCTCATCGTCACTGGGGTGGTTGATCTAATCAACCTTGTCTTTTCCGGCATCAGCACGGTCATAAATGGGCTGTTCGCGCTGCTGCCGGGGATGAGTGATGCCCCGTCGATCGTGGGCGGCGTCTGGGTTAACTGGCTCAACTGGTTTCTGCCGGTCGGTGACATGTTGATAGGCATCGCCAGTCTCATCAGCATGTACTTACTGTTCCTGGCGCTGCGCTATGCGCTGAACCTGGTCAAGGCGCTGTGATGCGAGTTTTGCGCGCCATTCGCCGGCTTCGGTGGGTTTTCCTGGTGCTGGCCGTGCTCTTGCTGCTCGGGCGCATCGAGGGGCACTCGGCTACCAAAGCGTCGTCGGGGTCCGCTCTCAGCCGGCAGGCGGCGGTCCTGCAGGCTTCTGCCCTGCGTGCCTATAAGGCTGAGCAGCGGCGCTATGCCGCCTGCATGCGCCACCGGCAAGCCTGCCTGAGGGCTGCGGCGAGGGCCGCGCAGCGGCACCGCCGCTCCCTAGCTCAGCTTTCCCGGCGTCGTAGCAGCCGGCAAGAGGTCCCCTGCCTAGACGCGAAAGGGAAGGTGCACGAATGCAACGTACCGTCATTCGGCTGAGACGCTGGACGCCGCAGCTCGTGGCCGTGCTCCTGGTGGCGGCGCTCGTCGCTGGCTGTGGGCTGTCTAACCCTCTGAGCGCTGGCATAAAGAAATATGAGCATGACGGCGCGAGGGTCACTCGTCACGTCAGCGTGCTTCACGCTGGGCTCTGTGCGTTTCATGGCTGGCGGCTGGTGACGGACCTGCAGCGCAAGCATCCGGCCTGGACGGCGTATCAGGCCTGGCGCGCGGCTCACGCCTGTCGGCGGGTTAGGCGATGACGGCCGACGCTGCCGGCGTCCTGCTCGGACTCGGGGCTTTGGTCGCTGTGGGTCGTCCGAGGCGCGTACGGGCCGGCAGGACGGCTCACACTCGGTTCTATGACTGGTATCTCCGTTCGCCGTACTGGCGGCTGCGTCGTCGGCTTTGGATAACGGCGGCGGGTGGCCGCTGTGAGGCCTGCGGATCGCCGCGTCAGCTCACGGTCCACCACCGGACCTACGCTCGTCTTGGGTTCGAACGGCGCCGTGACGTCGAGGTGTTGTGCTGGCCGTGCCATATGGCGCGCGACCGATGGCGGCAGGCCCGCTGATGGCGATCACTCTCGTTACCGGTGCTCCCGGGCACGGCAAAAGCTATTACGCGGTACGCGAGCTGCTGCGCTGCTTAGAGCGCGGCAAGTACGTGGCCACTAACGTCGAGCTCGAAGAGGGCTGGTGGGAGGTGTTCGCTCGAGCGAACGTGTTTCGGCGTCTGGTGCCCGGGCGTGTCGACCGGATGGCCGTTGACTATCGCCGCCGCGTCCATGTCGTCGAGGACCTGGCCGGGCTGATGAAGCTGCGGATACCCGGCTGCGGCAAGTGTCCGGGGTGCCGGAAGGGCGGTACCTGCCGGCGGGAGGAACGCGGCGTAGCGGTGCTCGACGAGGCGCATATCTGGATGAACAGCCGTACCTGGGACCAGGATGAGCGGGGCGAGGGTCTTTCGCGCACCGAGGCGGTGCAACGGCGGCTCGCCATTACCCGGTTTTTCGCGCAGCACCGCAAACGCGGCTGGAAGGTCGTGCTCATTGCTCAGCAGGCCGGCCTGTTGGATAACCAGGTCCGGGACCTCTACGAGTATCACACTCAGTTGCGCAACCTTCGCCGGCTGAAGTCCTGGTGGAATCCGCTTCGCCTGCTGCCGTTCAACGTTTTTATAGCTCTCACGTTCTGGCACGACCGGTCCAAGACGCGCTGCGGGTCCGAGGTGTTCCTGCTCAATAAGCGCGTGGCCGGGCTGTACGACACGATGGCGACGAGCGGCGGGCTCGACGACGACGACGACGCGATCATGCTCGGGACCGTTCAGGACCGGTTCGCTTCCGACGTGGCCGCGATCGCGGACGGGCTGGCCGGCGGCCAGGACGGCACATCCTCAGCCTCACCCGTCGAGTCTGATCTATCGCTCTTCCCGGCTGCGTCTGAGGCGCCCCCCGTGGGCGCCCCGGCCGTTCCCCCGGCTGACGTCCGGTCCTCCGGCAAACCTTCTCAGTCGGCGGCCATGGCACTACTGGAACAGATGACGGGCCCGGAGCTGCCAACTCCAGGCCCGTCGACCACAAAGCGCGATCAGAGCGCGCACGATGGCCTGTCCGGCACAGGGTAGCCGTCCACTAGGCGATCAGTCGCCGGCGGGTGTGATCGGCCCGCTCGCGCCGTGCGCGCCTTCCCGTGGCCACCGTTTCTGTACGGCTTGCTTGGTCACCCCGAGCTCCCGGCCGATCTGGCTGTCGCTGAAGCCGGAATCCCGCCAGCCGGCTACTGCCTCGCTCTCAGCCTCGGCGAGCTCCTGGCGCAGCATCCTTAGCCACACCCCGGAGTCAGGATCGCCCGCCGCGCATCGCCTTCCTACGGCCCGTACGAGCCGCGACACGGCCATCACTACGTCCTCATCGTCCCGTGGCTGCTGAGGTCGTTTCGCCGACAACGGATGGTTGTCGCTCATGGCAGCCTCAGTCGGTCGTGCTTAGGCGGATCTGGGAACCGCTTGCGGTTCCGCTCCATCAACCTGTGCAGCGCGACCGTACTCAGTCGAGCTGCTGCGCGCACGGTGTCTCGATCGAGCGCCCCTGGGTGGTCGTACCAGTCGACTCGTTCGGGGTGCGAGCTGACCAGCAACGCGACGGCCCGCTCGAAGCGTGCCTTCTCTCCTGCGTGCTTCTTCGCCGCTGCCTCGGCCCGGGCCTGCGCCGCATCGAGCCGTTGGACCAGTTCCTGGCGGCGCTGCTCGGCGGCGATCGCCTGGGCCTCGGCGTACGTCACCTCGGTCGACTCGCACGTCTGTTCTGTTATCTCCTGTTCGGTAGCGGTCCTGCGGTTGCGCGCTGCTACCTGGGCGCGACTGCTGTTATTGGACATAACAGCATGATACCAGATGTGTCGGACGGATCATCCTCAGCCCTGACTCTTGCCGTTGGCGCAGCCCCCTTCGATGCCGGCTGTTGACGTCAAACCGGATGGCCGCGCAGCGGCCCTTGATCTGCATGAGGGACTTTGCACCCCTGGGCCGGCGGAGGTGCCGGGTTGCGATGGCCGCTACGTCGATCGACGCCGTGGTGGCTGCCTGCGGTGGCCGGAGCGCCTGTGGCTGTTGAGCGAGCACGGGCAGCTCGTGCGTGGTCGGTGCAAGGCGACCAATCTTTGTGAGTATTGCGCGCGGTTGGCGGCGGTCGAGAATACGGAAATGCTCGCGCTGGACGCTATGGAGGGGGACGCTCCGGAGTGTTGGGCGGTGTTGACTACGCGCACGGCGACGCTCGATATGGCGGTGTTCTATCGGGGTCGTGCGAAGGTGATCAAAGCGGTTAGGCGGCGGTGGCCTGAGGCTGAGTATGCGAGCCTGCTGGAGTTCACGACGGGCTACGGGCCCCGGTCCGGTGGCCGGCGTCGTCCGCATTGGAACCTGCTTGTTAAGGGTGTTCGTTCGGTCGACGTTGACGAGCTGCGCGAGGTGATCGTGCGTGTGTGGTGCGGCCAGGTGGATGCCGGCGAGGCGGGGCAGCATGTTGGCCTGGTCCGCGATTGCGCCGGACTGATGCGCTACATCGCGCTTCACTTCCAGAAGGAATCGCAGGCGCCGCCGGAGGGCTTCCGGGGCCAGCGGTTTAACTGCTCGCGCGGGTATTTTACGGGTCGCACGCGAGCCGAGGCGCGCGAGCTGGCTCGTGAGTCGTTGTGGCTGAAGCGGCAGCTCCACCGGGCCGGCGAGCTCGGGCTAGAGGGGGATGATGCAGAGGATTGGATCGACGATCAGTTGGCGCGTGAGGGCCTGCCCGAGTGGCGGCTGTACGCTGAGCCGCGTCGGCGATCCCGGGCGGAGCCGGTGCGGCGCTTTGCGGTGACTTCGGCGGGGGTGGCGGT
>NZ_JBARMY010000018.1:0-6605 GCF_049802695.1 Mycobacterium sp.
CGAGCAGCGCACCGATGATTCCGGACAGCACGTCACCGGACCCGGCGGTCGACGCCCAGGACTGGCCGGCCGGGTTCAGGTAGACCGGGCCGCCCGGTTCGGCGACGACGGTGACGTTGCCCTTGAGCAGCACGGTGGCGCCGAACGCGTCGGCGAGTTTGCGGGTGGCGCTGATGCGGTCGTCCCCGGGTGGGTTGCCGGCCAGTCGGGCGAACTCGCCGGCGTGCGGTGTCAGCACCGTCGGAGCGTTGCGGTTGACCGCCAGCTCGGGGTGCGCCGCCAGGATGGTCAGCCCGTCGGCGTCGACGATCACCGGCAGGTCGGTATCCAGCGCGAACCACAGCGCACCCGTCCCAATGTCGTCAGTGCCCAACCCCGGGCCCACCACCCAGGCCTGCACCCGCCCGGCGGCTGCCGGGGTGGGCGTGGCGATGACTTCGGGCCACACCGAGAGCACCTGGGTGTGCGCGCTGCCGGCGTAGCGGACCATGCCCGACGTCGCCGCAACCGCGGCTCCGGTGCACAGCACCCCCGCTCCGGGATAGGTGGCCGACCCGGCCATCACGCCGGTGACGCCCTGGGTGTACTTGTCGTCTTTCGGGCCGGGCACCGGCCAGCGGGCCGCCACGTCGGCGGCTTCCAGTGACTGCACGTCGGAAGCGGGCAGGGCCAGGCCGATGTCGACGAGCCGGACCCGACCGCAGTCAGCCAGGGCGTGCACCGGTTTAAGTCCGCCGAACGTGACGGTCAGCGCGGCGTGCACGGCGGGGCCGGTGATCGCCCCGGTGGCCACGTCGACACCGCTGGGGGTGTCGACGGCCACCACCGGGATCGCAGCGTCGTCGACCGTGGCGAACAGCTCGGCCGCCGCCGGCCGTAGCGGACCGGACCCGGAGATGCCGACGACGCCGTCGATGACCAGATCGGTGGTCGCGTCGACGTGTTCCACGATGCGGCCACCGGCCTTGCGGAATGCCGCCAGACCTTTCTGGTGGGTGCGTTCGGGTTTGAGCAGGATCGCGTCAGCGGCCGCGCCGCGCCGGCGCGCGAAGGTCGCCGCCCACAGCGCGTCGCCACCGTTGTCGCCGGATCCGACGACCGCGCAGATGCGCCGACCCGCTACCCCGCCGGTACGGGCCTTCAGTTCGTCGATGATCGCGGTGGCCAGTCCGTAGGCCGCGCGCCGCATCAACGCCCCCTCGGGCAAGCTGGCCAACAGTGGCGCTTCGGCGTCGCGGATCGCATCGGCGGAGTAGTAGTGCCGCATCACCGCCAGCATTTCATGCCGACAGGTATTTCATTCGTTGACATCGGAACTAGGCGCTCACCGCTCACAGCGCCCGTTCAGCGGACCCTCCTACAGTCGGTGGCGGACACGATTGGTGACGATCGGAGGCGGACGCATGGCACGTTCAGACGACGACACCTGGGACCTCGCCACCAGCGTGGGCGCGACGGCGACGGGTGTCGCGGTGGGGCGGGCGCTGGCCAGTCGCGGCGCCGGCGCATTGATCAACGACCCGTTCGCCGAGCCACTGGTGCGTGCGGTCGGCGTCGACTTCTTCACCCGGCTGGTCAGCGGTGAACTGGACCCCGCTGAGGTCGACGGCGACAACCAGTTCGGCATGGCCCGGATGCGCGACATGATGGCCATCCGCACCCGCTTCTTCGACGACTTCTTCGTTCAGGCGGCCGACAGCGGGATCCGTCAGGCGGTTATCTTGGCGTCCGGCCTGGACGCGCGCGCCTACCGGCTGGCGTGGCCGGCCGGTACCACGGTGTATGAGATCGACCAGCCACAGGTGATCGAGTTCAAGACGCAGACCATGACCGACCTGGGCGCCCAGCCGACCGCCGAGCATCGCCTGGTGGCTGTCGACCTCCGCCACGACTGGCCGGCCGCGCTGAAGGATGCGGGCTTCGACATCGGGCAGCCCGCCGCGTGGAGTGCTGAGGGCCTGCTGCCGTTCCTGCCGCCGGAAGCCCAGGACCGGCTGCTGGACAACATCACCGAGCTCAGCACCACCGGCAGCCGGCTGGCCACCGAGAACCTGCCCGACTCAGCCCGATCCGTGCCGGAGATGACCGAGCGGATGCGCCAGGTCACCGACCGCTGGCGCGAGCACGGCTTCGACGTCGAGATGACCGATCTGTGGTACGACGGTGAGCGCCCCGACGTGATCGACTACTTGAACGCGCACAGCTGGCAGGCCTCAGCCGTCAGCGCAGCTGATCTATTTGCCTCTCACGGCTTTTCACAGCCGACCAAGGAAACCGACGAGTCGACGGGGTTCAGTTCCCTCGGTTACGTGACCGCTACCCGCACCTAGTGCCACCGTCGCAGTGGGCAACGAACGCATGCTGCGTGACCTCCTGCGTAATGAGTTCGCCACCATTCGACTTGGCACTCTCAACCACTGCCTTGGTGACCCAGCCAAAGCGCTCGGCCTCGAGAACGCAACTGCGGCGGTCAACGCCGGTGGTCGCATTCCAAGTATGTGCCAACCCGCTACCTGTCGAAACTCCGTCGTGACCGACGAGCACCTCCCGATCTGGCGACACGAGGAAGAATACCTCGCTCAAGGACAAAAAGATGGCCGTTGTCCACCGCCGAGCGCCTCAAAACGCAACTCGCCGAGGTGCGGAAGTTCACCCTCCAGGGGGCCGAAGTGACACCCGTGAGCCCGGAAACCGAAAAGAAGCTCCGCGACGCCATGCAGCGACTCCTCACCGGCACGGCGAAAAGAACCGATGGCCGCCTCATCAAAGCCAACCTGCACATCAAAGCGGGCGTCAGCCGGGCGACCATGAACCGCGCCACAGCGGTCACCGCCGATTAGTACGCCGCAGTCGGTACAGAATCCGCTCCCCGGGACGCACAGTTGGTGGCCTTGCAGGAAACGGTCTCCAAACTCAGAGGAGCCGTCACCAAACTCCGCGAGGAGAACACCGCCCTTAAGCGAAAGAACCAAGCCGCCGTGACAGTGATCGCTGAACTAAGCGCCCAACTCCAATCCGCCGGCGGCCAGGAGCCAGCCGGGACCGTCACACCCCTGAAGAAGGACCGCAACCAGCGCAGACACGGGCGATAATGACTCGCCGACCACGGGATCGACTCGTCCTCTCATCGCCCGGCGCTCGCCCGGTTTTCTGCTATGACGGTTTCCACGTCTTGCGGTTGGACATCCACAGAACGGCTTTCCCTACCTCGACGAGAACCGAAAAACGAGCGTAGCGCCTCTCGGGTCTCGCGGTCGGTCGAGTAGATGACTGTGCCGATCATCCCGCGGGTCAGCAGAACCTTGTAGACATGACGCACAAGGACGTCGAACCTGTTGTCGGGCAGGGCCTTCGGATCGCGGAAATCGGGATCCCGGTTGGCATCGCGGACTGTCACGAACCGGCGGTTGCGCCACACGAGGTCCGGTCCGAGGATCACGCCGTTCCAGTCGTACTCGAACCCCTGGGCGGTGTAGATGCAGCCCACCTGCCCGAATCCGCCGTCGTCGGTGGCCCACAGCGCACTGGGTGGTGCATCTCCGATTCGCCTGTCGCTCTTGCTGTTCCACGGCCGTGACCACGTCCCGATCTGAACGTCTGGGACGAGGGTTCCGTCCTTGCGCGCATCGCTCCACGGCCAGCAATACCCGGCGGTGATACGCGCGGTGTATCCCTTATGCATCTGGGTTACCAGATAGCGTTCCATCTCCTCGGGCGTCTCAGCGAGGCTGACATGGAACTGGGGATCGCCGAACCACACCACTGTCGGATGATCGCCGTCGAGTCCCAGCAGTCGGACCACCCAGTGCACGTATTCCTCGCTCCCGCCGCAGCGAAACTGTTCGCCGAGCGCAATGTACTGAAAGTCGAGTCCGAGGTGCTGAGCGTGGTGCTCGATCTGCTCAAGGGTGCCCATTTCACCGGGACGCACCACTTGGTGCTCATCGAGCAGAAAGACCGGAACCCGGGCAGCGGCAATGAGTTCGTCGATCTGCAGACGATCGGTCCGCAACTCCGCGCGGGTATACCGGTCAACCGACGTTTTCCGGATGCGATGAGCCTCATCCATGATCAGAACGTCCAAGCCGTTGGGATCGGCCGTTATGAACTGGTTGAAATACTTGAACAGCGCCCGGACCTTCGGGGCTCTGACAGCCGCGACTTTCCTGAGCGTCTGAGTGAACGAGCGTGACCCCGTCGCATGGATGACGGTGCGACCCCGCCGTGCCAGCTCGCCGACGAGAGACAGCGCGATGACGCTCTTGCCACTGCCGGGCCCACCGGTCACCGCGATCACCCGCTTGGCGTTCCCGGCACGCGCGTGCTCCACTGCATGCATAACCAAATCCACCGCCAGTTGCTGGTTTCCGATCAACCGGAACTGCGAGCGGTCGCGGATCTCCGCAGCCGCAAGCTTCAGCAGCTGTTTCGACGGTGCCCCGGGAGAGTTGATCAACAAATCAGCTGCCTGCCGCCCGGGGACCGGAGCAAGCCTGGACCGAAGGAAGTCGAACATGGCTCCCCTATCGGCGGCAGTGAAGAGTCGGCCCGTCGTTGAGACCGGTACGGCGAGTAGTTCCTTGACGAGAGCGGGATCGGATGCGTTGTGCAGGTAGGCCATTCCGGCCACCGAATCAGGACGGTCTGCTATCACTCGGGCGAAATCGAGGAGGTACTCGCAGTAGCCTCGCACCTGAATCACGGGATGCAGCCGCGGTCCCCCTGGGACGCCCGGAACTTCGACGATCTCCGGGTCGCCTTCGAAGGTGTAGGCGGCTGACCACTGCTTCAACTCGACGATGACGTATGACGCCTCGCCGGTTCGCGGGTGGGTGCCGGCGAGGACAACGTCGGCACGCTGAGATGTGAGCGGAAGGTGATATTCAACCAGCATCTCGACATCGCCGAGACCGGCATCGGCAAGGTCCGCGGCTAAGGCGGGGAGGCTGCGCTTCCAAGAGGACTGCTCGGCGGGCGCGGCACGCCGGCCAGTTCGGTTCAGCATCTGCTCCAGCAACTGCTCAACCAATGACTCAGGCGCCATACCAATAAGACGATCCGCGGTCGTCCGGATGAGTGTCACGTCGAGTTCCCCAAGGCAGCACGAACACAGTCGTGCGGGTGGGGACATATCCGAGCCGGCTACAGGTGACCGAGGAAGTCCGTCGGACCGCAGAAATCATGCTAGGCAAGGTGGTCTCGAATCCGCCGCAATATGCGGTTATGCGCGATTCCGTCGTCCGCTGCGGGCCGCCTGGCGTATCAGGCCCGTTCCGCGGACGATCTAGTCGTCGCCCGCGCGACCCCGCGGTTAAACACCGTGACGTCTGCGGAGATGCCGACGAGGCCGAGCGCTTCGGATGTGAGGGTGTCGAACTGGTCGGCGTTGCCGGCTTCGACGGTCGAGACCTCGATCGGGACCGACGCGAACGGTTTGCCGCGGGCAGCTGATCACCTCCCGCTGCTGCTGAACAACGAAGCATTAAGCCCGCAGCCGTAGTTCGGCCCGGCCTACGGAACCTCGTCGTCTTCGTCGTCGCGCAGGAGTTTCTCGGGGTGGTGATACCTATTGATTCTGGCCTGTCCGTGGTCTAGGTGGGCCGGTGGGATCCATTCGGTGGTGCCGTTGGTGTTTTTGCGGGTGCTCCAGCCGCAAGAGGTGACCAGTTTGTGGTGGGGGCCGCAGGCCTGGGTGAGGTCGTTGATGTTGGTTTCTCGGCAGGTGGCGAAGTCGGTGGTGTGGTGGACTTCGGTGAGGTAGCCGGGCACGTCGCAGTTGGGGAATGAACACCCGCGATCCTTGGCGTAGAGCACGAGTCGCTGGCCGGGTGAGGCCAGGCGTTTGGTGTGATAGAGCCCGATCGCGTTGCCGTTGTCGAAGATCGCCAGGTAATGATGCGCGTGGGAGGCCAGCCGGATCACGTCACTCATCGGCAGCAGGGTGCCCCCGCCGGTAAGCGCCGTGCCGCAGCCGGATTCCAGTTCGCTCAGGGTGGTGGACACGATGATCGATGCGGGTAGCCCGTTGTGGCGACCCAACTGCCCGGAAGACAACGCGGAGCGCAGCAGCGCGCCCAGCGTATCGTGGGTGCGTTGGCTAGCGCTGCGGGTGTCGCCCTCGATGGCTTGCTGGGATGGGGTGCCGCTCAGGCACGGGGTGGGATCGGCGGGGTTGCACATGCCGGGGGCGGCCAGTTTGGCTATTACGGCGTCCCACCCGGCGCGGACCTCCGGGGTCAGATACCCGCTGATCGGGCTCATGCCGTCGAGGTCTTGTTTACCGACGCTGATACCGCGGCGGTGGGCCCGATCGTCGTCAGTAAAGTTCCCGTCGGGATTCAGGCAATCGGCGAGCTTGTCGGCCAGCTTGGCTAATTGGTCGGGCCGAAACTCGGCGCCCTGCCGGGCCAGCTGCGCTTCGGCTATCTCCCGGGTCTCCACATCAACGTCGCAGGGCAGCCGGTGGTAGAAGCGCCGGATCACCGCCACATGGCCTGCTCCGATGCGTCCGGCGCGCTGCGCGGCCGCGGTGGCGGTCAGTAAAGGTTTTAGCGGTTCGCCGGCCAGCGTGCGGCGCGGCCCCGAATCGGCGGCCTCGCCGATGC
>NZ_JBARMY010000019.1:0-8067 GCF_049802695.1 Mycobacterium sp.
GGTCTTGGGCGGCCCGGTTGAGCCGGCGATCGGGACACTCGACCATCCTCAACGTGGTGCGGAGCCCGAAGTGGTCCCACCGCTCCTGCAGCTGTGCTGCATGCACGGGGTCCAGTATGAAGTGCACTGCCACCAGTTCGCCGTGCAAACCGTTCCCGTAGCGCAGTGCTTCGAGCTCGGCGAGGTCGATCGAGTCGACGAAGACGAACACCCGGTGCCGGCGTACCTGGCGACGTCCGGTAGTTCGGTAAGCGACATCTCCAGCACCGAGGCCTCGGCGCGGTACTCCCGATTCAGCCGCATCAAAGCCAACACGAGCCGCGGAAAGACAACCACGATCAGCCAGGCGCCTTCAGTGAACTTCGCCACCGCGAAGATGCCGACCACGACCGTGGACAGGATCCCCCGACAGGTTGACCACCACCTTGGATCGCCAGTTGCCCTGGCGATGCTTGAGGTAGTGATTGGTAGTTGTCACTTTTAAAACGTGGGCACATGCCGCGATGACGCGCCGTGGCCTTAACGAACCTTGACGACGCCGGGCCCGATCTTGACGGATTTGTGACTCCTAGAATGGCGGCATCATGACCGCACCGGGGCTTGCCTCTCCACCCACCCCGATCGCGGGGCTCATCAACTTGGCGCTCACCGCGCCGACTTTGCAGCAGATCAGTGTGCGCGCCGCTGAACGGCCCGCCGAACTGACGATGGTCGGTCCGGCCAGCGCGCGCATACTGGTCACCAGCGCATTGGCCCGCCAAGGTCCGTTGCTGGTGGTGACCGCGACCGGTAGGGAAGCCGACGACCTGGCCGCTGAACTGCGTGGCGTCTTCGGGAACGCGGTGGCCGTTTTCCCGTCCTGGGAGACACTGCCGCACGAACGACTCTCCCCGGGAGTCGACACCGTCGGCGCCCGCCTGATGGTCCTGCGCCGACTGGCCCACCCTAACGATGCGCGGCTGGGTCCGCCGCTGCAGGTGGTGGTGACGGCGGTGCGCTCGGTGCTGCAGCCGATGGCGCCTCAGCTGGGCCTGGTTGAACCGGTCACCTTGGCCATCGGCGACGAAGTCGCGTTCGAGGAGCTCATCGCCCGGCTGGTCGAGTTTGCCTACACCCGGGTGGACATGGTCGGCCGGCGCGGCGAGTTCGCGGTCCGCGGCGGCATTCTCGACGTGTTTCCGCCGACCGCCGAACACCCGGTCCGGGTGGAGTTCTGGGGTGACGAGGTCAGCGAGATGCGCATGTTCTCCGTGGCGGACCAGCGATCCATCCCGGAGATCAGCGTCGACACGGTGGTCGCGGTCGCCTGTCGTGAATTGCTGCTCACCGCCGATGTGCGGGAGCGGGCCGCGCAACTCGCCGGCCACCACGGCGGCGGGGCGAGCGCGATCACCGGCAGCGTCACCGACATGGTGGCAAAGCTGGCTGAGGGTATCCCGGTGGACGGCATGGAGGCGCTGCTGCCGGTGTTGCGCCCGGGCGGCACGTCGCTGTTGACCGATCAAGTCGCCGAGGGCACCCCGGTGTTGCTGTGCGACCCGGAGAAGGTTCGCACCCGCGCCGCCGACCTGATTCAAACCGGCCGCGAGTTCCTGGAGGCGTCCTGGTCGATCGCGGCATTAGGCAGTGACGCGCCCGTCGACGTCGGGCAGCTGGGCGGATCAGGGTTCGTCGACCTCGACGAGGCACGTGCGTCCGCACAGCGGGCCGGCCATCCGTGGTGGGCGCTGAGCCAGCTGTCTGACGAGTCAGCGGTCGAGCTGGAGATTCGCGCCGCACCCTCCGCCCGTGGACATCAACGCGATGTCGACGGCATCTTCGCGATGCTGCGCGCCCACGTCAGCGCCGGCGGTCATGCCGTCGTCGTCACGGCGGGCATCGGAACCGCGCACCGCGTCGTCGAGCGTCTCGGTGAATCCGACACTCCGGCGCGCATGTTGGAGCCCGGTGCCGAACCGAAGCTCGGCGTCGTCGGCGTACTGCAAGGCCCATTGCGCGACGGCTTCGTAATACCGAGCGGTGTCAACCTGGTCGTGATCACCGAGACCGACCTCACCGGCAACAGGGCGACCGCCACAGCAGGCAAGCGGCTGGCGGCCAAGCGCCGCAACGTCGTCGACCCGCTGGCGCTGACCGCCGGTGACCTGGTGGTGCACGACCAGCACGGCATCGGGCGATTCCTGAAGATGACCGAGCGGATCGTCGGCGGGGCGCGACGCGAGTACCTGGTATTGGAGTACGCGTCCAGCAAGCGCGGCAAGAGCGACACCGACAAGCTGTACGTGCCAATGGACTCGCTGGACCAGTTGTCACGCTACGTCGGCGGACAGGCCCCGGCGCTGAGCCGGCTCGGCGGAAGCGACTGGGCCAACACCAAAACCAAGGCGCGCCGCGCGGTGCGCGAGATCGCCGGCGAACTTGTGTCGCTGTATGCCAAACGGCAGGCCGCGCCCGGTTACGCGTTCGGGCCGGACACGCCGTGGCAGGCCGAGATGGAGGACGCGTTCGGCTTCACCGAGACCGTCGACCAGCTCACCGCGATCACCGAGGTCAAAGCCGACATGGAGAAGCCGGTGCCGATGGACCGGGTGATCTGCGGTGACGTCGGCTACGGCAAGACCGAGATCGCGGTCCGGGCGGCTTTCAAGGCGGTTCAGGACGGCAAGCAGGTTGCGGTGCTGGTGCCGACCACGTTGCTTGCCGACCAGCATCTGCAGACCTTCACCCAGCGGATGGCCGGTTTCCCGGTGACGGTCAAGGGACTGTCGCGGTTCACCGACGGCGCCGAGTCCCGTGCGGTGATCGAAGGCCTGGCCGACGGCAGCGTCGACATCGTGATCGGCACGCATCGGCTGCTGCAGACCGGCGTGCACTGGAAAAACCTCGGCCTGGTCGTCGTCGACGAGGAACAGCGTTTTGGCGTCGAGCACAAAGAGCACATTAAGTCGTTGCGCACCCACGTCGATGTGCTGACGATGAGCGCGACACCGATCCCGCGCACGCTGGAGATGAGTCTCGCGGGCATCCGGGAGATGTCGACGATCCTCACCCCACCTGAGGAGCGTTACCCGGTATTGACCTACGTCGGTCCGCATGACGACAAGCAAGTCGCTGCCGCGCTGCGCCGGGAACTGTTGCGCGACGGGCAGGCCTTCTACGTGCACAATCGGGTCAGCTCGATCGACCAGGCCGCAGCGCGGGTGCGTGAAATGGTGCCCGAAGCCAAAGTGGTCGTCGCTCATGGCCAGATGCCGGAGGATGCGCTGGAAACCGCAGTCGAAGGATTCTGGAACCGCGAGTACGACATCCTGGTCTGCACGACGATCGTCGAGACCGGACTGGACATCTCCAACGCCAACACGCTGATCGTCGAGCGCGCCGACACTTTCGGTCTGGCTCAGCTGCACCAGTTGCGGGGGCGCGTGGGCCGCAGTCGCGAACGCGGTTACGCGTATTTCCTGTATCCGCCACACACCCCGTTGACCGAGACCGCCTACGACCGGTTGGCGACGATCGCGCAGAACAACGAGTTGGGCGCCGGCATGGCAGTGGCCATGAAAGATCTGGAGATCCGCGGCGCCGGCAACGTGCTCGGCGCTGAGCAGTCCGGGCACGTGGCAGGTGTCGGTTTTGATTTGTACGTGCGGCTGGTCGGCGAGGCGGTCGAAGCGTATCGGGCAGCAGCTGACGGCAAAACCGTCGTCAGCGCTGAAGAGCCGAAGGATGTGCGGATCGACCTGCCGGTCGATGCGCATCTGCCGGTGGATTACATCGCCAGCGACCGGCTGCGACTCGAGGGCTATCGGCGGCTAGCGGGAGCGGCCGACGAGGCCGCCATAGATGCGGTGGTGGAGGAATTGACCGACCGGTACGGCGCATTACCTGAGCCGGCCCAGCTGTTGGTGGCGGTGGCTCGACTGCGACTGCGGTGCCGCGACGCCGGCATCACCGACGTCACCGCGACGTCAGCGGCGACGGTGCGGTTATCACCGCTGACGCTGCCGGATTCGGCGCAGGTACGGCTGGCGCGACGGTATCCGGGTGCGCGTTACCGTGCGACCACCGCCACGGTGCAGGTCCCGATTCCGCGGGCCGGCACCGGCGTGGGTGCGCCCAGGATCCGTGACCTTGAAGTGGTGCAGATGGTCGCCGAGTTGGTATCGGCGCTTGATGGAACACCGCAGAAAGAAGTTGTATAACGAAGTCCATACCGGCCCCGGGAGCCGGTTGATCGACAAGACCGCCCACGAATGAGGAGCTACGAGCGCGATGACTTGCGCCGATGACGATGATTCCGGCGTAGCCGGGATCGAGGAGTGGCGCTCGTGACTTGCGCCGATGACGATGGTTCCGGCTTAGCCGGGATCGAGGAGCGACGCTGGTGACCGTCATATTGGTCGACCCGCGCCGCCCGTCGTTGGTGCCGGTAGCAGCCATCGAACTGCTCGCCGGCGAAGTGCAGTACACCGAGGAATTGCCGGTTGCTGTGCCGTGGTCACTGCCCGCGGCGCGGCCGGCGCATACCGGAGAGGACGCTCCGGTGCTGTTGTCGTCGGACGCCAATCATCCCGCGGTGACGGCGCGACTGGCCGCCGGAGACAGGCTGATTTCCGCACCGGAGTCTCAGCGTGGCGAGCGACTGGTCGACGCGGTCGCGATGATGGACAAGCTGCGCATGGCCGGGCCGTGGGAAAGCAAGCAAACGCACGACTCGCTGCGCCGCTTCTTGCTGGAGGAGACTTACGAACTTTTCGATGCGGTCCACAGCGGCAATGCCGACGAGCTGCGTGAAGAACTCGGCGATGTGTTGCTGCAGGTGCTTTTTCACGCCCGCATCGCCGAGGACGCGCCGCAGCAGTCGTTCACCATCGACGAGGTCGCCGATACCCTGGTGCGAAAGCTGAGCAATCGCGTTCCCGGAGTGCTTGCGGGCGAGGAGATTTCGCTCGACGAGCAGTTAGCTCAGTGGGAACAGCGTAAGGCGAGTGAGAAGTCGCGGAACTCGGTGTTCGACGACGTACCCACCTCGCAGCCCGCGTTGGCGTTGGCGCAGAAGGTGATCCAACGTGTCGACAGGGCCGGGCTGCCGGCGGATCTGCTTCCTGAGGCGATCACCTCGGTGACGGTCACACTGGACGGCGACGCTGAGAACGGGCTTCGCACAGCGGTGTTGAAGTTCATGGACACTGTCCGCAGCGCGGAGAAGGCGGTGGCGGCCGGACGACGCGGGCACGATATTCCGGACGCGCTCGACCTCGCTCCGCTCGACGCGGTCACCGAAGAGGAGTGGCGGGCCTACTGGCCGCAGGTGACCTATCAATCTCCGGCCGCACCAGAGGAGCCGCTCGCCGCGCGCGACGAACCGTTCGACGAGCCCGCGGCGGCAGTCGACGACATCGCCGAGTCCGAACGCGTCGACGAGACCGCCGAGGCGTCCGCCGACGAGGACCCTGGACCGGCGGTTGCGGAAGGCGAGATAGCGTCCGAGGCGTCAGCCCAGTAGGCCTGACAACCGAGCCGACAGATGGTCTTAAGCGGCGCGTGCCCGGGGTAGTTCGGTGGATCGCGTGGCTCTCGTAGTCATGTGGCGGCGACCCGTCACGTCGGTTGCTGCCGATTCCGGCCCTGCACTGCGGAACCACTGCTCATCGGGGTGATCAACACCTGTCCTGGCGTCGAAGATGACTTCGCTGTCGCCCCGCCGGGTGCACCCGGTCGGGGCAGAGAATTGCGCGACTCCGCTCGTGTCGGGGCCCCAAGGCAGCGGAGCAGGGCTCAACCCGTGGGACGATGGTTGAGACCAGAGGCGTTTAGGGGAGTGCTGTGTCGCCGGTGCGTTGGCTACGGGCGGTCGTCGTGCTGGGTGCGGCGGCGCTGCTCTTGGCGTCGAGTTGTACGTGGCAACTCGGCCCCTACATTCCCAAAGGCGTGCCGCCACCGGCCGGCGAGCCGGTGCCGCCGGTGAACACCCACGCCAAGGGCCGGCCCGCTGATCAGCTTTACGACTGGGCGGCCCAACGCTCCGACGCGCTGAAGATTCCGGTCGTCGCCTTGGAGGCGTACGCCTATGCAGCGCGAGTTGCCGAAGTCGAGAACCCGAACTGTCATCTTTTCTGGACCACCTTGGCAGGTATCGGGCAGGTGGAGAGTCACCACGGGACCTACCACCATGCGATGCTGGAAGCGAACGGCGATGTGCGACCGCCTATCCGAGGTGTGCAGTTGGACGGTACCGGCGGCACAATGCGCATCGTCGACAACGATGAAGGCGGCATGGACGGTGATTCGTCGGCTGATCGGGCGATGGGCCCCATGCAATTCATCCACGAGACCTGGCGGTTGTACGGAGTCGACGCCAACAACGACGGCATCGTCAGTCCGGACAACATCGACGACGCCGCACTTTCGGCAGCCGGCTACTTGTGTTGGCGCGGCAAAGATCTACAGACTCCGAGGGGCTGGATAACCGCGCTGCGGGCCTACAACGACTCCGACGCGTATGCCCGCGCGGTACGGGATTGGGCGACTGCCTATGCGAAGGGCCGCCCGCTGTGAAGCAGATCTTGGCTGCGTGGCATTAAGCTATGGACCGCTACGGACGTCATGGGTCTTCACGGACGCCCCTAGTACGTTCGTAGCCCTCGCTACCACGCAAGGAGAAGCCAGTGCCCATAATCGAGCAGGTCGGTGCCCGCGAGATCCTTGATTCCCGCGGGAACCCGACGGTCGAGGTCGAGGTCGCGCTCATCGACGGGACTTTCGCACGGGCTGCCGTGCCGTCGGGTGCATCGACCGGTGAGCATGAGGCCGTTGAGTCGCGCGACGGCGGCGACCGGTACAACGGCAAGGGGGTCAAGGCGGCGGTGCGGGCAGTGCTCGACGAGATCGCGCCGGCCGTGATCGGTCTCAACGCCGACGATCAGCGGCTTGTCGACCAGGCGCTGGTCGACCTGGACGGCACCCCGGACAAGTCCCGGTTGGGCGCCAACGCGATTCTCGGCGTGTCGCTGGCGGTGAGCAAAGCCGCCGCTGACTCCGCCGAGTTACCGCTGTTCCGTTATCTCGGTGGGCCCAACGCGCACATACTGCCGGTGCCGATGATGAACATCCTCAACGGCGGTGCGCACGCTGACACCGGCGTGGACATTCAGGAGTTCATGGTGGCGCCGATCGGGGCGCCTAGCTTTGCCGAGGCGCTGCGCTGGGGTGCCGAGGTCTACCACTCCCTCAAGTCGGTACTGAAAAAGCAGGGCTTGGCGACCGGCTTGGGCGACGAGGGCGGTTTCGCACCCGATGTGGCCGGCACGAAGGCCGCGCTCGATCTGATCACTTCGGCCATTGAGAAGGCGGGCTATCGGCCGGGGGCCGACATCGCGTTGGCGCTGGACGCCGCCGCAACGGAATTCTATGACGAAGCAACCGGTTACGCATTCGAGAACACGACGCTGACCGCGTCTCAGATGGCTGAGTTCTATGCCGAGTTGCTCGAATCCTATCCGTTGGTGTCAGTGGAAGACCCGCTCTCCGAAGATGATTGGGACGGCTGGGTCGCACTGACGGCACTGCTCGGCGATCGCTTGCAGATCGTGGGCGATGACCTTTTCGTCACCAATCCGGAGCGCCTCGAGGAGGGCATCGACAAGGGCGCGGCAAATGCGTTGCTTGTCAAAGTGAATCAGATCGGGACTTTGACCGAGACACTCGACGCTGTCGCGCTGGCTCACCACAGCGGCTACCGCACCATGATGAGCCACCGCAGCGGCGAGACCGAGGACACTACGATCGCCGACCTGGTCGTCGCTGTCGGTTCCGGACAGATCAAGACCGGCGCACCGGCGCGCGGTGAGCGCGTCGCCAAGTACAACCAATTGCTGCGGATCGAAGAAGCGCTCGGTGACGCGGCCCGTTATGCCGGCGATCTGGCGTTTCCGCGGTACTCACCGGACACCAGATAGCGCCTGCTGCCAGCATGTCGGAAGCGAAGCGGCCGGAGTCGAAGCGGCGCGGCCCCGCGTCGCGGCCGGGTCGTGGCGGCGGCGACTCAGTGTCCGGCCGTCCGCGCAAGTC
>NZ_JBARMY010000020.1:0-2903 GCF_049802695.1 Mycobacterium sp.
GCGCGGCACTGCATCAACATCACCGCCCCGGACGGCACCACCACGACCCGCGAAGCCGACGTCGTGCTCATCGCGACCGGCGCCAGCCCCCGCGAGTTGCCGACGGCGCGCCCGGACGACGAGCGCATCCTGACCTGGCGGCAGCTGTATGACCTCGAGGCCCTGCCGAGCTGTCTGATCGTGGTGGGCTCCGGGGTGACCGGAGCCGAGTTCGTGCACGCCTACACCGAATTGGGTGTCGACGTGACGGTGGTGGCCAGCCGCGACCGGGTGCTGCCCTACGAGGACGCCGACGCCGCCCTGGTGCTCGAGCGGATCTTCGCCGAACGCGGCGTCAAGCTGGTGAAGAACGCGCGCGCGGAGTCGGTGACGCGCACCGGCGACGGAGTTCTGGTGAAGCTGGCTGACGGCCGCGAGGTCACGGGCAGCCACGCGCTGATGACTATCGGATCGGTGCCGAACACCAATGGTCTGGGTCTGGAGAAAGTGGGTATTGAGCTGCGACGCGGCGGATACCTGACCGTCGACCGGGTGTCGCGGACGTCGGTGCCCAACATCTACGCCGCGGGTGACTGCACCGGTCTGCTGCCGCTGGCGTCGGTCGCGGCCATGCAGGGCCGGATCGCGATGTGGCATGCGCTGGGCGAGGCGGTCACCCCGATCCGGTTGCGCACGGTCGCCGCCGCGGTGTTCACCCGGCCGGAAATCGCCGCCGTCGGTGTGCCGCAGTCCGCCATCGACGACGGGTCGGTGCTGGCTCGCACCATCATGTTGCCGCTGCGTACCAACGCGCGGGCCAAGATGTCCGAGCTGCGGTACGGCTTCGTCAAGATCTTCTGCCGGCGGGCCACCGGGGTGGTGATCGGCGGCGTCGTGGTCGCGCCGATCGCCTCCGAGTTGATCCTGCCGATCGCAATGGCCGTGCAGAACCGCCTCACCGTCAACCAGTTGGCGCAGACCCTGGCGGTCTACCCCTCGCTGTCCGGGTCGATCACCGAAGCCGGGCGCCGGCTGATGGCCGACGACGACCTGGACTGACCCGAGTATCTTTAGTCCAGGACCTACTGACGAGTAACCGAACAGGAGTTCCCAGTGAGGAGTCGCCGGCCGTGAGCGTCCCCATTCCCGCAGCGGGCAGGCCGCAGGACTGGGCGGCTTCCTGGCTCGGCCCGAGACAACGCGAGTCGGCCTGGGAGCGCCTCGGCGCCGAGCAGTTCGATGTGGTGGTCATCGGCGGCGGAGTGGTCGGCTCCGGCTGCGCGCTGGACGCGGCCACCCGCGGGCTGAAGGTGGCGCTGGTCGAGGCGCGCGACTATGCGTCGGGCACCTCGAGTCGCTCGTCGAAGATGTTCCATGGCGGCCTGCGCTACCTCGAGCAGTTGGAGTTCGGCCTGGTGCGCGAAGCGTTGCACGAGCGCGAGTTGTCGCTGACCACATTGGCGCCGCATCTGGTCAAGCCGCTGCCGTTTCTGTATCCGCTGACCAAGCGGTGGTGGGAACGCCCGTACGTGGCGGCCGGAATATTCCTCTACGACCAGCTCGGCGGCGCTAAATCGGTTCCTGCGCAAAAGCATCTGACCCGTGCCGGTGCGCTGCGGCTGTGTCCGGGCCTCAAGCGGAGCTCGCTGATCGGAGGTATCCGCTACTACGACACCGTTGTCGACGACGCGCGGCACACCATGACCGTCGCGCGCACCGCCGCCCATTACGGCGCGGTGGTGCGGACCTCCACTCAGGTGGTCTCGATGCTGCGCGAGGGGGACCGGGTGATCGGCGTGCGCGTGCGCGACTCCGAGGACGGCGCAGTCGGCGACGTCCGCGGTCACGTCGTGGTCAACGCCACCGGTGTCTGGACCGACGAGACCCAGGCGCTGTCCAAGCAGCGCGGACGGTTCAAGGTGCGCGCCTCCAAAGGCGTACACGTGGTGGTGCCGCGGGACCGCATCGTCAGCGACGTCGCAATCATCCTGCGCACCGAGAAGTCGGTGATGTTCGTCATCCCGTGGAGCAGCCACTGGATCATCGGCACCACCGACACCGACTGGGCGCTCGACCTGGCGCATCCGGCAGCCACCAAAGCCGACATCGACTACATCCTCGGCACCGTCAACACCGTGCTGGCCAACCCGCTGACCCACGCCGACATCGACGGCGTCTACGCCGGGCTGCGGCCGCTGCTGGCCGGCGAAGACGCCGACTCCTCCAAACTGTCCCGCGAACATGCGGTAGCGGTGCCCGCACCCGGACTGGTGGCCATCGCCGGTGGCAAGTACACGACATACCGGGTGATGGCCGCCGACGCGATCGACGCAGCGTCGCAATACGTTCCGGCACGGGTAGCGCCGTCGATCACCGAGAAGGTGCAACTGCTGGGCGCCGACGGCTACTTCGCGCTGATCAACCAGTCCGAGCACGTCGGCGCGCTGCAAGGGCTGCACCCATACCGCGTGCGACATCTGCTGGACCGGTACGGGTCGCTGATCAGCGAGCTGCTGGCAATGGCGGCCGATCGCCGGGACCTGCTCGACCCGATCACAGCGGCACCCCTGTACCTCAAAGTGGAAGCCGCCTACGCCGCCGCAGCCGAAGGCGCGTTGCATCTGGAGGACATTCTGGCGCGCCGGATGCGGATCTCCATCGAATATCCGCACCGCGGTGTCGACTGCGCCCGCGAAGTCGCCGAGGTGGTCGCGCCGATGCTGGGCTGGTCCGACGCCGACATCGAACGCGAGGTCGACATCTACACCGCGCGCGTAGAGGCCGAGGTGCTGTCGCAGACCCGACCCGACGACGCGTCGGCCGATGCGTTGCGGTCGGGCGCGCCGGAAGCGCGGGTGGAGATCCTCGAACCGGTGCCGCTCACTTGAGGCCGGCGCCGCTGCCGGTGCGGGACGGGCTGGGAC
>NZ_JBARMY010000021.1:0-7313 GCF_049802695.1 Mycobacterium sp.
GGTGCCGGCGTGGATGCAAGCGATCGCCGATGCCACCGGTCGGCCGGTGGAGCTGTCTACCGTGGCGGACGGGGCGGCGCTGGGCGCGGCCTTCGTCGCCCGGATGGCGATCGGCCTGGAATCGTCGATCACTGATGCCCGGCGGTGGGCCGCCGTCGAGCGAATCGTCGAGCCCAACCCCGCGTGGACTGCGGCACTGGAGGACCGCTATCACCGATTTCTGGAATTGGCCGACCGGCCGGCCCCGAGCCGCCCCGATCCGGGAGCGTGCCGCTGATGTAGTAGACCTCGCCGAGCGCATCCTCGTCATCCGCCGGTGGAAGGGGCAGGTCGCTACGGATGAACAGGTCAGTTCGCGCCGCGCTGATGGCTTTCCAACCCTTGCGGCGCAGATAGTCGACCACATCACTGCGTTCACCCGTCTGCATCAGCGACGGGATGTCGATGTCCATGCCGTGGGCACGAAACGTGCGCGAGAGCTCCTCGACCCGGTCGGTCTTGTATCCCTTGAGCCCGGGCGCATACTCGGTGGCGACGGTGCTGCCCGGGCCGCTTAGCGCGGTGATGGTGTCGAACAACCGGTCCTGCTCCTCGCCGTGCAAGTACATCAGCACGCCTTCGGCCAGCCATGCCGTCGACAAGTGGGGTTGGAAGCCGGCTGCGCGCAGCTCGGCGGCCCAATTGCCGCGCAGGTCAGCAGCGACGGCGCGCCGGGTGGCCGTTGGTTTCGCGCCGACCTCGGCCATCGTGGTGGTTTTGAAGTCGATCACCCGGGGGTGGTCGATCTCGTAGATCACCGTCCCGGTTGGCCACGGTAGCCGGTAGGCGCGCGCATCCAGGCCCGAGGCAAGGATGACGATCTGGCGTACCCCGTCTTCGGTTGCGTCGGCGAAATAGTCGTCGAAGTACTTGGTGCGCACTACCACCGCGTCGATCATCCCTCGCAGGCGCGCCGACGAGGGGGTGTCGATTGCCGGAAACTCAACGTCGATCATGTTGATGAAAAAATCGATTCCGACCGCACGGACCAGATCCGCGGCGAATGGGTCGTTGATCAATCCGCGCGGATCCTTCGTGGCCATCGCCCGGGCAGCCGCGACTACGGTTGCGGTGGCGCCGACGCCGGACTTCGGATCCCAACTCTCCCCGTCGACTGGTTTCAGGTCCGTGGTGTCCACTGCGGTCCTATCGACGAATTGCAGTCACGGCAATGATGTTGCGGAGCGCGCCCAGCCCGTCGTCCTCAGGGAACGCCAGACCGTAATCGGTGAACAGTTCCCGCCGGGGCCGAGTGGTGACCTGCCAACCGTGACTGCTGAGGTAGTCGACGACGTTGTTGCGTCTGCCTTCGTAGAACAGTCCCGACAAGTTGATGTCGCAGCCGAGGCTGGCCCACCGATCGTTGAATTGCTGCGCGCGTTCAGCCATCGTCGGACCGTCTTCGGGATGGAATTCGGTGGCCAGCTGGCTGCCGGGGGCGCTGAGCGCGGTGATGTTGTCGAAGAGCCTGTCCTGGGCCTCCGGTGGCAGGTACATCAGCAGACCCTCGGCGCTCCACGCGGTCGGCCGGTCGGGGTCGAAGCCGCTGGCGCGAAGTGCGGCCGGCCAGTCGTCGCGCAGATCGACGCTGACTGTCCGCCGTTCCGCTGTCGGCGCGGCGCCCAGCGCCGCCATGGTGGCCGTCTTGAAATCGATCACTTGAGGCTGGTCGACTTCGTACACGACACTGCCGGTCGGCCACGGCAGCCGGTACGGCCGCGAGTCGAGGCCGGCGGCCAGGATGACGGCTTGGCCGGCACCCACGGCGGCGGCGCCGACGAAGAACTCGTCGAAGAACCGGGTGCGTACTGCCAGCGAGTCGGTTTCGGATTGCAGTTCCGGTTTGACGACCTCACCGGCGTCAGCTGCGCCCACTTCTCCGTCGACCACGCGGGTGAAGAAGTCGATGCCCACCGCTCGGACCAACGGCGCTGCGAACGGATCGTTGATGATGGCGTTGGGCTGTGCGCTGGCCCGCGCCCGGGCCGCAGCGACCATCGTCGCCGTCGCGCCCACGCTGGAGGCCAGATCCCAGGTATCGCTGTCGCTGCGTGTCATATCTACGTACCCCTCCAAAGCATTCGACCTGCGAACGGTTGATACTTAGCAAGATTAACGAGCTAACCAAACTTTACGCCTGGTTGCAGGGAGCCCCTGCCAGCGCTGTTACTCTCGTAAACTGTTTGACGCGCGACTTCGCACCTCTCGGGCGTGCGGTGCTCGGCGCGTGACGGAGGATTATCCGATGCTGGCGAGGCCAGCCACGTTGGCATGCCGCGACAAGAGTTCGGCTGCGCAGGAGGAAGAGTGCTTTCGGCTTTCATCTCATCGCTGCGAACAGTCGACCTGAGACGGAAGATTCTGTTCACGCTGAGCATTGTCGTCCTGTATCGGCTGGGCGCGTCCATTCCGTCGCCGGGCGTGAACTACCCGAACGTGCAGAAGTGTATTGCACAGGTCAACGGGGGCGATGCGGCGCAGATCTACTCGCTGATCAACTTGTTCTCCGGCGGCGCCCTGCTGCAATTGACGGTGTTCGCGGTCGGCGTAATGCCGTACATCACCGCCAGCATCATCGTGCAGCTGCTCACCGTGGTCATCCCGCGGTTCGAGGAGCTGCGTAAAGAAGGCCAGTCCGGCCAGGCCAAGATGACGCAGTACACCCGCTACCTGGCCATCGCGCTGGCGATTCTGCAGGCCACCAGCATTGTGGCCCTGGCGGCGAACGGTGGTCTGCTGCAGGGCTGCAGCCTGGAAATCATCGCCGACCAGAGCGTCTTCACTTTGGTGGTCATCGTGCTGGTGATGACCGCGGGCGCCGGACTGGTGATGTGGATGGGCGAGCTGGTCACCGAACGCGGCGTCGGCAACGGCATGTCGCTGCTGATTTTCGTCGGCATCGCCGCCCGCATCCCGAGCCAGGGCAAAAGCATTCTGGACAGCCGCGGCGGGGTGGTTTTTGCGGCGGTCTGCGCGGCCGCGCTGATCATCGTCGTCGGCGTGGTGTTCGTCGAGCAGGGTCAGCGCCGTATTCCGGTGCAATACGCCAAACGGATGGTGGGCCGCCGGATGTACGGCGGCACCTCGACGTATCTGCCGCTGAAGGTGAACCAGGCCGGTGTTATCCCGGTCATCTTCGCGTCATCGCTGATCTACATCCCGCATTTGATCACTCAGCTGGTCCACAGTGGCAGCGGCGGAACAGGTAATACCTGGTGGGACAAATTCGTCGGCACCTATCTGTCGGATCCGTCCAATCCGGTGTACATCGGCCTCTACTTCGGACTGATCATCTTCTTCACGTACTTTTACGTGTCGATCACCTTCAATCCCGACGAGCGCGCCGACGAGATGAAGAAGTTCGGCGGCTTCATACCCGGTATCCGGCCGGGCAAGCCGACCGCCGACTACTTGCGCTTCGTGCTGAGCCGCATCACCCTGCCGGGCTCAATCTATCTGGGCGTGATCGCGGTGTTACCCAACCTGTTCCTGCAGATCGGCAACAGCGGGACGACGCAGAGTCTGCCGTTCGGCGGTACCGCGGTTTTGATCATGATCGGTGTCGGATTGGATACGGTCAAACAGATCGAGAGCCAGCTCATGCAGCGCAACTACGAAGGGTTCCTGAAGTGAGAGTTGTTTTACTCGGGCCGCCGGGAGCGGGGAAGGGCACGCAGGCCAAGAAGCTGGCCGAAAAGCTCGCGGTGCCGCAAATTTCCACCGGCGACCTGTTCAGGAAGAACATCGACGCAGGCACCGACCTCGGTCTGGAAGCCAAGCGCTACCTCGAAGCCGGCGACCTGGTGCCCTCCGAAGTGACGAACCAGCTCGTCGATGACCGACTCGACGATTCCGATGTGGGGGCCGGTTTCATCCTGGACGGATACCCGCGGTCGCTCGAACAGGCCAAGGCACTGCACGACATGCTCGAACGCCGGGGCACCAAGCTGAATGCGGTACTGGAGTTCCGGGTGTCGGAGGAGGTGCTGCTCGAGCGCCTCAAAGAACGTGGACGCGACGACGACACCGAAAAGGTCATCCACAACCGCATGAAGATCTACCACGATCAGACGGATGCGGTTATCGAGTACTACCGCGACGACTTGCTGAAGACCGTCGACGCGGTCGGCACGATGGACGAAGTGTTCGCCCGCGCGCTCAAGGCCCTGGGGAAGTAACGATGATCGCTCTGGCAGGGCTGCGCAACCGCAAAGTCGTGCCACAGCGGAGCGCCGGTGAACTCGACGCCATGGCTGCCGCCGGGGCCGTGGTGGCTGCAGCGCTGAAGGCGGTGCAAGCGTCCGCGGGCCCCGGAGTCTCCACGCTCGAACTGGATAACGTCGCGGAGTCGGTGATCCGCGGCGCCGGCGCCACACCTTCATTTCTCGGCTACCACGGGTATCCGGCGTCAATCTGCTCCTCGGTCAATGATCGGGTGGTGCACGGAATCCCCTCCGCAGGCGATGTGCTGCGGTCCGGGGATCTGGTCTCGATAGACTGCGGCGCAATTCTGGACGGCTGGCACGGTGACGCGGCCCGCACGTTCGGTGTCGGGCAGCTCATTGCCATCGACGAAGCCCTGTCCCAGGCGACCAGGGAATCCATGGAAGCCGGGATCGCCGCGATGATCCCCGGCAACCGCCTGACCGACGTATCGCACGCGATTGAAACCGCGACCCACGCGGCCGAGGAGCGCTACGACCGCACCTTCGGGATCGTGGCGGGTTACGGCGGCCACGGCATCGGCCGACAGATGCACATGGATCCGTTCCTGCCCAACGAAGGATCCCCCGGACGGGGCCCGTTACTGGCCCCGGGATCGGTGCTCGCCATCGAACCGATGCTGACGCTCGGCACCACCAAGACTCTGGTGCTCGACGACGGTTGGACGGTCGTTACCGTCGACGGCTCCCGCGCGGCCCACTGGGAGCACACCGTGGCGGCAACCGAGGACGGGCCCCGCATCCTGACCCTCGGCTGACACCGAGCGATTGACCTCCCGGCAGCGGTAGGTGCTGCCCCGATGAACCCTGCCCGTCTCCGGGTCGTGTCACTACTGAGCCGGAAGTCCTCGGCGCCGAAAAGATGACCGGAGATCGCGGATGACCACTGGAATCCAGGACAGTCCCGACGCCGTTGTCATCGGGTCGGGTCCCGCGGGTCTGGCTGTCGCACGCCAACTCGATCATCAGCATGGCGTGAAAACGCTGGTTGTCGATCGCGCTGCGGCCCCGGCGATCTCGTGGCGCACGCGCTACGACAACTTCCGCCTCAACACCACCGGCTTCTTGTCGCACCTACCCGGACAACGGATTCCGTTGACCACCGGGCGTTGGCCGACCAAAGAGGACATGGTCCGCTATTTCGATCGCTATGTTGAGCGTCAGAGCATCGACGTCATGCTCGGATGTGAAGTCCACCGCGTCGACCGCTCCGATGGAAGCTGGCAACTCGACACGTCGGCGGGTGAAATTCGCAGCCGGGCAGTGATCCTGGCCACCGGCAACTACGGCGCGGCCACTATCCCGCCGTGGCCCGGACTGAGTCGCTTCAACGGCGAGATCGTTCATTCCGGAAAATTCACCAACGGGTGGCCCTACCGTGGCCGAGACGTCCTGGTTGTCGGCGCCGGCAATTCGGGCGCCGACATCGGCGTCCAACTCGCCAACGCGGGCGCACGCCGAATCTGGCTGGCGGTGCGCACACCGCCGCACCTGGTGCGGCGGGCAATCGGGCCGTTCCCGTCGGATATCTTCCTCGAGCTGTTCTCAAGCGTGCCCGCTCGGGTGGTCGATCCGCTGTTTGCGCGCCTCAACCGCCTGATGTGGGGCGACCTGTCGGGTTACGGTTTCGGCCGGCCACCGCTCGGGTTGAAGGCGTCGGTGGAACAACGGGGCCGCATCCCGACGCTGGCCGACGAGCTCATCGACGTCGTCCGACTCGGCCGCATCGAGGTCGTCAGCGCCGTCACAGCGGTCGAATCCGACGGTGTGATCCTCGCCGACGGAACATCCGTAGCGCCGCAGGTGATCATCGTCGCCACCGGGTTCGGCACGGAACTGCACGGCCTGGTCGGCCATCTCGGCGTCCTCGACGAGCACGGCAATCCGCGCGGCGGCTTTGCCTCGAACGTCGGCGAGGGACTGTTCGCGATCGGCTACGGCATCCCGCCCAGTGGCCCGCTGCGGGCGATCCGCCGCAACGCCACCCCGCTGGCCCGCGAAGTTGCGGGCTACCTGCGACCCTCCCGAGGCAGTCACGCTGAACGTTTGACGGCGGTAGCCCGTTAACACAGCAGCCCGACACTGCGGGTGCCGACTCTGAGGGGATGCAATGGTGGTAATCGCCGTCGAGAAAGCTTTTTCCCGCGGTACCGAAGAATACGAAACGGCCCGTCGCAGCACAGTGTGGAACGGGCTACTGCCGCAACGGTTTCCCGATGTGATTGTGCAAGCACACGATGTCGCCGACGTTGTCGCGGCGATCCGATATGCACGCGCCAACGGGCATCACGTCGGCGTGTGTTCGGGCGGACGCAGCTGGACCGCCAGCCACTTGCGTGACGGTGGTCTGCTGCTCGACGTCAGCCGCCTCGATCACTGCGCCGTCGAACCGGATCGGATGACCGCGGACGTCGGCCCCGGTAAATCCGCCAGTGTCTTCGCGGCCGAGCTGGACGCACAAGGTCTTTTCTTCCCCGCCGGCCATTGCCAGGGAATACGCCTCGGTGGCTATCTCCTGCAGGGCGGCTACGGCTGGAACAGTTCGGTGCTCGGACCGGCATGCGAGAGCGTGCTCGGAATGGAAGTGATCACCGCCGAGGGTGAGCGGATCTATTGTGATCCAGAGAACCATCCTGACCTGTACTGGGCGGCCCGCGGGTCGGGACCGGGCTTCTTCGGTGTGGTCACCTCTTTCAAGCTTCGGATCCACCCACGTCCGCCGGTGTGGGGCACCTGCCTGTACATGTATCCGATCGACGTGGCCGACGAGGTGTTCAGCTGGGCACGCTCGATCCGTTCCGAGCTCGACGACCGGGTAGAACTGCAGATCCACACCGCGCGCAGCTTCCCGGGAGCCGGCCTCGAGGGACCCGGCATCACGATCGCCTCGCCGGTTTTCGCCGATTCAGAGCCGGAGGCGATCAAAGCCCTTGCGCCGCTTGCTACTTGCCCGGTGATCGACAAAGCGATAGTGAATCTTGCTTACGCGCCGACCACCTTGGCCAACTGGTATAACGCGGTGATGACGAATTATCCCCAAGGGCATCGCTA
>NZ_JBARMY010000022.1:0-8074 GCF_049802695.1 Mycobacterium sp.
GCCCGAACACGCGCGGGAGTCGCTTATCCCGGCGCTCAAGGAGCACCTCGCTCCAGAGCTTGATGACTTTCTGACGATCCCGCAGACGGGGGCCCGAGCGGTGACCAGGGCATTGATCGACCGTGTACTTAGGGTGCGTGCCGGTCACTTCAGTGCGGTTTCGGCTCCTACCAACACCGGGCCGCGCGACGGTGGCCACGAGTGGCTCGGACCTGTCTTCCAGCAACTACCCACCGACGCAGGTCACTGGGGCGCACCTTACTTCGAGCACCTGCTCAAACCGTTGCGCCATTCCCCGCCCGGCTACGTGCTGGAAATCGACTCAGATGAGTTCGATGCTGATCGCTTGGCCTCGAACATGCCAGACAACGTGGCGGGAATCGTTGTTGTCCGGCTTCCGTAGAGCAATGAGGGCCGCAAACCAACCTGCGATGCAATCGTCGCGATTCCGCTCGGCGGTCCTGGCGAGTGACGTGGGGCCGAGATCGGATGGCGCCGTCACCGGATCAAGTACGCGTCGATGGTCGCCGGTGGCAGATGGGGCTACTGGCCAATTTCTAGGTTCACCGACGCGATTGTCGACGGCAACTGAATACTGACCACTGCGCGGCAACTGAATTTTGACCAGCTTCCTAGAGAGCCTTGGCTGACTGAGCCAAGGAGGAAGCGAGTGGTGAGCGTGGAGGACTGGGCAGAGATCCGGCGGTTACGCCGGTCGGAGCGGTTGTCGATTTCGGAGATCGCGCGGGTGGTGGGGATTTCGCGGAACACGGTGAAGGCGGCCTTGGCTGCAGATGGTCCGCCGAGGTATCAGCGGGCGCCGGCGGGGTCGGTGACCGACGAGGCAGAGCCCAGGATCCGGGAATTGTTGGCGGCGTATCCGAGGATGCCGGCGACGGTGATCGGCGAACGGATCGGTTGGTCGTATTCGATTCGAACTTTGAGTGGGCGGGTGCGTGAGCTGCGTCCGTTGTATCTGCCGCCCGACCCCGCGTCCCGCACGACCTATCTGGCCGGCGAGATCGCTCAATGCGACTTCTGGTTTCCCGATGTGGTGGTGCCGGTGGGGTTCGGGCAGGCCCGCACTGCTACGCAGTTGCCGGTGTTGACGATGGTGTGTGGGTATTCGCGGTGGGCATCAGCGGTGTTGATCCCTACCCGCACCGCCGAAGACCTCTATGCGGGCTGGTGGCAGCATCTTTCGGTGTTGGGTGCCACACCACGGGTGTGGGTGTGGGACGGCGAAGGTGCCGTCGGTCGGTGGCGACAGCGCCAGCCCGAGCTGACTGCACAGTGCCACGCTTTCCGCGGAACGCTGGCGGCGAAAGTGGTGATCTGCAAGCCGGGTGACCCCGAAGCCAAGGGGCTGGTGGAACGCTTCCACGACTACCTCGAGCGCGCGTTTCTGCCGGGCCGGGTGTTCGCCTCGCCGACAGATTTCAACACCCAGTTGCAGGACTGGTTAGTGCGGGCCAATCACCGCCAGCACCGAGTGCTGGGATGTCGACCGGCTGATCGGGTCGAGGCCGATAAGGCGGCGATGCTGTCTTTGCCGCCGGTGGCGCCGACGGTGGGGTGGCGGGCCTCGACCCGATTGCCCCGAGATCATTATGTGCGCTGCGACGCCAATGACTACTCGGTGCACCCGGTCGCGGTGGGGCGTCGCATCGAGATCACCGCCGACTTGGACCGGGTACGGGTGTGGTGTCAGGGCAGCCTGGTCGCCGACCACGCGCGCATCTGGGCCAAACACCAGACGATCGCCGACCCCGATCACCTCGAGGCGGCGAAGCTGCTGCGCCGGAAGCGTTTCGACGTTGTCGGACCCGGTTCTCACATCGAGGTCGAACAACGCCGGCTCGCCGATTACGACGCGCTGCTGGGCCTCGACGGGCCGGTGGCGTAATGCCGACCAAGACCACCCGCAGCCGCGATGTGACCGCCGAGCTGGCATACCTGACTCGGGCGCTCAAAGCGCCCACCCTGCGTGAGGCCGTCGACCGGCTCGCGCAGCGTGCCCGCACCGAAACCTGGAGCTACGAGGAGTTCCTGGCCGCTTGTCTGCAGCGTGAAGTGTCGGCCCGCGAATCCCACGGCGGCGAAGGACGCATCAGAGCCGCCCGCTTCCCGTCACGCAAATCATTGGAAGAGTTCGACTTCGACCACGCCCGCGGCCTCAAACGCGACACCATCGCACACCTGGGCACCTTGGACTTCGTCACCGCCAAAGACAACGTGGTGTTCCTCGGACCACCAGGAACCGGGAAAACACACCTGGCGATCGGCATCGCCATCCGGGCCTGCCAAGCCGGGCACCGCGTCCAGTTCGCCACCGCCTCCCAATGGGTCGACCGCCTCGCCGCCGCACACCACAACGGCAGCCTGCAAGCCGAACTCGTCCGCCTCGCGCGTTACCCGCTGCTGGTCATCGATGAAGTGGGCTACATACCCTTCGAGCCTGAAGCCGCCAACCTGTTCTTCCAGCTCGTGTCCTCCCGCTACGAACGGGCCAGCCTCATCGTCACCAGCAACAAGCCGTTCGGCCGGTGGGGCGAAGTGTTCGGCGACGACGTCGTGGCCGCCGCCATGATCGACCGCCTCGTGCACCACGCCGAGGTCATCGCCCTCAAAGGTGACAGCTACCGCCTCAAAGACCGAGACCTCGGACGCATCCCCACCGTCACGGCCGACGACCAATGAAACCCAAGCTGGTCAATTTTCGATTGCCGACAGCTGGTCAAGATTCGGCTGCCGTTGACAGAGGTTGCCTGAAATTTCTACCCCTCGCCAAGTGTGGTTGTCCTATCGCGCGCTTCGTGCCGAAGCCAAGGGTCGGCCTGATCTGGCGGAATCGGTGCCCGGCCTGGCTTTGCAGGCCAGGCAAACCCTGCCGCACCGGAGTAAAAGCTATGAAGGTAGGCATTGTGGAGTCGCCGCTAAAGAACCATTTGGGTGGTATATAGCGCCGATGAATTCGTGTATGTCGGTGTCGCCGACGCCTGCGGCGCAGCGGCCCCTTTACGCAACGTCGCTCGGCTCTGATTCGCGTCTAGGTTAAAAACGGTACGTTCCTTCCTGTGAGGAACCTGTGTAACGCTCGCCGCACCTAATTGGGTCAGCACCGGCGATATGTTGTTGAGCAATTCAAGTTTCCGTCTGCCTGTTTTGATATTCCGCAGTTTCGGTTACCCAGGGGTGTAGCCTTGCCCAGGTCCCGGCGGATGGAGGCAACTGGCGTGGCCGAAGCTAGGGGCGTCTTCGGTCGGCTAGGTGAATATGTCGTGCGGTGGCCCCTGGTCGTCATCGGGTTTTGGGTCGCGCTAGCGGCCGTTCTGTCGCTGACGTCGCCATCGGTGACACAGGTGGTCCGAAAACACCCGGTCGCTATCCTGCCGGCCAACGCCCCAGTGATGGTCACGACCCGAGAGATGACCGAGGCGTTTCACCAACCGGGGTCAGAAAACGTCCTGTTGGTCGTCCTGACGAACGACAAGGGACTAGGGCCCAGCGACGAACGCACCTACCGCACACTGGTCGACAAGCTGCACCAAGACACTCGAAACGTCGCGATGCTGCAGGATTTCCTCAGCGCACCGCCCCTGCGCGAGGTCATGACCAGCAAGGATCATCAGGCCTGGTACTTGCCAATCGGGCTCGCTGGCGAGGTGGGCTCATCCCGGTTGCACCAGGCGTACCGCCGAGCCGCTGACATCGTCAAAGAAACCGTCGTGGGATCCACGCTCACCGCGCGCCTGACTGGCCCTGCGGCCACCGACGCTGACCTCATTGACTTCGGTGAGCGAGATCTGCATCTGATCGAGATCGCCACCGCCCTCTTGGTGCTCACCATCCTGCTCATCATCTATCGAAACCCGGTCACCATGTTGCTGCCGTTAATAACAATCGGCATATCCGTGGTGACTGCACAGGCCATTGTGGCTGCATCCGCTCATCTCGGTTTTGGCATTTCCAACCAGATTATTATATTGATGAGCGCGATGATGGCCGGCGCGGGAATAGATTACGCCGTCTTCCTCATCAGCCGCTACCACGACTACTTGCGGCTCGGCGCCGATTCGGATCAAGCGGTAAAGAGTGCGTTGACCTCCATCGGCAAAGTGATCGCTGCATCGGCGGCCACTGTGGCGGTCACCTTTTTCGCGATGAGCTTCACCCAATTGGGAGTGTTTAAAGCAGTCGGTCCGGCGTTGGCAATTGCGATCGGTGTGGCGTTCCTTGCCGCGGTGACTCTCCTCCCAGCCACGCTGGTGCTCGCCGGGTCCCGCGGCTGGATCAGGCCACGCCGCGACCTAACTACTCGTTTCTGGCGGCGTTCGGGAATACGAATTGTGCGCCGGCCCAAAGCCAACCTGGTCGCCAGTTTGACGGTGCTGATCATTCTGGCTGGCTGCGCCAGCCTGGTTCGCTACAACTACGACGATCGGAAGACGCTGCCTAATTCCGTCGAGAGCGCCGTCGGATATGCCGCGCTGGCCCGCCACTTCCCAGTCAACTCGACCATTCCTCAGTACCTCGTCATCCAATCACCACACGACCTGCGGAAACCAGAGGCCGTTGCCGGCCTGGAGCAAATGGCACAGCGGGTAAGCCAACTGCCCGATATCGCGATGGTTCGAGGCGCCACTCGACCCACGAGAGAATCACTGGAACAGGCCACGTTGACGCGTCCGACAGCCGACGCCGGTGACGCGTTCCCCAACGTCCACAACCTGTTCTACGGCCTCGGCAGTCTCGAGAACCAATTGGGCGGGGATACGACGACTGAGGAAGTCGACGACGCGGCCAAGCTCGTCACCACCATGCGTGCACTCGGCTACGCCATCGCCATCGACGTCGCAAACATCGAGAACATCTTCGACGGCCCGCTGGTGACGGCGCTTGACATGGGCCCGGTGTGCTACGCCGACCCCTCCTGCAGCAACCCCCGGTTGGCCACGGCGCGCGAAGAGGGAACGCTCAGCAAGATCGCTGATCTGGCTCGACAGCTACAGTCCACGCCGGGCGCGCAGACCATCGAGTCAACAACGCAGAGCTTGCGCCGAGTACTCGAAACCGTCGCCAACGTTCTGCGGTCAATGGGTCTCGACGATCTTGGCGCCGTGCCGGACCGCTTGGCCACCCTGCAGCAAGGTGCCGACGCCCTCTCCGACGCGATCCGGCGACTGACCGACGGGGCACAGATGCTGGTCTACCAGACCACACATATGGGCGCAGGACTCGCCGATGCGTCGGCGTTCGTCTCGCCTGATGGGCACGCGGCGCGGTACTTGATAGAAACCAAACTCAATCCCTTCAGCACCGATGCCATGGACCAGATCAATTCGATCGCCGATACCGCCCAGGCGGCTCAACCGAATACCGCGCTGGCGGACGCCTCGGTATCGGTGGCGGGATTCACCGTGATGCTCCGGGACACGCGTGACTATTACGATCGAGATATCCGCTTCATCATCGCCATGACCATCTTGATCGTATTCCTGATTTTGATTGCTCTGCTGCGGGCTGTCGTTGCGCCGCTATACCTGATCGTTTCGGTGGTGGTTTCCTACTTGTCGGCGCTTGGTCTCGGCGTCATCGTGTTTCAGTTCATACTCGGTCAGGAATTGTCGTGGAGCATCCCCGGGCTGACTTTCATCGTGTTGGTAGCAGTGGGTGCGGATTACAACATGCTGCTCATCTCGCGGCTTCGGGATGAGTCCACGTATGGCGTGCGCTCCGGTGTTATCCGCACGGTGGGCTCGACCGGCGGCGTGATCACCGCGGCGGGGGTCATCTTCGCCGCGTCGATGTTCGGTTTGCTATTCGCCACCATCAGCACCATGGTCCAGGCGGGTTTCGTCATCGGGATCGGGCTTCTGCTGGATACTTTCCTGGTGCGCACCATCACGGTGCCAGCCATGGCCGTGCTGTTCGGGCGGGCGAGCTGGTGGCCGTCGAGGCTGTTTGGGCGGGCGGAACGAATACCCACGCTGTCGAGTCCACCCCGACCGATCGTCTCCCCTTAGCCACACCAGTCGCGCACATCGGGCGGGTACTCATCGAGCGGTCCAAGGCAGCGTTGCCCTGGCGGGTAGTTGACGCGGGCGTTGAGCAGATCGCAGGGAATATAGACCTGCTTGCCTTTAGGGGTGTTGCTCAAACACTGCGTCGGCGGCTGGGCATGAGCATGGGCAGGGGCGATGAACGCCACCGCTACAGCGCCGAGCACCCACACAACACGGCGATAGATCATTCGTACTCCTTTTGAGTGGGGCTGTAGGAATGGCCGATCTTTGGTGTGCCTAAACGAGAGAAGGCATGGTGCTCAGCCTTTGCTGGTGACGCGTTCGACCCAGCGGGATCGCTCCCATTCCTGGACCACGTTCTCGGGCACGGTAAGTGTGGCGCCTTTGACGTGGGCGGTGCCGTCGACTGGGTGCACTACTCGCCATCGGTCGTTCACGCCCACCTTGACCTGTTTTCCTGTCATTGCTTTTGTCTTCAGAATCATTGATCAGCGTGTCGGTAAACCACTTACGACATTTATGGCACCGGGCCGAGGCGTGGCGAGTGCGAGCCTTGTCTCGGTGACGAACGCAGCTCGGCGGGCTCATTGCCCGCGATCCCGCGACCCTGGTGAAACGCCCAGGCGTGGCGCGCCCCGAGGCGAATCACTCGGACGCGAACGCGGTGACGGCTGTGCTGATGGCCGCCGAGGGATTGCGCCACCGGCCGGTGCTGGTGCTCATCGCCGAGTAGTCGGGCTGACAGTAGTCGGATGGGAGTTGTCGGGCTGACAGTTGTCGGGCTGACAGTGTGTGATTTCAGAACATAGTTGACGGATGTCTCGCGACATAGTTGACACCTACCCAGTGTGGGAGGTCAGCCATGTCAAAGGCGCAGCTTGTCATTACCGCCGTGGTGCTGGAGGGGCGCAGCAAAGCCGAGGTGGCCCGCGACTACGACGTGTCTCGCCAGTGGGTACATCAGCTGGTCACCCGCTATCACCACGAAGGGTCGGCGGCCTTTGAACCGCGTTCTCGGCGTCCGCATCGCCATCGCGACGCGGTGCCCGCCGAGGTCGAAGACAAAATTCTGCGGCTCCGCAAAACGCTGGACAAAGCCGGTTATGACGCCGGCGCGGCGACGATCGCCGGGCACCTGGTCCGCGACCCGTCAGTGACCAAAGTGCCCGCGCTGTCCACGATATGGCGCATCTTGTGCCGGCGCGGCTTCGTGGTCTGCCAACCGCACAAACGACCTCGCTCAGCCTGGAAACGCTTTTGCGCCGACCAACCCAACCAACTGTGGCAGGCTGACGCCACCCACTGGCGGCTGGCCAACGGCGCCGAGGTCGAGATCCTCAACATCCTCGACGACCACTCCCGGATGCTGATCGCCAGCACCGCACATCCCACCGTGACCGGCCCCGACGTCCTGGACGCCTTCACCAACGCCTTCACCCGCTGGGGCACTCCCGCGGCGGTATTGACCGATAACGGAGCCATTTTCACCGCCACACCACGGCGCGGCGGGCGCAGCGCCCTACAACTCACCTTGGGCGAACTGGGCATCAACTACATCAACTCCAAGCCCTATCACCCGCAGACCTGCGGCAAAATCGAACGTTTCCACCAAACGCTCAAAAAGCGTCTCACCGCCACCGCACCAGCGACCACCATCACCGAACTGCAAGCCCAGCTCGACGACTTCAGCACCTACTACAACACCGTGCGCCCACACCGCGCCGTCGACCGGCGAACACCCTTGCAGGCGTTCAACGCTCGCCCCCGAGCCTTCCCCAGCGGCTACCGCATCCCACCGCACTACCGCATACGCCACGACAGAATCGATACCGCCGGCGTCATCACCATCCGCTACAACAGCCGCCTCCACCACATCGGCCTGTCCAAGCACCTACGCGGCACTCACGTCATCGTGCTCATCAACAACCGCGACATCCGCGTCCTGGACCACCACACCGGCCGACTCATCCGCAAACTCGTCCTTGACCCCACCCGCGACTACCAACCACGCAGCGTCAAATGCGGAAACTCACCCGAAAACAGGCTGA
>NZ_JBARMY010000023.1:0-7391 GCF_049802695.1 Mycobacterium sp.
CCGCAGCACACGTCAAAGGCTGCGGCGCCGCGGCTGCCCGTCGACCAGGTGCCCGCACACGTCGCGATTGTGATGGACGGCAACGGCCGGTGGGCCAATCAGCGGGGGCTGCCCCGCGTCGAAGGTCACAAGATGGGCGAAGCGGTGGTTATCGACATCACCTGCGGCGCAATCGAAGTCGGAATCAAATGGTTGAGCCTTTATGCGTTCTCCACCGAGAACTGGAAGCGCTCGCCGGAGGAAGTGCGCTTCTTGATGGGCTTCAACCGCGACGTGGTGCGACGTCGCCGGGAGAACCTCAACGACATGGGAGTCCGCATCCGGTGGGTGGGGTCGCGGCCCCGGTTGTGGCGCAGCGTGATCAAGGAACTGGAGATCGCCGAGGAGATGACCGACGACAACGACGTCATCACAGTGAACTACTGCGTCAACTACGGTGGCCGCACCGAAATCACTGAAGCCACCAGAAGTATTGCGCGCGAAGCGGCCGCGGGCCGGCTAAATCCGGACCGGATCACCGAGGCGACGATCGTCCGGCACATGCAGCGCCCCGACATTCCCGATGTCGACCTGCTGCTGCGGTCTTCGGGTGAGAAACGGTCCAGCAATTTCATGCTGTGGCAGGCGGCTTACGCCGAGTACATCTTTCAGGAAAAGTTGTGGCCAGATTACGATCGTCGCGACTTGTGGGCTGCCTGCGAGGAGTACGCGTCGCGGCACCGTCGGTTCGGGAGGGCGTGATGCCGTCACTGGAGGAGCGGCTGGCATCGGTGCTGGGTGAGATCCTGCCCGTCGAAGAGGAGTCGGACGGCGCGCTGACCATCCGCCACGACGGCACGTTCGCGTCGCTGCGGGTGTTGGCGGTCGTCGAGGACCTCGACCTGGTGTCGCTGAACCAGATGCTGGCGTGGGACCTGCCGCTGAACAGGAAAATCCGCGACCTGGTGACGGAACAGGCGCGCCAGACCATGCTCGGGTCAGTGACCCTGGTGGAGAAAGTCAGCGAGAAGGGCGCCAAGCGCGATTCCGGCAAAACCGGGGACGTGCTGCTGCGCTACAACTTTCCGGGCACCGGCCTGACCGACGACGCGCTGCGCACACTGATTTTGATGGTGCTCGAAAGGGGCGTTGAGATACGCCGTCTGCTGACGGCGTAGGCCCTCCATTTAGTTCACAGGATTGACTTAAAGACCTCTCGCGGTCGAAACACCACGCTGCGACACTCGGCTGTTCGCGGGGACAACCGTCGGCCTTTTTCAATCGGCCTAGGAAGCGTGGAGAAGACGAATGACCGACCTTGTGCACCGGCTGTCCGACGAGGTCACAGCCAACAGCAACCCGACGGCCGTGCGCACCGGGTTGACCGCTGAGGCACTGCGCCAGGCCGTCAGTGACCACCTGACGTACTCGATCGCCCGGCCGCCGGCGGTGCTGACACCGGAGCACTACTACCGCGCGCTGGCGTTGGCGGTGCGCGACCGCATGCAGCAGCGCTGGATGGCCACCACCCAGGATTGGCTGGAATCGCCCGCCAAGGTCACCTGCTATCTGTCCGCCGAATTCCTGATGGGCCCGCAACTGGGCAACAATCTCCTCAATCTGGGTATCGAAGCCCAGGCGCGGCAAGCACTGACAGACCTGGGCCAGGACCTCGACATCATCCTGTCGTGCGAGAAGGAGCCCGGCCTGGGCAACGGCGGTCTGGGCCGGTTGGCCGCCTGCTACCTGGACTCGCTGGCCACGCTGGAGCGCCCGTCGATCGGCTACGGCATCCGATACGAGTTCGGCATCTTCGAGCAGGAGATCCACGACGGCTGGCAAGTGGAGAAGACCGACAACTGGCTGGTGTACGGCAATCCCTGGGAGATCGACAAGCCGGACGCCAGCTACATGGTGAACTGGGGCGGCTACACCGAGGAATACCAGGACGACGCGGGCCGCGTGGGAGTGCGCTGGGTGCCGCACCGGGTGCTCAAAGGCGTCTCCTATGACACCCCGATTCAGGGCTTCGGCGTCAACACCTGCAACACGCTGACGCTGTGGAGCGCGCGGGCGGTCGAATCGTTCGCACTGGAAGTGTTCAACACCGGCGACTTCTACAAAGCCGTCGACGAAGAGGTGATCTCGGAGACCGTCTCCAAGGTGCTCTACCCCAACGACGAACCCGAAGCCGGCAAACGTCTGCGGCTGCTGCAGCAGTACTTCTTCGTGTCCTGCTCTCTGCAGGACATCCTGCGCATCCACCAGGAACGGGCCGGCCAGCCGCTGAGCTCACTGCCCGGCAAATGGGCGATCCAGCTCAACGACACCCACCCGTCCATCGCCGTCGCCGAGTTGATGCGGCTGCTGGTCGACGAGCACTACCTGAGCTGGGACGAGGCCTGGGCAGTTACGGTAGCCACTTTCGGCTACACCAACCACACCCTGCTGCCCGAGGCGCTGGAGACCTGGCCGCTGTCGATGTTCGGTGAGGCGCTGCCCCGCCACCTCGAGATCATCATGCAGATCAACGAGGGTTTCCTCGCCGAAGTGCGGGCCCGCTTCCCCGGCGACGAGGAACGGGTGCGGCGGATGTCGCTGATCGGCGAGGACGGCGGCAAGTGCGTGCGGATGGCACATCTGGCCACCGTCGGCAGCCACGCGATTAACGGGGTGGCGGCACTGCATTCGGAACTGCTGAAAGCCAGTGTGCTGAAAGACTTCTACGAGATGTGGCCGCAGCGGTTCGGCAACGTCACCAACGGAGTGACACCGCGGCGGTTTCTGGCGCTGGCCAACCCCGGGCTGCGGCACCTGCTCGACGAGACCATCGGCGGCGGATGGCTGGTGGATCTGCAGCGGCTGCGCGGGCTGGAAGCCTACGTCGACGACCCGGCGTTTCGGCTGCGGTGGCGAGAAGTAAAGCGCGCCAACAAAGCGCGGCTCGCGGAATTTCTACACGCCGTGACCGGTGTCGAGCTGGACCCGAGCTGGTTGTTCGACGTGCAGGTCAAGCGGATCCACGAGTACAAGCGTCAGCACCTCAACGTGCTGCACATCGTCACGTTGTACAACCGGCTGAAGAAGAACCCCAGGCTGGCGATTGCGCCGCGCGCCTTCATCTTCGGCGGCAAAGCCGCACCGGGATACTTCATGGCCAAACGAATCATCAAGCTGATCAACGCCGTCGGCGAGACCGTCAACGCTGACCCCGATGTGAACCGTTACCTCAAGGTGGTGTTCGTGCCGAACTTCAACGTGCAGAACGCGCACCTGATCTACCCGGCCGCCAACCTGTCCGAGCAGGTTTCCACCGCGGGCAAGGAGGCGTCGGGTACCGGGAACATGAAGTTCATGATCAACGGCGCGTTGACCATCGGCACGCTCGACGGCGCCAATGTGGAGATGCTCGAGGAAGTCGGCGCGGAGAACTTCTTCTTGTTCGGGTTGACCGAGGATGAGGTGGCAAAGGCCTGCGCGGAGGGCTATCGTCCGGCGAGCTGCATTGCGGGCGATCTGGAACTCGCCGAGGCACTCGAGCTCATCGAGCGCGGACATTTCACCGGCGGTGACCCCGAGGTGCTGCGCCCGGTGGTCGACTCGCTGCGTCACCACGACCCGTTCCTGGTGCTGGCGGACTACCGGTCCTATGTGGACTGTCAGGCCCGGGTCAGCGCCGCCTGGCAGGACGCCGACGCCTGGTCGAAGATGTCGATTCTCAACGCCGCGCGGAGCGGCAAATTCTCCTCGGACCGCGCCATCGCCGAGTACTGCGACGACATCTGGAACGTCGAGCCGATGAGGGTCCGGCTGTAGGCCGTGCTGCCCGCACCGGCTGCCGAGCGTCACGCCAGAGTGAAGTCCAGCAGTGTTCGCCGGGCCCTGCCCGGTCACCGTCGCGCTGGCGCGACGCTGGGGCGCTGAGCGCCAGGCGGGTCAGATCCGGCAGTCCGCGCAGGTGCCGAAGATCTCGATCGTGTGGCCGACGTCGGAGAACCCGTGCTCGGCGGCCACCTGCGCGGCCCAGGTCTCCACCTCGCGGTCGCCGACCTCCACGGTGCATCCGCAGCTGCGGCACACCAGGTGGTGGTGGTGATGGCCGGAACACTGCCGGTAAACCGCTTCGCCGGTGTCGGTGCGCAGCGTGTCGACCATCCCGGCCGCCGCCATCGACTGCAGCGTCCGGTAGACCGTGGTCAGGCCGATGTTTTGGCCGCGGCGGCGCAGCTCATCGTGTAACTCCTGAGCCGAGCGGAACTCGTCGAGGGTGTCCAGCAGCGTCGAGATCGCGGCCCGCTGGCGGGTCGATCTCGCAACTGTGGTCATTTGCGCCGCTCTTCCCCCGCAAGCGGGAGGTGCCCCCACCTCATCGCTCGTAGTATTTCGTCGTCGGAGCGGGTCACGGCTTGTCCTCGGAAGCATGGGCCACCGCATCGATGACAATGTGCGACAGGTGATGATCGGCCAGCCGGTAGAGCACCTCGCGGCCCGACCGCTCACCGGTCACCACTCCGGCCGCCTTGAGGATCTTCAAATGCTGGCTGACCAGCGGCTGCGGCACACCCAACGCGTCCACCAGTTCGTGCACGCACCGCTGGGATTCGCGCAGCTGCAACACGATTGCGATTCGCACCGGCGCGGCCAGCGCGCGCAGCAGCTCGCCGGCGGCGTCGAGAATCTCGCGCGGCGGCGGGGGAAGTGCGGCAGCGCTGCTGTGCTCGTGGCCGGCAGTTGAATCGGCGCCCATATCAGGGCCATCAGTGCCATCAGTGCCATCAGTGCCCAGATTCGGGCCGAGATCGCCGTCAGCCGCGGTCGACGTGGTGGAGGACATGTCGCCTCCACTGTCACATGCATGATGACGCATGTCAAAGACCGCCACGGCGCTCGCTACGATGACGGGTGCTCTTCGCGCCAGCGTGCAACGCTGCGCAAGACCGTCCCTTTCCAAACCAGACAGGAGTGCACCGGCTTGTGGCGTCCGTAATCGACACCGTGGTCAATCTGGCCAAACGACGCGGCCTGGTCTATCCCTCGGGCGAGATCTACGGCGGCACCAAATCGGCGTGGGACTACGGGCCTTTAGGAGTGGAGCTCAAGGAGAACATCAAACGGCACTGGTGGCGTTCGGTGGTCACCGGCCGCGACGACGTTGTGGGCCTGGACTCCTCGATCATCCTGCCCCGCGAAGTGTGGGTCGCCTCCGGGCACGTCGAGGTGTTCCACGACCCGCTGGTCGAATCGCTGATCACGCACAAGCGCTACCGCGCCGATCACCTCATCGAGGCCTACGAAGCCAAACACGGGCACCCGCCGCCCAACGGCCTGGCCGACATCCGCGACCCGGAGACCGGCGAGCCCGGCCGGTGGACCGAGCCGCGCGAGTTCAACATGATGCTCAAGACGTACCTCGGGCCGATCGAGACCGAGGAGGGGCTGCACTACCTGCGCCCCGAAACCGCCCAGGGCATCTTTGTCAACTTCGCCAACGTGCTCACCACCGCGCGCCGCAAGCCGCCGTTCGGCATCGGCCAGATCGGCAAGAGTTTCCGCAACGAGATCACTCCCGGCAACTTCATCTTCCGCACCCGCGAGTTCGAGCAGATGGAGATGGAGTTCTTCGTCGAGCCGTCGACCGCCAGGGAGTGGCACCAGTACTGGATCGACACCCGGCTGCAATGGTACGTCGACCTCGGTATCGATTCGCAAAATCTGCGGCTGTTCGAACACCCGAAGGACAAGCTGTCGCATTACTCCGACCGCACGGTCGACATCGAGTACAAATTCGGCTTCGCCGGCAACCCGTGGGGCGAGCTGGAAGGCGTCGCCAACCGCACCGATTTCGACTTATCAACGCACGCAAAGCATTCCGGAGCTGACCTGTCGTTCTACGACCAGGTGAGCGACACCCGCTACGTGCCGTACGTGATCGAGCCGGCGGCCGGCCTGACCCGGTCGTTCATGGCGTTTTTGATCGACGCCTACAACGAAGACGAGGCACCCAACGCCAAGGGCGGAACGGACAAACGCACCGTGCTGCGCCTTGACCCGCGGCTGTCGCCGGTGAAGGCCGCTGTGCTGCCGCTGTCCCGGCACGCCGACCTGAGTCCGAGGGCCCGCGACCTGGCCGCCGAGCTGCGCAAGTTGTGGAACGTCGACTTCGACGACGCCGGCGCGATCGGGCGGCGCTACCGCCGCCAGGACGAGATCGGCACACCGTTCTGCGTGACGTTCGACTTCGACTCACTCGACGATCACGCCGTCACCATCCGCGAGCGCGACGCGATGACCCAGGAGCGGGTGGCGCTCGACGCGGTGGCCGACTATCTGGCGGTGCGCCTCAGGGGCTGCTGACCGGCTGCTGACCGGCTCAGCTGCGCATCGCCGCGACGGCGTCTTTCAGCAGTTGCTGTGCCCGGTCGGTGTCGATGGCGGGCGCCTGCTGCTGTCCCCGAGCCCGCATCGGGCTGGCGTCGACGATCACCACTGTGTTGCCGAAATAGGCCACGTAGCTGTACAACTCGTTGTTGCGTTCTTTGCCGCGAGCGGAGATCGTGATCTGCCGGTGCCGGCCGGACGTCTGAACACCGTTGATCTGCGGTGCATCCACCACGTCGATGCTGCCGTTCAGGTTGTTCTTCTCCGTTTTGAACCCGACGTGCTTGCACTTCTCGGTCAGCGAGGCGTCGTAGGGCACGGCGGCGTTGGCGACGACGGCGATCGCAACCAACCGGTTGCCCTTCCCGTCAGCGGAGACCGCGGCTGTCTTGCCCTGCGTGCCCGACGGCAGCCGCTGCCCGGTGGCCAACTTCTCGCAGTCCGGCGGGTCGAACGTCACACCGGGCGGCAGCTTCTGCTCGCCGACCATCTGCGGGCTGATGTCCGACGGGCCCTTCGACGAGCTGCGGTAATCCGAGCCGAACGTCGACTTGACCGCGAACACTTTCGTGACGTCCACCGGCTTGGGTTGACTGCTGCAGGCAGCCAACAGACCCACGCACACGATCCCCACCAACGACTTGCGAAGCATTCCCGCAATGTACCCAAGCGCTCTGTGCGCCTCAGAACCGCCCGCCGCCGCCCATGAAGCCGCCGTCGGAGCCGCCCGACGAACCGCCGTAGGACGCCGGGCTCCAGCCGCCGCCGCCCCAACCATTACCACCAACACCGCCGCCCATCGCTCCACCGAGCAGGTCACCCAGGATGATTCCGCCCATCATCGCGCCCATGTGGCTGCCGCCGCCCCCGGTGTAGCTGCGCTGCGCGAACCGGACGTCGTCGTCGGCCAGCGACTGCGCCTCGGCGGCCAGCGAGGCGGCGGTGTGGGCATGCGCGATCGCGTCGGTGACGTTGGTCGACCGTTTGTCCCGCGCCGCTTGCAGATGCCGGCCGGCTTCAGCGAGCCGGGTGCG
>NZ_JBARMY010000024.1:0-5528 GCF_049802695.1 Mycobacterium sp.
TGGGTAGCGGCCCTGCAGTGCTTCGATCAGGCCGCGTTCCACTGGTGAGGCGTGGCCGCCCGCGGCCAGTGCGAGTTCCATTCGAGCGCGGACCAGTGAGACCGTGCGGTCGTGCGGGTCGAAGGCGTCCCACGCCTTGTTGTAGTTGGGACCGACCGCATAGGCGATGCCCCACCGCGCGATCGCCAGGCCGGGGTCCACATTGAGGGCTCGCTCAAAGCAGCGGATCGCCTCTTCGTGGTTGAACGCGTAGGCCCAGGTCAGGCCGCGGTCGAACCACATCTGGGCTTGCGGCGACGGCGTGTCGATCGGCCGGTGGTAGGCGCCCAGGTCGTAGTACGGCTGACTTGCGTCGGGCGGTTCCGGCGTGTTGACCGTCATGTACGGCAGGGTAATTCAAGGACGCAGTGAGCCGGCGCTGGCCTCGTCGGATCCCGCGCCAGAGCACCACCGGTGGGGTACTCGCCTATCGTGTCGTCTTTGAGCGCGTTGATCAGGCTGCCGACATGCCGCTCTCGACTTCGAACACCGTGCCAGAAATGTAGGACGCCTCCGGGGAGGACAGGAACAGGATGGTGTTTGCGATTTCCTCAGGATTTCCCGGCGAAGCAACAGCACCGTCGCGATCAGTGCCTCATTGCCTTCCGCGGTGCCCGTGAAGCGGTCGAGCATGCCGGTGCCTATCGGCCCGGACCCAAATGCATTCACTCGAATACCTGAATTCCCCTGCTCGAGTGCGACAGTCTTGGTCAGACCCTCCACCGCGAACTTGCTGCTGAACTAGCCGTCGCAGGTTGCAGGCCGCCGGTTGCTGAGCGACCGTCTCGTGTCGGACCTCTGTGCCAGAGTGAGGTTGGGTACCGACGAAGGAGACTGATGCCAGCCGAAACGACAACACCGCGGTTAACGAGCAGGTTCGACGACGCGTTGGCCTATGCGGCCGACTTGCACCGAAGTCAGACACGCAAAGGCAGCGGAGTGCCCTACTTTGGGCACCTGCTCTCGGTGGCAAGCCTGGTGATCGAAGCCGGCGGCACCGAGACGCAAGCAATCGCAGCGCTGTTGCACGATGCGGCCGAGGATCAGGGCGGTGAACAGACTTTGGCCGAGATTGGCGAGCGGTTCGGCAAGCAGGTGGCCTCGATCGTCACTGAATGTAGCGACACGTTCGAAACCCCCAAACCGCCCTGGCGCGAACGCAAGCAGCGCTACATCGATCATCTCGCTCACGCGTCCGACGACGCTGTTCTGATTTCGCTGGCTGACAAGCTCGACAATGCCCGGGCGATTCTGCGTGACTACCGGCAGGTTGGCGATGACCTTTGGAAGCGTTTCAGCGTGAAAGAACCACAGCAGCATCTGTGGTACTACCGATCCCTCTTGAAGGTGTTTCGCGAGAGTAACGCGACGCCCTGGCTGGTCGACGAGCTCGAGCGGGTGCTCGACACACTTACGGAGTTGGTCGGTCAAGCGCATAGGTAGCGATCCAACCGGCAGCGCCTCTGGTCGCCACTTTGGAAACCGACGTCATGCTCGCATCACGCGGTGCTTTGGTCCTGGGCGTTCTGCGTGAAGACATCCCCGGAGGTTTGGCCATTGTCGTTGACGCTGTTGCCGTTGTCGTCGACGCCGACGACCTTCGGTGCCGCCTGCAGGAACTGCGGGCCGAAGGAAGCAGTGGCCGGCGCCGGCAGGTCAATGGCCTCAGCTACCAGATGCACCGACCCTGAGGCGACAACAGGATTGGCGTCGCCGGGCCGCGCAGCGCTGAATAACGCGAGGGTCGCGATGGTCGCGGCCCCGGCGAAGATGATTAACATCAACCGATTTGCCGACGCCCAGCGTCGGATGATTTGATTTCATGCCCATTGCTGGTTAATGGTTTGGTTGTCATCCACCATGCTTACCGCTTCGTATCAGGCGAGAGATGGGCCCCGGTTAGCGATCTGCTGTGAGGTCATGGGCGTCGACTTGGCCGGCTCCCCGACGTTTCTACAGTCCTCCGAAGGACTTAAGCGACGTTGCTATGCCACCGCAGCGCGGGATACCAAGTAGACCTCGGTCGGCATCGGATGGTGGAGCCGCCAGGTGATCGCCATCGGCCGGTCACCTTCATGTGACACATAGCAGATGTACGGCTTCACAAGTATGTACGGAAGGCGAATGCCCAACGCTCTTAACCCGGTTGAGTAAGGTGGCGCGTGTGTTCGGACGCAGCGACGACGAATGGGACCGGCTACTCGACAACGCGATCACCATCTTGAAGCGCGAAGCCGGGCGCAGGCGAATGACCTCCTACAGCGAGCTGAACGCGGAGCTGGTACGCCAGACCGGTCAGCCGGCGTTTGACTTCTCAACCGAACGTGACCGCACAGCGATGGGCAAGCTTTTGGGTCGTTAGCGAGTTTGAACCGCCGACTTCTTGCCGCGCAGGCGCTGGATGAGGGAAGGGAATGGAAACACTACGAGTCCTCAAACGCCAACTCTCCGCCGTGGTCTACCCCGCCGTGCTCACCGACCAAAACAGTCATCAACCGCTGGTGCTTGACAGCGGAGCTAGAAAGCAGCCACACCAGATACTTCGCTAAATGCGGCGAAGTCCGCGCGCAATCGGAGTTGCGCAGACCAGGCTGTTGATGAGCGGTGAACGAATTTATGTGCGGAGCGGATTTCTCCCGCGCGATAAACGTACTTCCCTGGCGATAGCATAAATCGCGAGAACGTCAAACCCTATGGCTGCAACATTAAACCAAGGGTACTCGGCCACCCATATGGCCGAGATTGCTAGTGACGCCAACGCCGCTACGACGGCAGGCACGAGTGCCCAAGACACGCGGAATAGGAGCATCAGACCGGTAGCCGCGACGATAATTCCGATGCCGATGAAGAGCCATCCCCGCCAAGAGCTGAAGGTGTACAGGCCGAGTACCAAGGTGAGCAGGCCCGAAATTTCAAGCACAACCCCCGCCATAAACGGTAGGCGTGAAACGTCGGTCTGCCGTATTCGGTGGTCACTGCTTTGCGGATCTTCAGTCATCTTCAGCCCATGCTGTTTACAGCGCTACAACAGCGAGAACGGTTCGACGTTGAACCCAACTAATGAACGGATAACGTCAAATACCTTCACTTTGCCGCGCCACCTTTAGATCACCATCGTTGAGGTACTACCCTCGTCACCCGACGACTAAACAGGTCGCACAGCCGCCGGTTCGTCCGCAGCCTGGTCGGTCTGTGATCTCGCCAGCGGCGGCACTTCACCCGCGAGCTCCTCGCGCGCGTGCGCTGCAGCCTCCACCGCGGCCTGCCGTGGGCCGCGACCGTTTGCGCAGTCCGCGGCTGAGCGGCGGCCCGACTTTCCCCGGTGTCAGTAGGTCACTGAGCGCCCCGCTCTATACTCGTGAATCGGACAGCCCCGTCAGTGTGTCTATGTGGTAGCGGCTGGCAGTCCAGGATGGGGAGTCAGGGGTCGGTGTGAGTGTCACCGTTATGCGGGCTTTGCCTGCGGTCAGAGACTCTGGCACGAGGTATGTGTCATCAAGCCAGCGGTGGAAGGTGTTGCTGCGCGGCTGTAACCAGCTCCGGGCAATGACCCCGTCAATGGCAACGTCTGCTGATTGGTAGCCGTTTGCTTGGTCCGAAGTGCGGCGCAGCAGGATGCCGTGGTTGTCCGGGCGGACTGCGACGTCGAATCTTGTTGCAGCGCTGGTGGTGCGGACCAACCCGACGATGGGATGGGTGTCGTCGCTCCCCTCGTATGTGCTCGTCAGCAGTTGGTCCACGGCGTCGTCGGCGTAGCCGTGCAGGAATCGGCTGACCGGATCGGTGGGGTTAACTTCGTCGCTGGAAGTAACGGTGTCGTCGGGTTGTGTGTAGAGGAAAGCCGTTGAGCTGTAGTCGGGTTGAACCATATTCCGTTTGCCGTGCTCAATGCCGAATCGGATTGCGGAGTGGTAGCCGATCGCGTCGGCGAGCGTGAGCCGATAGGCGGCTACACAGTAGCCTGCACATCCGCCGGTGGCCGTGCGCTGATCGGGTTCGCCGGTGAGCGGGGCACTGAAGTGCGTGCCGTTCTTGAAGTACCAGCCGCCCTCGTAGAGGTCCTCAGTGCCGGTGCCGTACCACTGGGGTGACGCGGCACCGTCGGTGTACACGCGTTCGGCTCCTTCGAGAAAGTACGGGGCGTCGGCGCTAAACGACGTTTTGATTCCAGAACCGCTCATGGTGTGGCTGACGCCGACGAATTTGCCGTGACCGTGGTCATCGGCGAACAACCAGTCCTGACCGAGCGTCGTGGGTCCGGCATGCGAGCGCGCGGTGAAATAGCCGGCGCGGCCGCTGGCCAGCGCGGGCGCCCACTGGGGGCCGGGTGTGGTCACGACATCGCTGTCGATCCCCGGTACGGGATTGCCGGTTGTGTTGACGAGGGTGATGTGGACTGAGCGGGCGAACGGCATCGGCCACCACTCCGACAACGACAACGGCCCCCCGGGTTGTGGGATCGTAGCGAACATCAGCGACCGCACGTTGGTGGCGCCCAGTCCGGCGCCGAAGAATTCCCCAAGTGGCGAGTCGACCATGGTTTGGCCGTCGAACTCTATCTGGAGCCGCAACCCGGTCAGGAGTTGATCCGTCGGCCGCGGTAGCCACAGGTGCAGCGCTGAAATCATGCCCGACCCAGTGAACTCCGAGATCGTCAGCCGAGCGCCGGCGGGTAGCTCGACGACCCGATTGCTATGCGCTGCTATGGATGCCGCCGGTTTGGGGTCGCTGGTGCCCGCGGCGCGCAGGGTGGCGAGCACATCGAATGCGGGGTCGGCGGTCGAGAAGGTGGTCACGCCGTCGGCGGTGGAGAACTGGCGATAGTCGACGTGGTAGTACTCCAAATTCGATGCGACGCTGATCCGCATCGACTTCCGGTACGGCATCGGTACCTTGATGTACACGCCGCCCGGCGACTGCGCAGCGTTGGCCACCAGAGGCCACACGAATGGCGCACCCAGCGCGCCATCGACCAACGATTGCAGTGGTGCGTCGATCACCGTCTGCCCATCCAGTTCGATGCGGATGGCTCCGATCGCGCGCACATTGCCGCCGTCGCGGGTGAACCAGACCGAATCAATCTCGCCGGCACCGCGATCCTCTGCGACGACGCAGCCGGCACCGCCGGACGCCAAACATCCACCGCTGCCGTTCCGGTTACCGGTGGAGATGTCGAAATCACCGCCGCTGCGATCAACGCTCGACACCTGCAAGGTCTGCGTGTCGGCACTCAGATAGGGCAAGCGATCCAATCGGCGGTAGGTGTCCCAGCCCACCAACGTGGCGTCGGGTCCGGTGATAATCGGCTCGGCATGCGCTGTGCCTGCCGCAGCGACACAAGCAATCCCCAACAGCAGCACTGCGAACATCGCAGACAACGCCCGAACAGCCACCGGCACAACAACAGAGGCTACGGTTTCAGGAGATTGGCCGCCCGCAATTCCCGCCGCATGCTCCATGTGAGCTGGTGGAGACCCGCGACACCTAGG
>NZ_JBARMY010000025.1:0-3838 GCF_049802695.1 Mycobacterium sp.
AACAGCGCCGGGCGGTTGCCGACGTCTGGCTGGACAACTCGGGCACCCTGGCTGCGCTGGCCGAACGGGCCACTGACGTCTGGAATCACCGGATCAGCGCGTTCGCGCGCAACCTCACCGCCCGGCAGGTCGCGTGTCCCGCAGCCCGGCTGGTGCCGGCCGACCCGACCTGGCCGGACCAGGCGCAACGAATCGTCGCCCGAATCGGGTCGGCATGCGGCGCGAAAGCAAACCGCGTCGACCACATCGGCTCCACGGCGGTGCCCGGCCTGGACGCCAAGGACGCCGTCGACATCCAAGTGACCGTCGAGTCCCTGGACGTGGCCAATGAACTCGCCGAGTCCCTGCTGTCGGCCGGTTACCCGCGTATCAACGACGTCACCGCGGACGTCGCGAAGTCCGATCCCCGAAGCACCGTCGACGCCTACGACCATAATGCCGACCAAAGCTTGTGGCACAAACGCATTCACGCCTCAGCCGACCCTGGCCGGCCGACCTACGTGCACGTGCGGGTCGCGGGCTGGCCGAATCAGCAGTTCGCCCTGCTGTTCGTTGACTGGCTACGGGCCAATCCGGATGTCCGCGACGAGTATCTGGCGGTCAAGCAGCGGGCGGCCGCTGCGGTGCCAGCTGACGACGGCGTCGCGGCCTACGCCGAGGCGAAGGAGCCGTGGTATTCGGATGCTTACCCCCGCGCGTGGGAGTGGGCCGGGTCCACCGGTTGGCGACCCTAACTCACGACGGGGGAAGCGGTGCGCCGCAGGCCAACACGCCGTTCGCCGGGTCGTTGTTGTTCTGCGTCGGCTTGACCACCTGGTCCAGCTGGGTGGCGACGTTGTCGTCGACGTCGATCTCGCAGTGCACATTGGCCGAATAGGGAAAGTGAACCGCCACCTGCAGGCCCGCTTTCGTCGGATCGGCCAACACCGTGTTGGCTTCGAAAGAGTTGCCTAGCGAGCTGAGGTTGGTAGTGCTGGTTTGGTTGTCATTGATCAAGAAGGTGGCTGTCGAGCCGGGAGCAATCCCGTCGACCCGCGCGACGTAGGTGACATTATGTAGGTCAGCTGAAGCGATCGCCGGTGTCAACTGTGCGCCGAAGACCGCGGCGGACAGGGCGGCGATGGTTGTCCACCTGTGCTTGCTGGAGCTCATGACTGCAGAGATTACTTCGCGGGCCCGAGCGCGCGCGAATTTGCCGGCGGTTTACTCCGCTTCGCGCCAGGTGAGCTCGAAGCCCCCCGCGGACAGCCACTGCTGCAGATCGTGACCGTGCCGGGCCAGGCCGTCGACCGCGACCGCGGCGCGCCGGATTGCGCGTTCACCCTGCTCCGGTGACAGCAACCGGTGTTGGACCGCGGTGAGGAACTCGTCGACGTCGGTCAACTCGGTTCCGACGCCGGTGCGCACCACCAGGTCAAGGTAGTGATCCTCGGAGTGCCAGGCGCGGGTGCCGGGGGTGTACTCGCCGACGTCGAGGTAATAGTCCTGCTCGCGTTCATGACCGGCGTTGAAGTGAAACACGGTGGCGCGCAGGCCCAGCGCCGGCAGCAGCCAGGACTGGATGTAGTGGAACTGAATCCGGCCTGGCGTGCGGCGTGCCATGTACAAGCCCCATGGCCGCAGCCGGTAGACGTCGACGGCCCGCGCGATCCCTTTCGGATCGGTGTTGGTGTACGCGACCAGGTCGAAGGTCTCGTGCTTCGGCGGGTGAATGGCGTCACCTTACCTTCGCTCCTCCGCGGGCCTCGATCAGCGGTGCAGTCGGATCTTCCACCGCACGAAGCCGGCGTAGATCACCGACAGCGCAGCGAGCATCCCCATGTCGAACAGCCAGGCACCGGACGTGTGCTGCCACCAACGGTCCTGGGGGACCAACGCTCCGGGCACCAGGTGCCGCACGTCGACCGTCGACGACGCCGCGGCATACCCCCAACGCGCCGGCGTGAGCCAGGACAGCTGGTCGAGCAGCATGCGGCCGGTCACCGGCACCATCCCGCCGCACAGCACCAGCTGCGCCATGACCGACACCACGAACAACGGCATGATCTGTTCAGTGGAGCGCACCAGCGCCGACAGGACCAGGCCGAACAGCGCCGAGGCCACGCACGTCGCAGCAACAGTCACGTACAGCTCCACGGTGGCGTTCCCCAGCAGCACAGCACCCCTGGTCGGGGCGCCCTTGCCGATGACCACGATGGTGGCCGCTATCGCTGCCTGAAGGATCGCGAACCCGCAGAACACGCCGGTTTTGGCCAGCAGGTAGGCGGTGGTCGACAACCCCGCCGCCTGCTCGCGCTGGAAGATCGGGCGTTCGCCGATCAGGTCGCGGATGGTCAGCGCCGTCCCCATGAAGGCGGCGGCCGGAATGATCAGCGCCAGGATCTGCGCGGACTCGTCGGGTGTGTCGCCCGGCCGGGCGACGTGAAATCCGTTGTGGCCCGGAACCGTCAGCGACAGCGCCCCCAAGATGAACGGCAACAACGCCAGGAAGACGAAGTAGGCGCGGTCGGCGACGACGAGGCGGACCTGACGACGCGCGATCGTGGAGAGTTGGCGCCGCAGGCTGGTGTGCACCGGTTCGCCGAGGTCGGCGGGTGTGTCGGTTTTCGTCGCTGCGGGCGGCTGCTTGTTGGCCAGGAACCGGCGATTCGCCTCGTCGGGGTCGGCGCCCACCTTGGCGAAGATCTTGGCCCAGTTGGTGGTGCCCAACGCCGAGCCGACCTGGTCGGGCGGGCCGTAGAACGCCGTCTTGCCGCCGGGCGCGACCAGCAGCACCTGGTCGCAAAGATCGAGGTAGGACAGCATGTGCGTGACCACGATCACCACCCGGCCGGCGTCGGCCAGCTGGCGCAACATCATCATCACCTGGTGGTCCAGCGCCGGGTCGAGACCCGAGGTCGGCTCGTCGAGGATCAGTAACGACGGCCCGGTCAGCAGCTCCAGCGCCACCGAAGCACGCTTACGCTGTCCACCCGAAAGCTTGTCCACCCGGGTGTCGGCGTGCTTGGTCATGTCGAGTTCTTCGAGGACCTCGGCGACGACCTGGGCCCGGTCGGCTTTGCTGGTGTCCGGCGGCAGCCGCAGCTCAGCTGCATAGCCGAGAGCCTGATTTACCGTCAGCTGACGATGCACGACATCGTCCTGCGGCACCATCCCGATCCGGCTGCGCAGCGACGCGTACTCGGCGTGGATGTCGTGACCTTCGAAGGTCACCGAGCCCGTGCTGGGCGTGGTGTAGCCGGCGATCAGCCTGGCCAGGGTGCTTTTGCCGGCACCGGAACCACCGATCACCGACGTCAGCGTGCCGGGCCTGGCGATCAGCGAGATGTCGTTGAGCAGGCGCTTGCCGTCGATCCGGAAGTTGACCGCATTCACTTCCAACCCGCCGGAGCGCGTCGCGGCCTCGGTACGCCGCACCAGGGTGCTGTCTGTCAACACCAGGTCGACGTTGCCGATGGTGACCACGTCGCCTTCACCGAGAATCGCCGAGCCCACCCGGGTCCCGTTGACGAACGTCCCGTTGACGCTGCGGTCGCGGATCTCGGCGCCCAGCGGTGTCAGGACCAACGTCGCATGGTGACGGGACGCCAGGACGTCCGGAATCACGATGTCGTTGTCGCTGGCCCGTCCGAGCGTCACCGAGCCGGCCGGCTTGTCGTCCGCAACCGACCGCTGCGACATAAACTTCACGAATCGGGTCGCCAGGCTCCCGACGTCGCCCTCGCCGACTTTGACAACCGTCATCTCGCCGGACGGCGGTTGCTCGGCCGGCGGCATCAGGTCCCGCAGCGACGCGACCCCGGTGTCGACGGCGGTGACTTCGGCGGCCGGCGTGTCC
>NZ_JBARMY010000026.1:0-25719 GCF_049802695.1 Mycobacterium sp.
CTCGGCCAGCACAACGGGCTGCCCGCCAGCATCATCGTCACCACGACTTTGCGCGAGTTGGAGGCCGGGGTCGGCACGGCCCTGACCGGCGGCGGCACCCTGCTGCCGATGTCCGACGTGATCGCCCTGGCCCGCCACGCCCACCAATATTTGGCGATCTTCGACCACGGCAACGCCGTCGGGCTCTACCACACCAAACGCCTGGCCTCCCCCGGCCAACGCATCGTGCTCTACGCTAAAGACCGCGGCTGCTCGCACCCCGGCTGCGATGTGCCCGGCTACCTGTGCGACGTCCACCACGTTCGGGAATGGGCCCACTGCGGCCGAACCGACATCGACCAGCTCACCTTCGCCTGCGGCGCCCACCACCGCCTGATCAAACCCGGCGGCTGGGCCACCCGAAAATGCCGAGACGGCAACACCGAATGGATCCCACCCCCGCAGCTTGACCGCGGCCAACCCCGCACCAACATCTTCCACCACCCGGAGGAATTGCTGCACGACGACGACGAACCGTAGGCGTCACGCGAACGAGTTTCACCGGAAGGTGTTTGAAGCATCCCTATGAACGTGGGGCGACAAACTGCGGATCACCGTTCAGCCTGGAACGCGCTCGGCGGTCGACGAGTCGAGGACACCGTCACTACCGGTGTGCCGTCAGGAGGCGCTTAGCACCAGCTAGGCATCGGCGATACTTTCATCAGAAGAGGCTGACTTGGTCAAGGTGATGGGAGGCTTCAAAGTCCTCTAGGTTGCGCAGTTCACACTTCGGTCGTCGCGGGCGCCGAATAGTTCGGCTTGCCCAGCCCGAGGACATGCTGCGCGATCATGTTGCGAAACACCTCCAGGGTGCCGCCGTAGATGCCTACCAACGGCGCGAAGCGGTAACTGTATTCGGCGCTGCCGTCATCAGCCGCGCCGTCGGCGCCGAACGGCAAAGCCGCAGCAGCGCCATGCAGATCCATGAGATCCGGAGAAATCTCGCGCATCGTCTGCGCGATCGCCACCCGGCCGAAAATGCTCGGGGTAGACAGCGCCGCCTCCGTACGTGCGATGCTGCGGCCCAGCCGGTATGCGGCGGAATCGTCAGCAAGCCGGCCACCATTGTGCGCCGGTTGCGCCGACAGTGCCGCCGCTTTGTCGACCGCCTCAACCAGGAATCCGGCCTGGTGCATCATGATTGAGGTGTCCTGCAGTCCGTCGGGCGCAGCCTCAACGGCACCGTGCTCGACGTTGAGCGGCTCGCGCAGCACCGTCCACCCGCCGTTCACCTCACCCAGCCGGTACTTGTCGTCGACGCGCACATCGCTGTAGTAAACGATGTTGGTGCGGTCGCCGTCGACCGTGCGGATGCCCTGGATCTCGATGCCCGGTGAGTTCAGCGGTACCAGGAACATGGTCAGACTGTTGTGTTTACGCGCTTCCGGGTCGGTGTTGGTGATCAAGAAGACGTACTGGCAGTTGTGCGCCCCAGTGGTGAACATCTTCGCGCCGTTGATGATCCAAGCGTCACCGTCACGCACCGCGCGGGTTTTACAGGTGGCCACGTCAGAGCCGCCCTCGGGTTCGGTATAACCGAGGCACAGCCGCACGTGCCCGCTGAACACGCCCGGCAACACCTCGTGTTGAAGCGCTCCCGATCCGAATCTGGCCACCGACCGCGCAACCATCGCAGTCGTCCCCCACGTCACCCAGGGCACGTGGGCGCGCCGCTTCTCCAGCTCCCAGACTCTGCGCCGGACCCGGCTGAAACCGCCGTCGGATTCCGGCTTCCACTCCCCGGCCAGATATCCGGCGGCACCCAGCGCCAGATGCACTCCCTCGTCGAAGTTGTCACCGGTCTCGCGGTCTCGGGTCCTGACTTCTTCGGTGACGTGGGTGCGAAGAAAGCTTCGGGCATCGTCGCGGAAGTCGCGGTCCGCTTGCGACAACTCGACTCGTGAAAAGTTCACCGGTGCGTTCCTAAACCCGAAGTTCGCGCGCCGCACAAATATTCGCGACACGCTGCGCGCTGGCGGCCGGGTCGCCGCCGGCCAGTGGCCAACCGCGTGCCCGAACCAGATATGCGGAGGCGGCCGCTTCGGCGGACACGCCCAGACCTCCCTGGATATGTACCGCCATGGTGGCGGCCTTGGACGCCTCCTCGGCCATGAAGACGAATGCCGATGGCGCCAACTCGGGCCGCTCGTCGGGCTCGTTGTCCAAGAACCACGCGGCCCGGTGAGCCAGGTTGCGGCCGCCCTGAACGGTGATCGCCATGTTCGCCAGCGGGTGAGAAATGGCTTGCAGGGTCGAAATCGGCACACCAAGGGTGTAGCGGTTTTTGGCGAATTCCGCGGCGATGGTCATGGTCTCCTCGACCAGACCGACCAACGCCGCTGCGGTCAACAGCCGCCACTCGTCGAGCGCACGGTCGAATTCCGACACGGCTTCGGGTCCCCGGGCCAGGACGGTGCGGCTGTCCGCGACGACCGGGTCCACCCAGGCCATCGGCAGCCGACCGATGTTGTCGACCTTGGCGGGCCGGGTGCCGAACCTCAGAGTCACCACCTCGTCACCGTCGCGCAGGATGATCTCATCGGCGATCGAGCCGGTCGGGATCAACCGAGGACCCGGGCCCTTGCTGTCGAGCTGCGGGTCGAGCGCGACGAGCTGCTTTCCATGCACCAGGTCGGCACTACCGGACGCGAAAGCGCCCAGCCGGGCCTGCAGCCGGGCCGCGCAGACGTGGTCGATCCACGGCACCGGAGCAAGTGACCGGCCGACCTCCTCGGCCACCAGCGTCAGGTCGACCAGCGTAGCCCCGTCCCCGCCGAAGGATTCCGGTAGCGCCATCGTCGTTGCGCCCATCGCACACAACCGCTCCCAAAGGTTCTTGTCGAAGCCGGAAACCTCAGCGGCACGGACGGTCTCGATGGGGCAGTAGGTTTTGAAAAACTGTCGGTAGGCGGTTTGCAAAGCCACGTGATCGTCGGACAGGCTGTAGTCCAGCCTCCGCAGCTCGAAGCGGTCCATCGTCAGTGGTCCTCCTGGCTTCCGAAGAAAAACTCGTGCGCATTTATCCAGGCGGCGGATGGTCTACGGCTCGTCGAGACTCACACGGCGCCCGGTCATCGTTCCCTTCCGCCGCCGCCGCTATCAGAAACCCTACGATAGGCATTACGGTAACGAACGAAAGCCCTGACATGCCTACTAGCGGCATCACGTCAGCTCCGGCCGGTTTTGATGGAGGTGCCTCGTAGTGGCGAAGCAACCAACCGCTGAGAAGCGTCAGCGACGCGAACGGGGGTCGATCAACCCCGACGACATCATCAGCGGCGCGTTCGAGCTCGCCGACGATGTGTCGATCGAGAACTTGAGCATGCCACTCCTCGGCAAACACCTCGGCGTGGGTGTGACCAGCATCTATTGGTACTTCCGCAAGAAAGATGACCTGCTCAACGCGATGACCGACCGTGCGTTAAGCAAGTACGTCTTCGCCACGCCGTATGTCGAGGCCAGCGATTGGCGGGAAACACTTCGCAATCACGCCCGCTCGATGCGGAAGACGTTTTTGGGCAACCCGATACTTTGCGACCTGATCCTGATCCGGTCAGCACTGAGCGCGAAGGCTGCACGATTCGGTGCTCAAGAGATGGAGAAGGCGATCGGCAGCCTCGTCGAGGCCGGGCTATCAGCCGAGGACGCGTTCGACACTTATTCCACCGTATCGGTTCATGTCCGGGGCTCGGTGGTGTTGCAACGCCTCGCTGAGCGAAACCAGTCGTCGGACAACGGCCCTCGCAATCTCGAGAACGCCATGGTGATCGATCCGGGCAGCACCCCGCTGCTGGCCCAGGTCACTGAGAAGGGTCACCGGATTGGCGCCGCTGACGAGACGAATTTCGAGTACGGCCTGGACTGCATTCTCGACCACGCCAGCCGGCTGATCGAGCAGGCGGCGAAGACGCCACCGCGACAACGGAAAACGAAGGGGGCCGCCAGCCGGTCCGGCCCGACGGCGGGAACAGCCAATCGCGCGCGAAACAAAGTCGCCGCTTCCGGTTGACGCTGCTGGCGTCGTGACGCCGTTACAAAGCCTCCTGTCTCGGCATACCGGTGTCATCCGCTACACCGACCCGGATCACTGAACATAATGAACTACCCCGCGTTCGGTCAGGTGATCGATCAGCGGCACCGCTTCGGCCGCCAGATGGTCGGACATGGCTTGGCTGGCCCGGTTGCCGTCGCGACTTTCCAACGCCGCCAATAATTGCCGGTGGTGGTTGATCGACTGGTCCGGCCACCCTCCGATGGTGGGGAACACCGATTCCGGAGCGTATCGGGTGATCTGCGACATGGTGCAACTCGTGGTTGAGGCGAGCAGCCCGTTCGCCGTCGTCGCCGGCATAGGCGTCTTCCCCGGATTTTCATGCTCCACCGGTGCACCGTTCACCGGCAAACCGAGCGCGCCGAATTTCCCGATCACACAAATTTGGCGACAGGACATGGCGGTCGACCGACCGGCATGCTTCAAGACATGAAGAATTGATCTAGAAGCCGCGCCACTTTGTCCGGAGCACCGCGGTTGTCGGCCGCGATGTGTCCCACGCCTTTGATTTCGACGCGCTTGGCGTTCGGTAGCCGCCTGGCGATCGAGTCCAGCGCCAGGTGTAGTGCGCTTGGGCTCTTCTCGCCGCCGAGAAGGAGGACATCCGACCGAACCTCGGCGATTCGCGGGTTCACCATCGTGATGGACTCGCGCTGGACGATCGAATCAAGCCGCATGGTTGGGATGAGTTCTTTCATGGCGATGTCATCGCCGGAGGCTTGTCTGGCGTCTATCTCGATGACCATGCGCAGAACGGGGACGAGGATGAAGCGCGGCAGCCGCGCGATGTATTCGCGGCCGCCCGTGCCCTTCAGGATCTCAGCCATCGCTGAAGCCCGATCTCCGTCAACGAGTGCATGTTCAAACTTCGGGACCCACGACGCCGGGTCCGCTCCATCGATGGTTAGCGGCGGCTCGTACAACGCCACCTTTTCGACCTCCGAATACTGAATTGCCGAATACAGCGCGATGGTCGCTCCTGAACTCAGACCAAAGAGGCGCCGCGCACCCACCGCGCGCATCAGCGCACCGAGGTCTTCCGCTTCACGAGCGAGTCCATAACCCTCGCCTGGCGGCGCCTCGGGGCGGCGCCCGCGGCGGTCGGGGATGTACACGATGAAGTGGGCGCAGAGATGCTCGGCGAGCCGCTGAAAATTCTGCGCCGCCTGCAGCCCGCCGTGGACGAGGACGATCGGCGGCCCGTGCTCGCCGATCACGCGATAAGTGATCGAGGTTCCATCCGCCGACTTCACGGCTCCAGTGCGGTAATTCACGACGAGTCCTCCAGTCAAGTTTGATCCCGTTTCACCGACCCGAAAACCTGGCGCTTCGCTTCTCATTGAGTCGGTCTTCGAAAGTCATCGGGCTGATCATGCCGAGCGCAAAGTCGCGTCTGCGCCGGTTACAGACTCACTTCATGATTATGCGGTCAGATCGAGCGCGGACCGCACGATGGAATCCGTGTCGATACCGTGGTAGCGGTAAACGTCGTCGAGAGCTCCTGCTTGGCCGAACTTGTTGACGCCCAACGACGCACTGGGCACACGGTTGATGGTCGACAGGAACGACAGCGTATGTGGATGTCCATCGAGCACCGTCACCATCGGCGCAGACCGTTCGGCCGGGAAGACTTGGCCGAGGATCCACGACGACGCATCGGCGAGCCCACGCCGTGCCTGTACCGCTTCAAACAGCCGTCCAGGACAAGTCACGCAAACCACTTCAGCTTGAATAGCTAAGTCAGCCAATCGGTCTGCGGCCTGCAATGCTTCGGTGATCACCGCTCCCATGCCGACGATGGTTACCGCCGGTCGCTGCACGCCGCGCAAGGTATAAGCACCTGCCAATACCTGGCGCCGGCGCCGTTCTCTGGCAGCCGGGTCGGTGGGCACGGCAGCCAGGGTCTGGTCGACCGGGCGGGTAGACAGCCGCAGATACGACGAGCTGCCGTCCGGGCGACCGAGCCGCGACATGCTTTCAAGCAGCGTCCATTCCACCTCAATCGCGAATGCTGGCTCATAGCCGACACATCCGGGCTGCTCCAGTCCGATCGACGGGGTCTTAATTGATTGATGCGCCCCACCCTCCGCAGCAAGGCTGACTCCGGCGGGCGTGCCAACCAGGATGGATTGACCGCCCGCATAGATCCCATATGACCAGGGCTCGAGCGCGCGTTCGACGAAGGGGTCGTAGAGCACACCGATGGGGAATAGCGGCTGGCTCCAGCGGCTCCAGGTGGCGCCCAGTTCGCCCATCAGCCCCACCAAATTGACCTCCGCGATACCGAGTTCCATGTGCTGACCCGTCGGCCTCTCGCGCCAGTGCATGATCGTTTCGGCATCGTCGGCGAACCAGTCGCGCCGTTCGGTCGGAGACCACACACCCACTTTGTTCAGCCATCCGGCCAGATTGGTCGACGAACTGACGTCTGGGCTGACGGTGACGATTCGCTTGGCCGCCTCCGGCGCCTCCCGGGTCAGGTCGAGCAGGGCACGGCCGAGCGCAGCCTGCGTCGTCGACCTGCCTGACGGCGTGCGTCCGATATCGGTAGGCACCGATGGCGGTGCGGTGTACGCGTTCTCGTCACGGTGCAGCCGAGCGACCACCGCCGTACACAGCCGCCCTGCGGCGGAGTCGGGGTCGAACCGGCGCCACGGGTGTTCGGTATCCATCCCGAGGCTGACGGCCAGCTCGCTGAATTGTTCGACAGTCAGCAACGATGAGTGGTTCTGCGGATGCCCTTGAGTAGGCAGGCCGTACCCCTTGACGGTATAGGCGATGATCACCGTTGGGCGGGCGTCGTCGATCTGTCCGTATGCGGTGCGCAGGGCGCCGAGATCATGTCCTCCGAGGTTGCGGATCGCACGAATCAGTGTGGCGTCGTCGAGTTCCGCCGTCAGGCTGGTGATGGCACGTGCCTCAATTCCGGTTCCTGGTAGACGGCTGCGCAGTTCTTCTGCGCTACAACGCAATAGCCGCTGATACTCGGGATTGGGCATCTGCAGGATTCTGGAGCGCAGGGCTGCTCCTTCAGGACGCGTGAACAGTGTCTCGAGTAACCGGCCGAACTTGACCGTAATGACTTGCCACCCTGCCGCGGCGAACATCTTCTCCAAGCGGCCGGCGGCGATGTTGGGCACCACCCGGTCCAGCGACTGCCGGTTCAGGTCGACAATCCACACCACCTCTCCAAGCTCGCCGACCGAGGAGTCCAGGATCGCCTCCCACACCGCGCCCTCGTCTAACTCGGCATCACCGACGAGCGAGTACTGCCGACCTGGGCCGGTCTCCCCGAATGCCGCGCTGACGTAACGCCGGGCGACGGCCGCCCAAATGGGCGCCGTTGCACCAATTCCTACCGATCCGGTTGAGTAGTCAACCGGATCGGGATCCTTCGACCGACTGGGGTAGGACTGCAGCCCGCCGAATTCGCGCAAAGTAGTCAGGTATTTCTCATCAAGCTGACCCAGCAGATAGTTGATCGCGTGCAGTACCGGCGACGCGTGCGGTTTGACCGACACTCGATCACCGGCTCGCAGTTGCTCGAACCACAGTGAGGTCATGATCGACACCATCGACGCGCTCGACGCCTGGTGGCCGCCGACCTTGAGTCCGGACGGATTGGGCCGGACCCGATTGGCGTGGTGAACCATCGCCGTCGACAGCCACAGCAGGCGCTGCTCGATCTGTGCGAGCGGATCGACGGGATCGTCGGACGCCGTCTGGTCGGCCGGCGAGGCGGAAACTGAGGCGGTCATCGTCACTTCCTGATCGTGCTGATTCGCCGTCCGGGTGAGTCTTGTACTAGTCGCGCGGCGCTGACGAGTGGGATGAATCGCAACCACCACGATAGCCAGGATTGGCAGACGGTCCATTTATCCCAGCATTACGCGATCAAGCTGGCAACCATCGGCCTACACTTTGATCAAAATGCACGCGAGCCGAATGCGTCACCGTACTTGAGGTGGTCACCATGACAAGCCGAGGCACCGCCGACTCGGTCGATGCTCGTCTGTTGCGGGCCCTTGCAGGGGACCCGCGAGCGTCCACCGTCGCGCTGGCCGAGCGAATCGGAGTCTCACGCAACACCGTGCAGGCGCGGTTGGCACGCTGGGCCGAGGCCGGGGTACTGACGTCGTTCGAACGCACGATAATCCCCGATTTTTTGGGTTACCCCTTGCGTGCTTTCGTCTTGACCAACGTCAAACAGCGATTGCTCAGCGACGTGGCCGCGGCACTGGCTCGAGTTCCGGAAGTGGTCGAAGTTCACGGGCTCAGCGGCGTGGCCGATCTGTTGATTCACGTCGCGGCGCGCGATGCCGACGATCTCTATCGCGTGGCCGGGCACATCCTGGGAATCAAGGGCGTGAAGCGCACGAACACGGCACTGGTGATGCGCGACCTGGTGGACTTTCGGCTCGCACCCTTGATTGATCGGCTACTCGACGGCACCGCGCCTCGCAGCTGAAACCTTCAGCGTCTGAGGGTATGTGACGGCGTCTCGCCGAACTTCTGTTCGTAGTGCTGCGCGAATCGACCGAGATGGTTGAAACCCCATCGGTAGGCAACGTCACTTACCGTGGTCGTCTCACCGTTGGCGATGAAATCCGACCGCGCTCCGTCCAGGCGCACGTTGCGCAGGTAGTGCGCCGGGCTCATGCCGAACTGGTCGCGGAACAGCTTCTGGAGTTGCCGTACGCCAATGCCGGCCGCTTGGGCAAGGTCGCCGACGGTGTACTGGGCGCCGGGCGCGGCGGCAACCAAGTCCACCACCTTGCGTAAAGAGGCCGGGGTGGCCTCGATCGAGGTGCCGTGGATGGCATCGGTCAAAGTGTGGGGTTGAGTCGCCAACAACCCGACGATCAGCGCACGCTCCAGGTAGCGCGTCTGCGCTCCCAGCGCGGCATCGGGAATCGAACCCGGCCGGGCGATGGTGTCGAGCAAGATGTTCAGCGTCGACCACCATCGCCTGCCAGCAGGGGCGGTCATGTCGAAACCGATGTCGAAGCAAACGCGTCGGTCGACGGGCCGGCCGAGAATGCGGGCCAATTCGCTTTCGAGCGCGCCACGGTCGATTTTGATGCTGACCTGGGTGGCGTCAGCGCCCCAGGACTTGACAAAGGTGTGCTCCCCCGGGCTGTACACCGCCGCGCGGGCCGGTGTGGCAACAAGTTGTTGATCGCCGCAACTCGTTGCGACACATCCCGACAGAGGCAGGTCGATGTGATAGCCGCCCATGTCGCCGGGGTCGATGAATACTTCCGCGCCGAATCGGACGATCCCGACGGTGATATCGGTCAGTCGGAATGCCGACATTCGGGCGTTCGACAATTGGGTGTTCGAACGCGTCAGTTCTAGGCGGGCCGGATAGTAGACGTCGTTGACGGTGCCGCGGTAGACCTCAAGATCGTCGGTTGCGCAGACGATCCTGCGTCCATCCTCGCCTGGGAGGTTCGTCAGTGACGAGTCCGGCTCCGGTGACACAAACATTGCTGACCTCGTTATTTCAGCCGCTGTCGCACATCGTACGGGTCCTATGCCACCGCATACCACAAACCGGGCAACCGGCCGGTTGAGACGCCGGCCCGCAAGGTTGGAGGTGGTCGCGTAACGGACAAGCCATCTCGCAAAGCGGATTTTCGGCGTGCTCGATCGACTCTAACGTAAATCACATCATGGACGTGCTCTTGCTAACACTCGATGTGGTCAGTTATGCGCACGCTGGGCGCCGCGAAGCCAATCAAGTCAGCGAAACCAGCACGGCAACAAACGAATACGCATCAGGAGATCGTTCACAATGTCGACAAAGCCTAAGTTCGCCCATGTCGTCTTCCAAACTGGTCAGCCGCAGCAGATGCGGGATTGGTATTGCACGGTGCTCGATGGACACGTCGTGTACCAGGACCAGGCGTTGTGCTTCATCACCTTCGACGAAGAGCACCACCGGGTGGCGCTGTTGACTCCGCCGATGCCCCTGGAACGCAGGAGCCCGACCGCGGCCTGCGCGCACCACGTCGCCTACACATTCGACAACCTCGATGACTTGCTCGATCGCTATGTTCTGCTCCGTGACAACGACATTCTACCCGCCGTGTCGATCGCGCATGGCGTGACGACCTCGCTGTACTACCAGGACCCGGACAGCAACTTCGTCGAGATGCAGATCGACAATTTCGCCGAACCCGATCAGGCGACCGAGTACATGCACGGCCCTGAGTACGCCGGTGATTCGGTCGGCCCCGCCTTTGATCCCGAGGTGATGGTCGCCGCCCGTCGCGCCGGGGTCGGCGTCGAAGAACTCACCGGTCGCGCCTGGTCACTTCGGGCCGGGCTACCCGACCCAATGTCCGTACTCATTGGCGCCCGCTGAAACACCGAAGGTGGCTATCGTGACGACCACAGACCGCACCGGTATCGACCGCGAGCGCGCGCTTGAGCTGATGGCGGGGGTATGCGCTCCGGTGACGATCGTGACCGCCGCCGACGCCGACGGCCCCCATGGTGCGACGGTCAGCTCATTCGCCGGCCTCTCGTTGGAGCCGCCGCTGATCACCGTGGCATTCGAGCGTCGATCATCGTTGCTGCAGCGGATATTGAAGGCCGACCGGTTCGGGGTGAACCTGCTCGGCCACGGGCAGGACGAGCTGGCGATACGGTTCGCCGGTCGCGGCACCGACCGATTCGCCGGCACCTCATGGCACTACGACGGCGGGCTGCCGCGCATCGACGGTGCGGCCGGCTGGGCCGCCTGCGATCTACACGACGCCGTCGAAGGCGGCGACCACCTGCTGCTGTTGGGCCTGGTGACACGTACTCAGCATGTGCCACTGCCACCGCTGGTATACGCCCACCGCACCTTCGGCACCCACTCACGCCACGCCGAGCGGCCCCGCCGCCCCATCGTCGACCAGATCATCGCGTGCTCCACCTAAGCACGTAGCCCGAGAGGAAACCACTTGACATGACAACCATCGACGCACCCGTCGCCGCCCGCACCGCCGCCGAACTGGTCGAGCGGATCCGCACATTGCAGCCCATGCTCGCGAAGAACGCCGCCCAAGGCGAAACCGAACGGCGAGTCGTGGAGGAGTCCATCATCGCCCTCACCGACGCCGGCGCCTTCAAGATCGCGCAACCGCGCCGCTACGGCGGATACGAAACCTCGATGCGCACAATGCTCGACGTATCGGCGGCGGTCGCCGAGGCCGACGGCGGCACATCCTGGGTGGTAACCCTGTGCAACGTCTGCGCCTTCATGACCGGATTGTTCCCCGGGCGCGCCCAAGACGACGTGTGGGCCGATACACCGGAAGCGAAGGTCTCCGGAGTGCTCGCCCCTACCTCCGAAGCGACCAAGGTCGACGGCGGCTTCCGGGTGACCGGCCGGTGGTACTACAACTCCGGCTCCTGGCACGCCAGCTGGGCGGTCCTTGGTATCCCGATCACCGACGACGCCGGTAAAGCGATCGACCAGGGCCTGGCATTGATTCCCTACACCGACCTCGAGCTGGAAGACACCTGGTTCGTCGCGGGGATGAAATCGACGGGCTCGAACTGCCTGATCGCCACCGACGTGTTCGTCCCGGAGCACAGAATCGTGTCGGTTCCGCAGACGATCCGCGGCAGCTACGCCACCGAGCACACCGAAGAGACGCTCTACCGGTCGGCGTTCGTGCCGCTGCTGTCGCTGGTGTTGGCCGGCCCGCAGCTCGGCATGGGCCGCAAGGCGCTGGAGATCGTGCGGGAAAAGGCGGCCAAGAAGCCGATCTCCTACACCTTCTACACCGCCCAAGCCGACTCGGTGGCCTTCCAACTACAACTCGCGCAGGCGGCGATGATGATTGACACCGCGCATCTGCACGCCTACCGAGCCGCCGACGACATCGACAACGCGGCCGCGAACGGCACCTACCCGGACGAGCTCACCCGCACCCGGGTGCGCGCCGACACCGGCTGGGTCCTCGAGCACATCACCAAAGCTATCGACACCCTTGTCAGCGCACACGGCGCGGGCAGCTTCGCCGACGTCAACCCGCTGCAACGCATCTGGCGCGATTCCAACGTCGGCGCCCGGCACGCCGTGGTCACGCCCTACGTCAGCTACGAAATCTACGGCAAAAGCCTCTTGGGCCGCGACGATCAAATCACTCCGCTGATCTGACCCCGTAGCTCAACGAAAGGGCAGCTCATGGCTGACACGGTCGGCAAGATCGCACTCAACAACGTCCGGGTGTTCGACGGTACGTCGCTGACTGAACCGGTCACCGTCGTGATCGACGACGGGGTGATCGGCACCGATCCCGCCGGAGCCGACCAGGTCGACGGGAATGGTGGTGTGCTGCTTCCCGGGCTCATCGATGCACATGTGCACCTGCGCGACGCAGAGACGCTCGATCGACTGTGCATGCATGGAGTGACCACCGCGTTGGATATGGCGACCTGGCCACCAGCGAAGGTGGACGCGCTGCGTAATAAGTTGGGACGCACCGACATCCGCAGTGCTGGCACACCCGCAACGACGTCCGGCAGCGGCCACAGCCACATTCCGGGTTTTCCTCCGCAGGGTCTGGTCGACAGCCCATCCGCGGCGGCGCAATTCGTCGACGACCGGATCGCCGACGGTTCGGACTACATCAAAATAATTGCCGACATTCCCGGTCCAGACCAACCGACCATGACCGCTCTGGTCACCGCTGCCCACGATCGCGGTATCCGAGCAGTTGTTCATGCAACGACCACGCCGACATTTGCGATGGCGGTTGCGGCGAAAGCCGACACGATCACTCACGTGCCGATTGACCGGCCTCTCGACGCGTCGGTGATAGCGCAGATGGCCGCCGCGGAAATAATCGCTATCCCGACCTTGACCATGATGAAAGGCATTGCCGAGACGATCGGGACGGTCGCAGGCCTCGATTATGAAGCCGCCCGCACGGCGGTCGCCGACATGTACCGGGCCGGCATCCCTATACTCGCCGGCACTGACGCGAACGCCACACCCGGCGTTCCCTTCTCACCCGTGCATGGTGAAAGCCTTCACCAGGAACTCGAACTGCTGGTCGGCGCCGGCCTGTCCACTCTCGACGCGCTACGCGCTGCCACGTCGCTGCCTGTCCAGTACTTCGGTCTTGAAGATCGCGGTGTGATTGCACCCGGTCGCCGCGCCGACCTGATTTTGCTGGACGGCGATCCACTCGCCGATATCCGCGCTAGCCGCAACATCCGGCGGGTCTGGTGTGCTGGCATCGAGCCGGTGAGATCGCACGCCTGAGCCCGGAGAGGTCACCGACATGAACAACACCCGCATCGACGTGCACACGCACTATCTCGGCGGCGCGGTGGCGCACCTGTTCGAGTCCGGGTTCACTCTCACCGGCGGCTACCGGATGTCGGCACAGTGGGATCCCGCCACGGCCATCGACTTCATGGACCGCCACTGCATCGCGAGCCAAATCCTCTCGGTGCCCTGGGCTTTCACTGGCCGCTCGGGCGATCCCGCGTTTGCGGCGATGTTCTGCCGGCAGGTCAACGAAGAGTATGCGACGCTGATCACCGACCATCCGGGCCGTTTTGGTGCGTTCGCGGCCATTCCCGCCGACCACCCCGATAGCGCGCTGGTTGAAATCGAGTACGCACTCGACGTACTCGGGCTCGACGGAGTGCTGTTGTCCAGCAACGCCGCCGGGCACTACTTCGGCGGCGATTTCTATGAGCCGATCCTTGCCGAGCTGACGCGCCGGCAAGTCCCCGGCTTCGTGCATCCCGCGGAATGCCCGCACATCGAAGTGTTGGGGTTCAGCCGGCCCAGCTCCATCATTGAATTCCCCTGCGACACCGCCCGTACGATCACCGACGCGATCTACTCCGGTGTCTTCCAACGGCACCCGAGGCTGACCCTGATTCTCGCCCACTGCGGCGGCGTGCTGCCCACGCTCGGATGGCGCATCGCCGAACACACCCAGATGGGGCGAGGGCCCCACGACGCCGATATCGATCCAGGCCATGTGGCCGCGGTGCTGCGCGGACTGTATTACGAGACGGCGCTAGCCGGCAGTCGCAACTCGCTGCTGCCCACGCTGGAAGTCACTAGCGCCGAGCACATCTTGTTCGGCACCGACTGGCCTGCCGCGCCCGAACCGACAGTCGCGGAAAACGTCGCCAATCTCACCGGCTTCACCGGCTGGGCCGAGGGCGGGCTCGCGCAGGTCGAACGTGCGAATGCGGTCAAGCTGTTTGGTCGCTTCGAACACTCGGTGAACGGCTGACCATGGCCACGATCTGTTCATCAGCTGACGAGGCGGTTGCCGACATCACCTCCGGTTCATCGTTAGCGGTTGGCGGGTTCGGCTTGTGCGGCATCCCCGACGTGTTGATCGCCGCCGTCGCCCACGGAGACGCCACCGACCTCGAGGTGTTCTCCAATAACTGCGGCGTTGACAACTACGGTCTGGGAATCCTGCTGACCGCTCGGCGGATTCGCCGAATCACCGCCTCCTATGTCGGCGAGAACAAGGAATTCGCGCGCCAGTACCTGGCCGGTGAGGTCGAGGTCGAGCTGACCCCGCAGGGCACGCTCGCGGAGAAGCTGCGTGCCGGCGGGGCGGGAATTCCGGCCTTCTACACCCCCGCCGGGGTCGGCACGCTTGTCGCTGAAGGCGGACTCCCATGGCGCTATGCCGCCGACGGGTCAGTGGCGGTGGCCTCCCCCGACAAGAAGACCCGCGAATTCAGTGGGAAATGCTATGTGTTGGAGGAATCGATTACCGCCGATTTCTCGTTGGTGCACGCAAAGATCGCCGATACCGACGGTAACCTGATTTTCAATAAAGCGGCACGTAACTTCAACCCGATCGTGGCAATGGCCGGACGGGTGTGCATCGCACAAGTGGAACAACTGGCGCAGGCGGGGACCCTCGATCCCGACCAGATTCACTTACCCGGAATCTTCATTCAACGCCTCGTTCACACCGGCGCGCAGGACAAGCACATCGAGAAACTCACGATCCGAACGGCCGGAGAACCGGAGCAACCATGACCGTCGAAACTACCGGTAACACCCGGGAGCAGATAGCCGCACGCGCCGCGCGCGAGCTGCGACCGGGTGAATACGTGAACCTCGGCATCGGGTTGCCCACCCTGATCCCGAACCACCTGCCCGACGGAGTGCGCATCGTGCTGCATTCGGAGAACGGGATCTTGGGTACCGGGCGCTATCCAGCCGAGGATCAGGTCGACCCGGACCTGATCAACGCCGGCAAGGAAACCGTGACCCTCAATTCCGGTGGGGCCTTCTTCGACTCCGCGCTTTCGTTCGGAATGATTCGCGGCGGCCACATCGACACCGCTGTGCTGGGCGCGATGCAGGTCTCCGCAAGCGGCGACCTGGCCAACTGGATGGTGCCCGGCGCCATCGTCAAGGGCATGGGCGGAGCCATGGACCTTGTGCACGGCGCGCGCCGGGTGATCGTCGTGATGGAACACACTGACCGCGAAGGCAACCCCAAGGTGCTCGAGCGGTGCACACTACCGCTGACCGGCCAGGCCGTCGTACACCGCATCATCACCAACCTCGCCGTCATCGACGTCACGCCTACCGGTTTGGTGCTACGCGAGTGCGCACCCGACGTCACCCCAGCACAGGTACGCACCGTGACCGCAGCACCACTGGCCTAAAGGAACAACCCACATATCACCCGTTTCCAACCCGAAAGAAGCGCGCATGCACAATCTGACGGCAAAGGTCGGCGGGACGCTGGTCGCCGGCCGCCTACATCCGGCTTCCCGTCCGGTGTCCGGCGCACCGTTGATCGTCACGCTGCATGGCGGCCTGTTCACCGGACGGTACTTCGAGGTCGCCGGTTCCGATGCCGGCTCATTCGTGGACATCGCGAGCCGCAACGGTTTCGGCGTGCTGGTCATCGACCGACCGGGATACGGTGAGAGCGGCCAACCGTCGGCAGATTACGACTACGCCTTTCCCGAGCAAGCTCGCGTTATCGACGCTGCGATCGCGGAGCTGGCAGCCCAATGCGACGACCCCCAGATCCTGTTGATCGGGCACTCCGTCGGCGGGATGATCAGCTTCGAGATAGCGGCACGACAACCGTCCTGGAACCTGGTCGGCCTGTCAACCACCGGCATGGGCGCGCGGATACCGCGAGGAGGGGCCGCCGAGCAACTCGGTACGCTTCCGCTCTCCGGCGTGGTCGACCTCCCCATCGCCGAGCGCGAGAAACTCTGGTATGGACCCGAACACACTTACACCGCCGCCGGTGTAGCGGCAGCACGCACCTCCTATGCACCTGCCCCGATGACAGAGCTGACCGCCGCACCGAAGTGGGCATCGAGCCGCCTTGACTCCGTCGCAGCACACATTGCGGTGCCGATATACCATGCGCTGGCAGAGTTCGACGCCCTCTGGGACGGGTCGCCCGACGCTCGCCGGCTTTTCCTGTCGAAGTTCAATGCCACACAGCGTGTTAACTCGGAGATCATCGAAGGTGTCGGTCACAGTATCGACCACCACCTGATCGGCGCTGCTATTCACTATAAGCAGTTGGCCTTCGCCCACGCATGCGTCTGCCAGTCACGGACGGATCAGCACCCCTAGCGCGAACCAGCACCTGCGCCCAACCCAAACATAAAAAGAAGGAGTTTCCATGCGCATTGCTAATCTGGACAACCGGGCAGCCCTGGTGATCGGCGAAGAAGGTGCCGAGCTGGCCGTCGATGTCGCCACCGCGTCCAACGGCCGTTTTGGGCCCGATCTGCCTGCTGTTTACCAGGTCTGGGAGCAAATCGCCGGGTGGGCCTCTGAACTCGACACCACAAATTTCACCGGAGCCGCCCACGTCGATCGGCGCCGCCTCGGTCCACCGTCGCCCGCGCCGCGACAGGTCTTCGCCATCGGGTTGAACTATCACTCGCACGCCGCCGAATCCGGATTCGATTCCCCAGCCGACACGCCGCCGGTGTTCACCAAGTACGTTTCCAGCTTCACCGGGCCCGACACCGAGGTCGTCCTCCCCACCGGCGGCAACGTAGATTGGGAAGTCGAATTGGTCGCCGTGGTCGGCCGCGAAGCCACCCGCGTGGACGAGGCAGACGCGATGTCCCATGTCGCGGGATTTACTGTTGGTCAGGATATTTCCGAGCGCATCTCTCAAATGCGCGGCCCAGCACCGCAATTCGGTCTCGCCAAGTCCTTCCCGGGATTCGCCCCACAAGGTCCGTGGCTGGTCACTCCCGACGAATTCCGCGATCCCGACGACTTGGAGCTCGGCTGCGCGATCGACGGAGAGGAGGTACAGAAGGCCCGTACCCGCGACCTGATCTTCCCGGTTCGGGCGCTGATCGCCAGGTTGTCGCGCAACGTGACGCTTTGTCCCGGCGACGTCATCTTCACCGGCACTCCTGCGGGCGTCGGGGTCGGCCGCGAGCCGCAACGCTTCCTGCGGGCCGGCGAGCGCCTCGACAGCTGGATCGAGGGCATCGGCGAACTGCATCAGACGTTCTCCGTTAGCACCGCGAAGTAGCGGACTACGCACCCATGGCCCTGCATCGCCTCAGCTCCGTCACCATCGGCGTACCGAACGACGTCGAAACCGCCTCTTACTACAGTGCTTTCGGGCTGGTCGCAGAGGCCGACGGTTGGTTCAGCACGCGCGACGGCGGGCGCCAACTTCGGATCGTGCGCACTCCTACCCGGCGACTGGTCGAAGTGCGGGTGGGCGCCGACGACGCCGACGACATTGCCCACGTCGCCGCCAACCTGAATCGCCTGGGCATCGGCGTCACACACGACGACAGCAGCGTTACCGCGGTCGAGAAAGCCACCGGAGTGCGGGCAACAGTTGAGATCTCCGTGCGGCTGAACCAGCCGGTCACACCTGCCATCCGGTACAACGGTCCCGGACGACTGGAACGGCACGGCTGCCGAGCGCCCGGAGTGTTGCGGACCGAACGGGTATTCCCCCGCAAGCTCGGCCACGTGGTGATCGGTACCACCGATCTTGCGGTGACGCAGTCCTTCTTCACCGACGGACTCGGCTTCAAAGTCAGCGACCTGATCAAGGACGCTGGAGCGTTCCTGCGGTGTTCCACCGACCACCACAACGTGCTTGTGCTCACGGCGCCGGTGTCGTTTCTGCACCACACCTCCTGGCAGGTCGACGACATCGACGATGTCGGGCGCGGCGCGACGACAATGCTCGCCGACCACCCGGAGCGACATGTCTGGGGACTGGGCCGGCACCACGCCGGGTCCAACTTCTTTTGGTACCTCAAAGACCCCGCCGGGAATTTCAGCGAGTACTACTCGGATATGGATTGCATTGCCAACGACCAACTCTGGACACCGGAAACCCTCGAAGGCGCCCGGGGACTGTTCAGCTGGGGTCCGCCGCCACCGCCGTCCTTTCTGGCACCCGACGACCTCGCCACCCTGATGGCCGGTGCACACAGCGGTGGCTGATCTGACAACATCACCACCGACCGCTACATCGGAATGCATCGTTGAAAACGCTGCCTCGGTGCCGTCAGCGGTGAAAATACCGACTGACCGGCGTCGCGAAACTCCGCTCAGGCACGCAGTCGCCGTCATTTCACATCGCCAGGCAGCAGCTTCAGCGCCATCCGGGTTCACTGGCACATTCCGCGCGACGCAAATGAGCGTTGCGGCGAGCAAGAGCCCGGTGACCACGGAAGGAAAAAATGAACCAGACCGGCGGACGTCACCGGCTCGCCAAGGCTATCGATTGCGCGTAGGAAGGAAGTTTGTTGCGAATCATCACCGTAGAAGAGCATTTCCATCATCCTCAGGCCGTCGCACGCGTCTTGGAACTCGCCGGGCCCGCACCTATCGTTCCCGACGACGGTTTCGGCGCCTTCCTTCGGGACTTCATGCCCGACCAGGATTCAGCGGAGCGTCTCGGCGGAAACCGCCTAGCGCATATGGATCGTGTGGGTATCGACGTCCAGGTTGTCTCACACGGTGCCAACAGTCCCGGCAATCTCGCTCATCCGGAGGCTGTCGAGTTATGCAAGCGAGTCAACAACACTCTCGCTGAGCACATTTCGGAGCACCCCACGCGGTTCCGGGGATTCGCGACCCTTCCGTTGCACGACCCCGCCGCGGCGGCCGACGAACTGAAGCGCTGCGTCAACGAGCTGGGCTTCGTGGGAGCTTTAATTGCCGGAACATGCGGTGGGTTGTTCCTCGATGACCAGCGATTCGACGTGGTCCTGGCCGCAGCCGAGACGGTTGACCTGCCCATCTATGTCCACCCGGGCGTTCCGGAAAATCCGGTGTCAACGGCGTATTACGCCGGACGTTGGCCGGCTGCGCTGCATTTCTTGTTCTCCGGTCCCGCGTTCGGCTGGCACGCTGAGGCGGGTGTTCACATTCTACGGCTCATCTTGTCGGGGGCGCTGGATCGCCACCCCGGTCTGAAGCTGTTGAGCGGTCATTGGGGCGAATTCGTCGCCGGCTGGCTCGACCGACTCGACGAGGTTATCAGTTGGGGCGGCACCCACCTGGAACGGCAGGTGAGCGCGTATTACCGCGAGCAGGTCTGGGCGACGCCGTCGGGCATGTACAGCCACAACCAGCTGAACTTCATCGTCGCTGAAATCGGTGCCGAACAGATCATCTACTCCGAAGACTTCCCCTACGTCGTCCGCGAGAACGTATCGGACTTCCTTGACCAAGCCAACCTGACCGAGGACCAGCGAAACGCGATCGCTCACGGCAACGCAGAAAGCATCATGCCGGTCTGAACCTATTTAGCCACCAAGTCCGAACTGAACCGCGCCGGTCTGTACAGAGACCTTGATGGTCGCGGTCGATGGTTGGAATCCGGCGGTACGCTTCGATCGCGTGATCGCCGACTATCAGGCCGTTCTGCGCGGGCCCTCAGCGGCTGACACGATTCGGGCCACTACCCTGCCGCCACGGATCACCTCGATTGTCTCGCCCTCCGCGACGCGGTCGAAATAACGCCCCGCGCGCGTTCGCAGTTCGTCGAGCCCGATCCGCCCGCCAGCATCCCGTGCTACGACTCGCACCGGCCGCATGGAAATCGGAGCCGCCTCTGGATCCCGGGTGGCCGATACGATCCGGGCCACCAGTCTGCCGCGCCAGACGATACAGATCGTTTCGCCAGCTTCAACCCGATCGAAATAGCGCGCCGCACGCGTCCGCAATGCGTCAAGCCCGATGCGCCCGCCAGCGCCGTTCACCGCGACAAAATCGGGCAGGGCGGTCGGGGCCGACCGATCAGCAGCGGCCGACACGATCCGCGCCACCAGCCTGCCGCGACGGACGACCTCAATCGTCTCCCCCGCCAGAACCCGCTCGACATAACCGCATGCATTGCTCCGAAGTTGGCCAAGGCCAATCAGTTCGCCCATGCCGCTCCAATCTCTGAGTTCAGCTGGGTCTGCGCCTCGTTGGACCCCGGTGTTCAAGACCGGGCGCATCTTCGGTTTCAGCGCTACAGCTGCTCCGCTGCCGATTTGAACACTCCAATAATGACTGTACGGACGGTCAGTGTCAACCTATGGCGTACCACCGGAACGACAAGCTTCGGCCAGGTGTCGTCCGCGTCCTGGCTTCTTCGAGGAAACCGAGATCCCGCGCGACGATGTGTTGCCGCCTCGAGGATTTCAATCGTCGACTAAAGGGTGTGCGTATAGCCCGGGGTGGTTCAGTGCCCGCACACCCGTATCAAGTCTCACAACCGCTGCTACGACGCCCAGACCGGCTAAATCAAAACGATGACCAGCACGATGACAACGATAATCAGCGCGGCAAGCGCCAACCAAATCGCCGGGCGGGTCTTGCGCTGGCGCCCCTGGCGCGTCATGACGGGACTCATCGAAGGCGCAACGCCCCATTTTCCGGTCGGTGCATTGTCAGACATCTCAGGCGGTGGGGGGTTTGACTCTGCGCTCATGCCAGGAGGACATAGCCTCTACGGCCAGTACTAAACATCTTGACCGTCGCGCGCAACGAGCCCGCAACTAGCGACACGCTCCCGGCGGAGTGGTTAAGGAAAACCGTCTTCCATACCGGGCTCGGCCATCGCCTCGGACCCACGTGCGCATCGGTAGGGTTCAGCCGGCTGCTGGCGACAGCATCTCTTTCCACCCGTCGTCTCCTGTGTCGCTCGAGTTTTGCACCGAGTACTCGACACCGTCGGGCCCTATCAGTTCACCGCTCTGAGGACTGTAGATAGCCGTCGGGGGACCGGTCGGGGTGTAGACGCAGGGGTTGGGCTGCTGCCCGTTACACTGCACGCTGCCCGATCCCGGCCGCGACAGCGGATTACTGATCGGAGGCGGTGTGCCAGCCACCCGATCGGCTGGCGCCGGGTTAAGGCCGTTGTCAACCGACGGCGCCGGGATCACGATGCCGGGACTCACCGGCTGATCGCAGCGCGCTCCGGGCGCCGGGCAGTTCCGAAGCTGGTTGGGATCGCCGTACCACGGGTTGGTGCCCAGCGGCACGTACGGCTTGGGGTCGCGGCATTCCCGCGGCGTCGCCGCACGCTTTCCGGGGACGTCGACGCACGGAATATTGCGGGATCCACGCACCGCGATGCCCTGGGTGTCTTTCGGGATCTTGCAGTACGTTCCCGACGGCAACGGCGCCAGGCTGGTATCCGCCGGCGACCGCCACTCTGAGGTCGGAATAAAACCGGTGTAACACGGCGGCGGAAAGTTGATCGCCAGCGCGAGGTCTTGCGCAACCTGGTGCGGGTACGGCGCGGCCACCGTCTGAGCGATCGCGGCGGCTTGCGGCAGGAACACCAGCACCTGCTCGACGCCGGGGTGGTAGCGCTTGAGCATTTCGGCAACGATTTCGAAGTTGGCCAGCGTCTGCGGCAGCGACTCGCGGACGTCACCGAATACCGCGTTAACCTGATCGGCAATCGGGGCCGCTTGGGACAGGACGCTTTTCAGCGTCTGGTCCTTTTCTGCGGTCTGGGCGGCCAAAGTGTTCAGGTTGCGCGCCCAGCGCTCAATTCCAGTACCGGAATTGACCTGGCTGTCCAAGATCGGCGCAGAGTTTTGGATGATGTCGTTGACATCGGTGATATTGGTCTTGAAGTTCCCGACGATGGCCTGGGTCGAGTCGACCAGCCGCTGCAGCGCCGGCCCCAGCCCACCGACCGCTTGTGCTGTCTCGTCGAGCAGCGCGCCGATCTTGTCCTTGGGCAGCACTTCCAACCCGCGGTTGGCGGCGTCCAGCGCCGGCCCGATCTCAGCAGGCACCGTGCCCTTGGTGATGGTCTGCCCGGGCGAGAAGTGTTTGTCCGGATTGCCTAACGACGAGACGAGGTCCAGATACTGCTCACCGACCGCCGACACCGAGTGCACGTTCGCCGTCGCGTCGACGGGGATTTTGTAGCGGCTGGCGATGCTCATCGTGGCCTGGGCACCCTGTTCGGTCGGCTCGACGTTGGTAACCTTGCCGATGGTGATGCCTCGATAGGTCACGTTCGCCGTGGGATACAGGCCGCCAGAGGCGGGCAGGTCCGCCTTCAGGGTGTACTGACCGATACCGGCCAGGCTGGGGATGCGCAGGTAGTACCAGCCCAGCACAATCAGCGCGAGCACCGTCAGGATGCTGAAGAGGATCAATTGGCGCCTCATGAAGCGGATCAGCACTGCCGATTCCCCCTCTCGACCAGCGGTCCGCCCGGCGCGTCGTTCGGGTTCGGGGTGTACCGGACATCCGGGATCATGATCTCGGGGTCGGTACCAAACGACTGCTCGAGCGCACGCAGGGCTCCCGACAACCCGGTTCCAGTGAGGAACGCGTTGTCGACGGACGCGTAGGTCGTGTCGATTGTCGGCGAGAAGTTGATGTAGTCGCCGCGGATCAACTGTGGAATGGTGTCGATATCGAACGGCAGGACGTTGGCGATTTTCAGCGCGGCGACCAGATACGGCGAGGCACGGCCCAGTTCCTTCAGCGGGCACTGGAGCAACTGCAGGTCCTGATGGAAGGGACCCCGCGATTCTGACACGTATCGGTTGGCGACGCCGCTTGCCCGGCCCACCGCGTCGATCGCATTGATCAGCAGGGCTTGCTTGTCCGCGAAATGCTTGATCAGCGGCGGGATGTCGGTCAGCGCCCGATCCAGCACATCGGCCCGGCCGCCGACATAGGCCAGCAGCCGGTTGGTGGAGTCGATGGCGTGGGTGATGTCGTCGCGTTGCTGGTTGAGTTGTTGGATAAAGGTGTCGAGTTTGCCGAGAAAGGCCCGGATCTGAGGACCTCGACCGGCCAGGATGTCGTTGACCTCGTTTACGATCACATCAAGGTTGGGGATGCCGCCGCCGCGCAACACGGTGGCAACAGTGGCCAGCGTCTGCTCGGTAGTGGGGAACGCCGACGAGTTCTTCAGCGGAATGGTGTCGCCGTCCTTCAGCAGCTGCGGCGACGGGTTGTGTGGTGGTGCTAGCTCCACATGCTGGGAACCCAGCAGGCTAGTCTGCCCGATCTTGGCGGTGGCGTTCTTCGGCAGCTTGACGTTCTTGTCCACACCCAGGGTTAACGTGGCAACCCAGTTTTTCAGGTTGATCGCGCGTATCGAGCCGACATATACATCGGCGACCAAGACACGGCTGTTGCCGTTGATCGCCAGCGTATTCGGCACCTCTACGTAGACGGTGTAGGCGCCGGCGCCGGTACCCGGACCGCCGGGAATCGACACATTGGAGATACCGCGCCAGCCGCATGAGCTGAGCGTCAGCGCGGTGGCCAGAGCCAGCACCTGCCAGAGCTTGTGGCGGAGACGCGCCAGCACGGTCATCGGGTCGCTCACTGCCCTGCTCCTATCTCAGCGGACAATGGTGGTACAGCCGGCCCTGGAGCCGGGCCACCTACCGGCGCAGGCGTCGGCGGCACCGGACCCGGCACCACCTCCGGTCCCGGTGGCGGGGGCGGTATCGGCACCTGCGGCGGGTTGTGGCCGATCACTGGCGAGGGCTCCTCGTCGTACGCATTCGGCGGGCCCGGCGGCGTTTGCAAATTTGACTGGACCGGTTCGATGTCTGGAGCGCCCATCAATTCAGCCAGCGATTCCGGAGTCAACAGGCCTGCCGTGGTTGGCCCCACCTTGACGCCCTGCATGCCCGGCGCGGTAATCCAGCCCGGTTGGGTGTTGCGGTGCGACGTCGGGGTGTCTGGCACCCAGATCCCGGGGACGGTGGTGTCCTTATACCCGTTCGGCGGCTGCAACCGCGGCTCGGAATAGGCGACGTGCTTGGGCAGCGTCTCGGCGGTACTGAACAGGTTCAAGCCGAACGGCAGATAGTTGAACTTGACCGAATCCAGGATCGGTGCCAGATACTGCGCACACAGCTCGGCGGATTCCTGGTAGCCGCGCCGGCTGCCGGCCTGAATTGAGCCGCAGATGAACTGCATCGGGTTGGTGAAGTTCGCGAATACCGGGATGGCGACGTTCGCACCGTGCGACGGGTGGTAGAGCTGGGTGATGTTCGCCGCCGCCGTCGGCAGCACGTGCAAGCCGGTTTCCAAACCGTTCAGCGCTTCTGGTTGCACCAGCGTGGTGGTTACGTCGGCGAGGTTGTCTATGTCATGAGTCAGCACTTCGCGGTTCTTGGCCAAGAACGGGCGCACCGCCTCGAAAAGAGCTTCGGCTTGTTGTAACGCGTTCGCCAGATCCCGGTCGGAGTTGGTCAAGCTGTTGGTGAACTGGGCCAGGTTGTTGTTCAGCGCAACGAACTGCTGATCGTCCTGATGCAGCGCGTTGACAAAAAGCGCGAGGCTCCGCAGCACGGCGAAGAAGTCGCCGCGACCCCGGTTGAGCGCGGTCAACGCCTGCGACAAGTTGTTGAACGTGGCGTTGATCTGCTGGCCTTTGCCGGCCAGGCCATCGGCGAAAGATTCGATGACATCGCCAAAGGGCCCCTTGGGTTCTTCCGGTGTCGGGCCGAGTTTCAAGAGGAGGTTGGTGGTGCTGTTGCGCAGCTGGTCCCACTCCACCGGCACCTGGGTGCGCTCGATCGGGATCACCGAATTGTCGGCCAGCACCGGACCACCTTTATAGGGCGGCTCCAACTGGATGTTTCGTGACGCCACCAAGGTGGGGTTGAGAATCACCGCTGAGGCGTTCGCGGGCACCTTGTACTTGTTCATGTAGTGAAAGGTGACCTTCATCTTGTCGCCGGCCGGCTCGATCTTGTCGATGGCACCCACCCGCAACCCCATGATCTGGACCGTGTCCCCGGAATACAGCGCGTTGGCCTCCGGGAAGTAGGCGATGACGGTGTTGTTCGTCAGTCTTCGGCAGAGGTCACGGCCGACGTACGCGGCGATCAGTGCCAACACGACCACCAGCGATCCGATGATCACCGACGCCCGCGACAGCTTTGGCAGGCGCAGGTTGCGGATGTCGAAGGCGGTGCTCAATTCTGACTGCCTCCCGTCACTCCGCTACCCCCGGTCCCGCCCGGCGTGACGAACGGGGCGGGCACCTGCTCACCAGGTCCGGATGGCGCCGGCGGTCCCGGTGGCAGGCCGGGGGCGAACGTCGACGGTGGCGGTGTCGGACCGGCCGGCTGCAGGTTCTCGGTGCGGGCTCCCGGTGGTGCGT
>NZ_JBARMY010000027.1:0-2811 GCF_049802695.1 Mycobacterium sp.
GGGCTGAGGTCGGGACTGGCGCTTGGCTCACCGCGGGGGTGCTGCCGACAGCAAGTGCGGGCACTGCGGCGGGTATAGCCGGGGCGATGGGCGCAGCTGCGGCCGGAACTGCGGCAGACTGAGCTAAGCCGGCCAGACCGCTCAGGCCCGCCAGCCCGGCCGGCGCGGGTAGACCGGACACCACACTTAGGTTGGCGATCACCAGGTTGAGACCGACCGGCAGCAGCAGCGGCAGCTCCTGGATTAGGAACCGCAGAGTTCGTAGCGTCCAGTTGACGGCCCGGAAAGTCTGCCACGAGATGAAGTAAGACATCAGCTGCGGGAACTGCGACGGGTCCATCAAGCCTTGAAAGTTCTGTTGCAACCAGGTCACGGCATTCTGGTTGCCACTGAGAAAGTTTGGCAAGTTCTGTAGGTACTGCGTGGCGTCCCAGTTGGACTGCCCTTGACCAGGGATCTGCTCGCCATCAGGTCCGAAAAGCATCTGGTATATCTCGGCCGGCGTCGGCAACTGAAACGACCCTGTCCCGCCTCCGCCACCGCCCCCCATGCCGCCGCCTGTGCCGCTTCCGGCCCCGCTGCCAGCGCTGGCCACTTGGGCAGTCGCCTGATAGGTGCTCATTGTGACGGCGGCTTGAGTCCACATGCGCGCGTAGTCGGCTTCGTTGAGCGCGATAGGAATCGTGTTGACTCCAAAGAAATTAGTTCCCACCAGCACCGCATGGACGACGTGGTTTGTGGCTAGCTCGGCGACGGTGGGCATTGTCGCCAACGCCGCGGTGTAGCCGGCTGCCACCGTCTCGTGCTGGGCGGCCGTCTCGGCACTAACCGCACTGGCTAACCCCAGCCACGCCAGATACGGCACATGCGCGGCCACATACCGATTTGCCGTCGGCCCCTCCCACGCCTCCTGCGCGCTGGCCAGCGCCGCAGTCAACTCGGATGCCGCCGCCTCATATTCGGTGCTCAACGATGTCCACGTTTCGGCGGCGACCAGCAGCGGACCAGGCCCTGGCCCGCTGCTCAGCAACGCCGAATGCACTTCCGGCGGGGACGCCATCCAGACCGGCGCGGTCATCGTCAGCCGCGCCCAGCCAGATATGTCGAAGCTGCCGCCGCATCACCCGCGGCGTAATCCGCGCCGGCTCGTGCCACTCCGACGCCAGCCCGGCCCAACACCTCAACACCGCGGGAAGCCGCAGCCGTATGTTCGCTGCCGCGAGCACTGAACTGGGCAGCAGCCTGCTCAGATACCGGGTCGGCTGCGGGCGGAACCACCGCCGAGATCGTCGAGGCCGCCGCGGCATGCGCCGCCGCCAGCCGCGCGGTGATCGCTTCAACCGCAGCACTCGTCGCGGCTAAGCCCTCGGGATCGACTCGCAGCATCATGACAAACACTCCCTCCAATGAAAGCGATTTACGATCGACGCGACAGTCCAGCCGAGTAGCCCGGCCAGCAGTCCGAACAGCAGGTGGCACAGCGTCTTCTCGGCCATTCCGACCGAGGCCAATACCGGCAGGTAGCCGTGGCTGAGCCAGGTCGCGAGCGCACCGGCGAGCGCGACGAGGTGAATCGGCGCCGCAGCAAGCGCAACCACCCATCGTCGCCGCACTGCCACCGGCGCAGCGGCCACCGCATACAGCAGGATTGCGGCGGCCAAGTAACGCCCACTTCCCCACGCATCGGGCGAGATGTGCAGCCCTAGCGTCGCCAACATCGAGGCCGCGCCAACCACCACTACGGTTTCTCTGCGACGCGTGATCAGCACAGTCGTCACCAGCAACGTCAGCCAGATCAGTCCGCGATGCCCCGGCAACCCCATCGGCACCCGGACGTCCGCTGAGATGACAATCGCAGCGATCGCAAGCCCCGGAAAAAGCACGTCGCGTGTGACAACACAACGAGTCGCCTCACGCACCGTCAGCTTCGACGAAACCGCGTCCACTACCCCACCTTCAGTCACGGCCGCTTATCCGGCGAATGTTCCGCGAATGCGGGCCTAAGTATTGCCTAAGACCCGCTTATGCGGTAGTTAAGCTTAGCGAAACTTAAGGCCAACGTGGCGGTTTAGCAAGGGAGACAAGAGTGGCTCGTCAACATCGGAGCGGAAAGCGTCGTCAATCGGTCAGCATCAGACGCCGACGGGGTTACCTCGTCGGTTCGGGCGCAGCAGTCAGCGCTTTCCTGGCTCTTGGTGTGACCCCGCTGGCCGACGCGCCTGCCGCCCATGCCGACCTCTTCGATCTCGTCATCGCTCCGCTGGTGGACTCGTTAGGTAGTGCGGCCAGCGCTTCCGTTGCCGTCCCAGACCTCCCGTTGGGAGGCCTTTTCGACAGCGCATTTGCGAACGCTGCTATACCCGATGCACTCAGTAACCTGACTCTGGGTGCGCCGGACGCCCTCGGCGCAATGGCGTTGCCGGCCGATGTACTGCCTTCAGACCCGACTGGGCTCAGCGACATCCTCTCCCAGGTGTACGCGTCCGGCGAGGCTTTCATCACCAACCCAGCTGATGCGACGTTGCTGCAGGGGATCAACGCGCCGTTCGTAGATCTGTTCGGGCGCGATTTGATCGGCAACGGTGTCGACGACTTCACCGGCGCCAACACTTCGCTCCTCGGCAGCACCGGGGAGTTCGGCAACCTCGGTGACGGCGGATTCCTGCTCGGCGACGGCGGAACCGGCGCTGGCGGTGTGGCCAGCCTTAACGCCGGAGCCGGCTTTGCAGGCGGTGACGCTGGGATTTTCGGCAACGGCGGCTGGGGCGGAGGCGGCGTCGACGGCGGCGCCGGCGGTCCAGGCGGCACCGG
>NZ_JBARMY010000028.1:0-15880 GCF_049802695.1 Mycobacterium sp.
GCCGACACAGCTTCGAGGCGTTTCGTCGCGGCGCTGATGTGATCGCGTTCGACCAGGACGCCGGCGAACTCGACAACGTGAGCACCCTGTTGCGCGCGATGGCAGAGACCGGCCAGGCGCCGGCGTCTGCCAGCGCCGAAACGGTACAGGGTGACGCGCTGGCGTTGCCCTATCCCGACGGCACCTTCGACTGCGTGATCGCATCGGAGATTCTGGAGCATCTCCCCGCAGACGACGCGGCGATCGACGAACTGATCCGTGTCCTGAAAGCTGGTGGCACACTGGTGGTCACCGTTCCGCGCTTTCTACCGGAACGGGTGTGCTGGTTGTTGTCGGATGAGTACCACGGCAACGAGGGCGGCCATGTCCGTATCTACCGGGCCAGTAAGTTGCGCGCCAAGATCTGCCGCGCCGGAATGGCTTTCAATCACACCCACTACGCGCACGGCCTGCATACACCGTTCTGGTGGCTGAAATGCCTTGTCGGTGTCTCCAAGTCCGGTCACCCTGCAGTGACCGCGTATCACCAGCTGCTGGTTTGGGACATCATGCAGCGGCCCCGGCTCACGCAGTGGGCCGAGTCGGCGCTCAACCCGTTAGTGGGCAAAAGCGTCGCGCTCTACTTCGAGAAGCCGGTGCGCGTCGTTGAACACGTCTAGCCGGCCGGCCGTCCCTGGAATCTTGTCCTCGGCACAATGCCGACAAACGGCGGAGTCGATTGCCGCGGTGCAGGAGTCATCCGGCGCCATCCCATGGTCGGAGGACGGACAAACCGACCCGTGGGATCACGTGGAATGCGCGATGGCGCTCACCGCCGCCGGGTTGCTCGAGCCGGCCCGTTACGCGTTCGACTGGTGTCGTTCCCAACAGCGGGCCGACGGCACCTGGCCCATCCAGCTGCGCGCCGGGGCCATCGAAGACGCGAACAGCGACAGCAACTTCTGCGCTTACATCGCAGTCGGCGTCTGGCATCACGTGCTGATCACCGGTGATCGCGGCTTCGCCACCGCGATGTGGCCGACCGTCAGCGCCGCGATCGACTTCGTTCTCGAGCTACAACTCGAGGGCGGCGAAATCTGCTGGGCGCGTGGCCCTGCCGGCCCGCTGCCCGAGGCGCTGGTAACCGGATGTGCAAGCATCTTCCACAGCATCCGCTGTGCGCTGGCATTGGCCAACTATCTGGACCAACCGCAACCGGAATGGGAGGTGGCGCTCGGACGGCTGGGGCACGCGATCACCGCCCACCCCTCGGCATTCACCGAGAAACCGCACCACTCGATGGACTGGTACTACCCGATCCTCGCTGGCGCACTTCGCGGCGGGGCCGCGCACGCCCGGATCGCCGAGCGCTGGGGTGACTTCGTCGTCGACGGTTTGGGGATCCGGTGTGTCGACGACCGGCCCTGGGTGACCGGTGCTGAAACTTGTGAACTAGTCCTGGCTCTCGACGCAATCGGGCGACGGGCCGCGGCGCTGCATCAGTTCGCGGCCATGCAGCACCTCCGCGAGAACGACGGCTCATACTGGACTGGGCTGGTTTTCAGCGACGGCAAGCGATGGCCGGTCGAACGCACCACCTGGACGGGCGCCGCGGTGATCCTCGCGGCGGACGCCTTGTCGTCAGCCACGGCGGGAAGCGGCATTTTCCGCGGCACCGACTTGCCGCGCGGCCTCGAAGGCGACTACGACTGCGAGTGCGTCGGCGCGCCGAGCAGACCTTAGCGTCCCGGATCCCCCAGTCCGCTCGACGTCCGTTCCAGCACCCGCAGCGAACCGGTCGCGCTGACCTCTCGGAATTCGCGGCTTTCGATTGCGCGACAGTAGATCTGATAGGGCGCTCGGCCGCCGTCGCGGGGATCGGGGAACACGTCGTGGATGATCAGGGCGCCGCCGACCATCACCCACTGTGCCCAGCCCTCGAAGTCTTGGTGAGCGGCCGCCTCACTGTGGCCGCCGTCGATGAACAACAGCTGCAAGGGGGTGCGCCAGGCACCGGCCACCACGGTTGACTTCCCCACCACGGCCACCACTGTGTCGTCCAGGTCGGCATCGTCGAGCGTGCGCCGGAATGTCGGCAAGGTGTCGAACCGTCCGGTGGCTTCGTTGACCAGAGAGGTGTCGTGATATTCCCATCCCGGCTGGTGTTCTTCGGATCCGTGGTGGTGGTCGACGGTGAAAAGCACACTTCGGGTGGCCAGCGCCGCCGCGCCGAGCAGCAGCGTGGATTTGCCGCAATAGGTGCCGATCTCGACGCCGAACCCGTGGTCGAAGTGCTGCAGCGCGGCCTGATGCAGAGCCTGGCCCTCGTCTGCGGGCATGAATCCGGTGACCCGCTCGGCCAGTTGGAGCAGCCGGACGGTGCGCTCATCGGACTCGGAGACAGAAGTCATCACGCCAACTTAGCGGCGATCGCGAGCGCGGCTGAAAGCCGGGCGAAGCGGGTGGTTGTCAGAGCGGCGGGTCCAGTGGCGGACGGCGTGGTGTTGCCGCCGGCAAGCGGTCGTAGTAGTGTCCAGACACGTGTCTGACCCGGTCGCTCGGGAGTCGACCAGGCGCCGGCTGACCGCCAAACAAGCGGAGGCCGTCGACCGGCTAGGCCGGGCTGCAATCCACGTTCTGGGTCGAGAAGGCTTCTCCAAGTTGACCATTCGCAACGTGGCCGCCGAAGCCGGAGTCGGTGCGGCTACCGCCTACACGTACTTCTCGTCGAAAGAGCATCTCGTTGCCGAGATTTTCTGGCGGCGGTTGGCCGCCACCCCCGTCCCGCCGAACGACTCGTCCGATCCAGGGACGCGGGTGGTCGTGGTGTTGCGGCACATAGCCCTGCTCGTTGCCGACGAGTCTGAGTTGGCGGGCGCGGTGACCACGGCGCTATTGGGCAGCGACCCGGAGGTCAAGCAGTTGCGGCTGCGCATCGGTGGCGAGATTCACCATCGTCTGGTCGCGGCATTGGGACCGGACTGCAGCGCTGACCGCGTCGAGACGCTGGAGTTGCTGTACGCCGGGGCGCTGGTGCGCGCCGGCATGGGCTACGCCTCGTACACGCAGATCGCCGACCGACTGGAAACCTCGGCCCGATTGCTGTTGAGGTGAGGGCAACGCCGCGCGGCGGCCTGGCATGATTCACCGGCATGGACGTCGACCATCCGGAACGCGACCAGGCCTGGGACCACCGGGCCCGCTCGGAGACCGAAACCCAGCGAATGGACCGCAACTGGAACAGCATCCTGCAGGAACTGCGGGTGTTGCAGACGGGCGTGCAATTTCTCACTGGATTCCTGCTGGTGTTGCCGTTCCAACAGCGGTTCGACGTATTGCATCAGGGAATGCGCCACGTCTATCTCGCGACGGTGGCCTCTTCGGTCGGCTCGGCGGTGCTGTTGATCGCGCCGGTCGGAATGCACCGGATACTTTTTCGCCAGCGAAAGCTGCAACAGTTGGTGTCGGCAGCCCACCGGCTGGCCCTTTCCGGGCTGTGTTTGCTGGGATTGGCGCTCGCCGGCGTCACAATCATCATTTTCGACGCAGTCGCCGGGCATACCGCTGCCGTTCTCGCCGGGAGCTGCGCGTTTGCCGGCCTACTTGCCTTCTGGATCGTTCTGCCGCTGGCAATTCGGCTCGGCGGCCGCTCGACAGACGAAGAAGCGATATCATCCAACGGTTTGCACACCAACTAACGAGGGAACACACGGCCCATGGTGATCCGGAGAATTGCACGACCCCTGCTGTCAGCCGTATTCATCGGCCAAGGTGTAGAGACATTGCGCAATCCTCAAGTTGGCGTGGAGGCGGCCCAACCGACGATGGAAGGCTTACGCCAACTACCGGATCCAGTCGGCCCTAACGTCCCGACCGATCCCGAAACGTTCGCGCGGATCAACGCGGCGGTTCAAATCTCGGGTGGCCTCTTGCTCGCCACCGGCAAACTGCCGCGGATCGCCTCTGCGGTCCTGGCTTTCACGGTGATACCGGGCAGCCTCGGTGGGCACCAGTTCTGGAGCGAGACCGACCCGGCGCGCAAGGTTGAGAAGCGACGCGGGTTTCTGACGGACCTGAGTTTGCTGGGTGGCCTGATCATCGCATCCGCCGACACGGCCGGGAAGCCGTCGCTGGGCTGGCGGGGCCGGCAAGCTGCCGGCCGGCTCTCCGAGGCGGTGTCTTCGGCTCTGCCCGGTGGGTCAGAGGGAGCGCTGATCGATCCTGAACTCGTCGAGAAGATCGGCCAAGGCTTGCAAGCGGGCGCTGAGCGTGGCCGCGAACTGGTGAGCACGGCGGCCGAGAAGAGCGAACCGTACGTCGAGGCGGCGCGCAAGCGTGGTAGCGAGCTGGCCAGTACAGCCGGGGAAAAGACCGTTCCGGTGGTGCGAGCCGCTCGTAAGCGCGCCCGCAAGCGCAGCGCGGAACTGGCGGAGGTGCTGCGGGAACGCGGCAGCGACTTCGCCGACATCGCCCGCGAACGCGGAGCCGAACTCGGTGAAAAAGCCCTCGACCGCGGATCGGAATTGGCCGAGGTGGCCCGCGACCGCGGCAGCGAACTGGGCGAACGGGCCCGCGATCGCGGGCTGGAACTGGCCGAAGCGGCCCGCGACCGCAGCAGCGACCTCGCCGACATCGCCCGCGAACGCGGCGCCGAAATCGGTGAAAAAGCCCTCGACCGCGGAGTGGATCTGGCCGATGCAGCCCGCGACCGCAGCAGCGACTTCGCCGACTCTGCCTGGGGGCGCGGCTCCGACCTCGCCGACATCGCCCGAGCCCGAAGCACCGAACTGGCCGCGCGCGGACGCCTCAAAGCTCGCCGCTGGAGCTGATCCGGCGATCGGCGTCATAATCTGTTGAGTTCGTGGCGCCGGCCGCGCCACACGTAGCGAGTCCACGTCGTCGCGACAATCAAGAACACCAGGACTTGGACGGCCACCACCCAATCGGCCGGATACAAAATCCCGGTGATGTAGTGAGCGATGAAGCCCTTTGAAGTAAGCGGCTGCATCCTGGCGTGGTGTCGGGCCCAGCGCTCCAGCCCAGTCAACGGGCAGCCAACCTGTCCTGCGGCGTTGACGACTGCCCAGAGGACCGCAGCCACATGCAACCCGATCGTGTGCGGCCAGCGCAACGCGAAGAATCCTCCGATGACGACGTAACCGATGAAGAGGAAGTGCGCGAACACGGTCACTGCGACGACGATCCCATACATCAGTCAGCTGCCGTGCTGCTCTTCAGCGAGGAATGCGCCGACGATGACGTCGACAGGCTGGTCGACGTCGACGACCACACCACACTCGTCGGGTCCCAGCGGCTCCAGCGCTTCGAATTGTGATCGCAGCAAGCTCTTCGGCATGAAATGGCCTTTTCTGGCGGCCTGCCGGGCGGCGATCACTTCCGGTGAACCACTCAGATACAGAAACACCGTCGATGGACAGTGCGCGCGCAACCGGTCACGGTAGTTCCGTTTAAGCGCCGAGCAACTGATCACGCCCCCGTCACCGTGCGCCGCCAGCCACTGTCCCACCGCATCGAGCCATGCTCGGCGGTCGTCGTCATCGAGGGGGTGGCCGGCAGTCATCTTGGCGATGTTGGCTTGTGGATGTAAGTCGTCGGCGTCGGCGAAGGGCACGTCCAGGCATTCGGCAAGGGCTGCGCCAACCGTGGATTTGCCGCAACCGGAGACGCCCATGGCTACGACAGGCGACGGCACTGACGTTGTTTGTGGCGCAGTCATTGAATTAAGCCGTTATCACCGAACACGTCTGAGATGGCACTTCGACGAAGTTTAGTGGCCTCCGGCTTCGTTGACCAGAGAGAAACCTTCCCATGCCATCCGCCGCTCGGGGTGCGGATCGAACTCCACGCGACACTTGCGGTCGAAGACCATCACCGCACGATCGCTGTCGGTGTACGCCGGCCAGTCGTCACCGGGAATCCCGGTGCGACTGAACGACCGCCAGCGGCCCTGGATTTCGTTACTCACCCGCAGTGCGGCTCGCCGGTCGGCCGCGGCGGTCAGAAAGGCCCCGAACTTGCTGCGGTAGACGTCGAAAACAGCCAACAGCTCCGTCGCATGAGTTGCCCCCAGACCAGACCAGTGGAACAGCCGGGGCGCGAAATCGTATCGGTACAGGTATGTGGGCGCACTGTTGCCGTGAGCGGCGGCGATCTGCCAGGCGGCCGAGCCGAACGCGAGGTCACCGCCCAACCGCACACACGCGGACTGACTGGGGTATCCCGGGTAAGCGGCGGTAATGCGTTCGCGCGCAGCCGGATCGGTGTCTGCCAGCAGCGCTTCGATCATCGCTTCGGAGGTCGGCAGCAGCCGCAGGAACCGGGTGAACAGCCGGCCCTCGTCGGCGTTCGTACCCACGATGAGCGGCACTTGATGTGCGACACCGCGGCGCATCGCCTCGACCGGATCCAGTGGTAAACAGTCGTCACCGAACACCGGACCAATCGGGAACGCGCCCAACCGGTTCTGCATGCCATCTTCGATCAGGCGGTCCTGGGCGGCGATCAGTTGGGTCGTCGGCACCTGCAGCAGCGCGGCGGCGGCGTCGCCACCGCGCAACCCGAGCAGCGCGGCGAAGCGGCTCGCGAACTGAGCTGACATCTCCCGGGACCGCACCATGCCGGTTGCGGGGCTCTCAGAGATTGCCCGTGCGAATAGTCCTTTGGCGGCGGGCACGGCCAGCAGAGCTGCCACCGCATGCGCTCCGGCGCTTTCGCCGAACACGGTGACGTTGTCCGGGTCGCCACCGAAAGCGGCGATGTTGTCGCGGACCCAGCGCAGCGCCAGCACCAAGTCCCGCAGATAGAGGTTGCTGTCGATGGTGATGTCCGCCGTCGAGAGCGACGACAGGTCTAAACACCCCAGTGCGCCGAGCCGGTAGTTGACCGATACGTAGACGCAGCCCCGGCGGGCCAGGGCAGCGCCGTCGTACAGCGGGGTCGCCGAGCTGCCGAGGATGTAGCCGCCGCCATACACGAAGACCATCACCGGGAGCGGTTCCGAACTGGAATACTCCGGCGTGACCACGTTCAGCGTGAGGCAGTCTTCACTCATCGACTGATATTTGCCGACCCCGAGCATGGTGTAGCGACGCTGCTGGGGAGCACAGTTGGTGAACCCGTGGCAATGCCGCACGCCCGACCACGGCTCGGCCGGCTGCGGCGCACGGAACCGCAGTGGCCCAACCGGCGAACGCGCGTAGGGAATGGACCGCCACCGGTTGACACCGTCGCGGGTGAATCCTTCGACGATGCCGATGGCGGTCGATGCGCGGACGGTGTGCTCGTGCATACAGCCGACGGTAGCGAACCGCAGGTCACCCCGCGCGCCGTACGGCGGTCGTGTTGCCACCGCCAACCGGTCGAACTGCCGGGAAGCGGTTACGAACAGCGCCTGTCCTGCCCGGTCAGGTTTCCAACGCAGGCCTGATTACCATGGACGGGAGGTGGTCGAACGGGGGGCGAACGGTGCGTGTTGAGTCGGCCGAGCGGCTTAGGCCTGAACTCGCAGCCACCGGCGGCAAGTCGCACCTGAAGGCCGGCATTGTCGTGCTCCTCGCCGTCGTTGCCAGCGCAATGGTCACCTCGATTGCGCTGTACATCGACGGCGCCGCAACGCGTCGTATTTCGAGCGATGGGTCGTCGGCCTTCGGCGGAACAACCGTGACGCTGGACGTCGAAAGCGTCCAGTCCAACTACAGCGTGCTCGTGGGCAACGTCACGGTTTCACCAGGATCTGCGCTGCTTGATCCGGTCACCGACAGCTTGAAGGAAGACCTGAGTGTGGAGGTCACTTCCGTCGAGACGCCGGTCAAGCGCACCTGGGCCAAGGGCATGCTGCCCGGTCTCTTCCCTGTTCCGCTGACCCTCGCGCGTGACGTCGAACGTTGGCCCTTCGATCGTTACTACACCGGCCCGATCACGGTCGAATTGTTCGTCGGAGCTGGTCACCTGCCCGAACGGGCCCGCGTGATGATCGTCGACCGGCTGCCCGGTTGGAATCTCCAAGCGACCGGCCCGAACAAAGCCGAACCGTTTGCGCCGTACCACGTTGAGGTGCAGCGATCGGCGAGCACTATGGTGTTCGCGATCGTCATACTCTGTATTCTCGTCGCGATCGCGGGTCAAGCAGTATTCGTTGCGGTCCAGACGTTGCGGGGACGACGAAAATTCCAGTCGCCGATGACGACCTGGTACGCGGCGATGCTGTTCGCAGTGGTACCGCTGAGGAACGCTCTGCCCGGGTCACCGGCATTCGGAAGCTGGATTGATATGACGATCGTGTTGTGGGTGCTGGTCGCTCTGGTGGTCTCGATGCTGCTCTACATTGCGGCTTGGTGGCGGCATCTGACACCCGAGCAGCTCCGCGACGCGCGAGCAGAGCACCCCGTGCCGCAGGGCGGCCCCCGGCAGCCCTAGGCCTTGCGGCTCCGGTCGTCCGCCGGGAGCGGTGACCTGGCGTCGGTTGCGGCGTCAAGCACCCGGATCTGCCCCGTCGCACCGTCGACCTCGATGAGCGACCCGGGTGGCAGGCGCCGGGTGGCGCTTTGGGCGTCCACCACGCACGGGATGCCGAATTCGCGGGCGACGACGGCGGCGTGCGACATCGGGCCACCGAGCTCGGTCACCACGGCCGCCGCGTAGGAGAAGGCGGCGGTGTAGCCGACGTCGGTGACCTCTGCGACCAGGATCTCCCCCGGTTCTAGGTCGTCGATGGTTTCCGGCCGCACGATGCGGACCCGGCCGCGGACCAGTCCGCTGCAGACGCCCACGCCGTGCAACGTCTCACCGGCGGCAAGGACAGTCGCCAGTGCGGTGGTGGCCTGCCAGTTGCCGCTGAACATCGGAGGCGGTTGGATTCCGGCCAGCCGGACCTGTTCAGCGCGGCGACGCGCCACCACATCCGTCACGTCAGGCGGTAGCGCATCGAGTTCGTCGACCAACAGGTAGAAAACATCGTCGGCGGTGTGGAACACGCCGGCGGCAGCCCGTCGCCGCCCATACTCGCGCAGCAGATTGCGCAGCAACCAGATGGCCCGCACCATCTTGTCGCGACGGACTTCGCGGTCACGAAGCTGGTAGGCGGCTAGCAGTGCGACGGGACGGACCCGCATCGGGAGCACCGGTTGCAATTTTTGCGGCCGTGCGGAGATGTGCAGCGATTTGGCGACCATGCGAAGCAGCAACTCCGGGTCGTCGGCGTAGCTGGCCGACCGCATCTCGACCTCAGCGGGGCCGCGGTGCCCCATCTGCTTCAGCTCGTCCAACACCGCAGCGTGGAACTGCGGTGCCTGCGCTGCCAATTCATCGAGGTGATCACCCGAGCCGCTGAGGATTCCTAACACGACCGGGTCACGTCGCGCCGCATCGACCAGTCGGTACACGGTGGTCAGCGGCTGTGCGCTGACCAGTTCCTGACCGACCGGCAGTACGGTGTCACGCCCGCTCAGACCGCGCAGGATCACGCTCAGAGCGGCGAACGACATGAACGATGCCATGGCCAGCACCCAGCCGTGAATGACGTGATCGCGCGCCACCAGCATCAGGCTTTGCAACCGCCCGTCGGTGAACCGCGAGAGATCTCCCGCCGCTACTTCTTCCAGGCGGTCAAGGTCGTCGATGTAGTCAGCGGTGTCGCGGGCGGCGCCGGTGGTCAGGCCGATCAGGTTGACGGCGAAAACTCCGAGGTTGCGAAGCGTGCGCAGCGGTCGCAGGGCGCGATGAGGGTCGACCGCCGGGGTCTGGTCGCCCTGAATCGGCAGCGCGGCCACACTCCGGCCGAAGAATTGACTCTGCCGGATCACTGTCGCGGGTTCGACGAATGGCACTGTTTCGGCCATGAAGTGCGCGGTGGTGATCGCCCCGTAGAGGCGGTGCGCGAACACTCCGATGGTGCGGGTCGCCATTTCGCGTTGGATCAAACCGCCGGGCCGCAGCCGTTGGGCGATGACGGCGCCGCCGGCCCGCAGTCCGCGCACGGTCACCGATGCCGAGGACGGCGAGAACGGCCCGGGCAGCGCCTCGGACAGGTTGGTGGCCAGGTAGGTCGGGAAGCGCGGATCGATAGGTGTGTCGAACTCGCCGTTGGCCTCGGCGGGACCGGCCCGCTGTGGCACCAAGCCGTCCGCCGCCGGGGCGTCCACCGCGGGAATGTCCTGCGCGTGGGTCAGCCGCCACGGCAACGATGTCGACCAGTTGCCTAGGCTGATGCGGCCGCGTACCGCCAACGCGACGTCGTCGACGCATTGATCGGCAGTCCAGGCCGGGGCGAATCGCCAGCCGTCGCGCAGCTGCGACGTGTCGATGCGCGGGGCGCCCAGAAACAAGTCGTGCTCGCCGGAAACGAGTCGCGCGCGCAACGGGATTGATGTCAGCCGCTTGCTCAGCGGGACCGTCGGGCGGCCCAGCCTTCGAGCGATGTCACCGAGCGTCGTTTCACCGGGGGCGGCGAGGTTGACCGGCCCGCTGCCGATGCCGCTGTCCAAGACGGCGCGAACGAAGACCCGGTGCGCGTCGTCGCTGTGTAAGACCTGCACCGGTTGGGCCGCCGACCCGTCGATGTTCGGGAACGACAGCGACGCCAGAAAGCGGCGCACCCAGTTGTCGACCTCTCGACTGAGGATGACCGCCGGGCGAAGCACTACCCATTCGGCGCCGGAAGCCGCCAGCATCTGCTCCGCACCAGCTTTATCCCGGCCCTCGGCGGAAATCGGGTCGAGCCGTTGGTCTTCGGTGAGCGGCGCGGTGTCGGCCCGGTAGGCACCGTAGACGAGCGCGGACGAGGCGAACACGATGCGCCGGACGCCGTCCCGGGCTATCGCGTCAAGGACATTGCTGGTCCCGCCGACGTTGATATCGTGACAGACTTGCGCTTTCCGACCGCTGTTGACGGCCCAGGCGAAGTGCGCGACGACATCGGCGCCCGCGACGGCGCGCTTCACCCCCGCGGCATCGCGGACATCGCTTTCCACGAAGGTGGCTGCGCTGGGCCAGCTTTGCGGCCGGCGACGGGCCAGGCCGACGACATCATGACCCTGGCTGAGGAGCCGGGCGACGACACCGCGACCCACCACTCCGCTGGCGCCGGTGACGGCGATTCTCACCGGCGGGCCATTCGGCTAGTCGTCATCGTCGAGGAAGGCAGCATTCACCAGATCGTCGAGATCCATCTCGGTGAAGTCCTTTGCGCCGGATTCGGCGGCAGCGGCACCGTCGGTTTCGTTGGCCAGGGACAACAACAGGTCCAGCACGCCGGCCTGTCGGAGGCGTTTGATCGGGATGGACGACACCACACGCTGCAGTTCGGCCTCCCCGGGCGCCGCCCGTTCAGGCTGCTCGGTCGAGGCGCCGACGAGTGCCTGACGGAAGTAGCCCGCCAGCGCCGCGGAGTTGGGGTAGTCGAAGATCAGCGTCGGCGAAAGCGGCAGGCCGGTGGCGGCTTTGAGCCGGTTACGCATCTCCACCGCGGTCAGCGAGTCAAAGCCCAACTCCTGGAACGCCTTGTCCGGATCGATCGCCTCGGGGGTGGAGTTGCCGAGCACGGTGGCAATGTGTGAGCGCACCAGGTCCAGCAGCACCGCGTGCTGATCGTCTTCAGGCAGCCCCTCCAACCGTTGCAGCAGAGCAGATTTCGACTTTGCCGCGGCCAGCGAGTCGTCGACTTGGCGACGCGCCGGCGCGTTGATCAGATCAACGAACATAGGGGGTAAGGTGCCGGCGTCGAATTTGGCCCGCAGCGCGGTCAGGTCGATGTGGGCCGGCAGCAGGAACGGCTCGTCGACGATCATGGCGGTGTCCATCAGTTGCAATGCTTCCTGAGAGCACATGGCTACGATGCCGTCTCTGGCGAAGCGGGCGAAGTCGACATTGCCCAGGGTTCCGGTCATGTTGCTGGTCTGGTCCCACAGACCCCAGCCCAACGAGATCGCCGGCAGACCATCAGCGCGGCGATGCACGGCCAACGCGTCGAGGAACGAGTTGGCCGCCGAGTAATTGCCCTGGCCCGACGACCCCACCAGACCGGCCATCGACGAGAACATCACGAACGCCGACACACTGAAATCACGCGTCAGCTCATGCAGGTGCCAGGCCGCATCCACCTTGGCCCGCAACACCGCATCCACCCGCTCCGGGGTCAACGACGTCACCACCGCATCGTCGAGCACACCGGCGGCATGAATCACCGCCGTCAACGGCGCCCGCACCGGAATGTCAGCAACCACCTTGGCCAAGGCTGCGCGATCAGCCACATCACAGGCCACCACCGACACCTCAGCACCAGCGTCCGTCAGCTCAGTCACCAACTCCTGGGCCCCTGGTGCATCCGCACCACGCCGACTGACCAGCAGCACCTGACGCGCCCCACGGTTGGCCACCACATGACGCGCCAACGCCGACCCCGCCATCCCGGTACCACCGGTGATCAATACCGTGCCCGACGCCCACGAGTCCGGCATCGTCAGGACCACTTTGCCGGTATGCCGCGCCTGACTCAGATACCGCAACGCCGCCCCGGCCCGTCGCACATCGAACGTCGTCACCGGCAACGGCCGTAAGACGCCGTCGTCGAACATCGCGGTCAACTCGGTGAGGATCCGCCGGATGTAATCCGCCCCGGCTTCGAACAAGTCGAAGGCGCGGTAGCGCACACCCGGGTGCTGGTCGGCGACCGCACCGGGGTCCCGGATGTCGGTCTTGCCCATCTCGAGAAACACTCCACCGGGCGCGACGAGCCGCAGCGACGCGTCAACGAACTCACCGGCCAGCGAGTCCAGCACCACGTCCACCCCGCGCCCACCGGTCACCGACCGGAACTTGTCCTCGAAATCCAGGCTGCGGGAATCAGCGATGTGGTCCTCGTCGAAACCCATCGCCCGCAACGTGTCCCACTTGCCGCGACTCGCGGTGGCGAACACCTCTAAACCGAAATAGCGGGCCAACTGCACCGCGGCCATCCCCACCCCACCGGTAGCCGCATGGACCAACAACCGCTGGCCCTGCTGAACGTCGGCCAGTGTGGACAGCGCGTAGTGCGCTGTCGCGAAGACGACCGGTACAGTCGCCGCGTCGGTGTGCGACCACCCGGCCGGGGTTTCCATCAGCAGTCGCTCATCGGTGATCGCTATGGTGCCCGTGCCTTCCGGGAATAGCCCGGTGACCCGGTCGCCGACAACGAAACGGTCTGCGTTAGGAGCGGTTTCGATGACGATGCCGGCGGACTCGACACCCATCACGGCATCGTTGTCGGGGTAAAGTCCAAGCGCGATCATCACGTCGCGGAAGTTGGCCGCGATGGCGCGCACCGCAACACGCACCTGGCCCGCCTGCAGCGGTGCGTCGGCGTCCGGAATGGTTTCCAGTTGCAGGTTTTCGAAGGTGCCCTTACTGGACATGCCTAACCGCCAGGGCCCGTCGCCCGGCGGAACCAGCAAAGTATCCACCGCGCGGCTGCCGCGGACCCGCGCGGTGTGAACGGTTCCGCCGCGCACCACGACCTGCGGCTCACCGGCGGCGAACACTTGGGCCACCGCTGAATCGTCGAGCGTTGCATCACAGTCGACCAGCACGATGCGACCCGGGTGCTCGGTCTGCGCGGCGCGGACCAACCCCCACACCGCCGCGCCGGCCAAGTCGGCGATGTTCTCGCCGGGCAACGCGACCGCGCCGCAGGTCACCACCAGCAGCTTGGCCGAATCGTGTTCGGTCAACCACGTGCGGAGTTTGGTGAGCGCTTCATGCGTGCGCTGGTAAACCCCGGCGAGCTGGTCGCCGTCGGCGGGTACGGACTCGAACACCTCATGCGACGGCGCTTCGGCGTTCGGGTCAGGAGATGCGGGCGACCACACCACCTCGAAAAGCCGGTCGGCGCCCGAACCAGTCACCGCCGCCATCAAGTGCTGCTGCGACACCGGACGGGCGACCATCGAAGCCACCGACAACACCGGCAACCCCAGACCGTCGGCCAACTCCACCGACACCGCCGACGGGCCCACCGGCGCGATCCGCGCCCGCACCGACGACGCGCCCGCCGCGTGCAGCGATACCCCCTGCCACGAGAACGGCACCGGTACACCATCTTTGCCACCGTCGTCGGCGGTATCAGTGGCGACGATCACCGCGTGCAGAGCGGCATCAAGCACCGCCGGGTGAACACCAAAACCGGCCGGTGATACGCCGGCGTCGGTCGGCAAAGAAACGTCGGCGAACACCTCGTCGCCGCGGCGCCACATCGCGGTCAGACCCTGGAACGCCGGGCCATAGCCGTACCCGCGTGCCGCCAACCGGTCGTAGAGCCCGTCGATGTCGACCGGTGCCGCCCCTACCGGCGGCCAGGTCGAGAGATCTGGGCCCGTTTCGACGTTGTCGAGCTTTCCCGAGGTGAGCTGGCCCTCGGCGTGCAGGGTCCAGCCGGGGCGTGCATCGCTGCGCGAGAACACCGACACCGCATGCGCGCCCGACTCGTCAGCCGCGCCGACCACCACCTGCACCGCCACTGAACCGGTCGGCGGAATCACCAACGGCGCGGCGAGCATGAGTTCGTCGACTTTCGCGCAGCCGACTTCGTCGCCGGCGCGGATCGCCAATTCCACGAACCCCGCGCCCGGGAACACCACCACGCCGCCGACGGCGTGATCGGCCAGCCAAGACTGAGATCCCGACGACAGGCGGCCGGTCAACACCACCCCGCCGCTGCCGGGCAACTCCACCACCGCGCCCAGCAACGGGTGCTCACCGGAGGTCAATCCGAGACCGGCGGCGTCGACGGCGGCACCGTCAGCCGAGAGCCAGAACCGCCGCCGCTCAAAGGCATACGTCGGCAATTCCACAAAACCGGCACCTGGCAGTACCGCGCGCCAATCCACGCCGAGACCCGACACAAAGCCCTGAGCCAGCCCGGTGATCAGGCTGGTCGGCTCCGGACGGTCTTTGCGCAGCAGGGGCACAGACACGATCTCGGCTTCCGCGAGTGATTCCTCGATCGAGGAAGTGAGGCCGCCGCCGGGTCCGATCTCGAGAAAGCGGCCGGCACCGGCGGAGTGGGCGAAGCGCACGCTGTCGGCGAACCGCACCGCCGCCCGGATGTGCTGCGTCCAGTAGTCGGCCGACGCGAAGTCATCGCCCGCCACCTGTCCGGTGACGTTGGAGATGACCGGGATGGTGGTCTGGTTGACCGTGAGTTCCCGCGCCGCCGCCTTGAACTCACCGATCATCGGCTCCATCAACGGCGAGTGGAAAGCGTGTGAGACGGCGAGCCGGTGGGTCCGGCGACCTTGGTCGCGAAGTCGGTCGGCGATGGCGGTCACCGCGTCCTCAGCACCGGAAACGACCACGGACGACGGTCCGTTGACCGCCGCGATGCCGACGTTGTCGGTGAGCAGCGGCCGAACTTCGTCTTCGGTGGCCTGTACCGCGATCATCGCGCCACCGCCGGCCAGGGCCTGCATGAACCTGCCCCGGGCGACCACCAGTACCGCGGCGTTTTCCAGCGCCAGCGCGCCGGCGACGTGGGCTGCGGTCAGCTCACCGACCGAGTGGCCCATGACGAAGTCGGGACGCACACCCCACGATTCCAGCAACCGGTACAGCGCGACCTCGACCGCGAACAGCGCGGGTTGTGCGAATTCGGTTGTGCTCAGGAGGCTTTCGTCGTGACCCCACATGACTTCGCGCAACGGGCGCAGCAGGTGCCGGTCCAGTTCGCCGACGACGGTGTTGAAGGCTTCAGCGAACACCGGGTATGCGGCGTGCAAACCCATGCCCATGCCGAGCCATTGGGCGCCTTGGCCGGGGAAAACGAACACCGTCTTGCCGGCCGGAACGGCACGCCCGGTGACCACCGCAGCCCCCGGCGACCCGTCGGCCAACTGCGCCAACCCGTCCAACA
>NZ_JBARMY010000029.1:0-1993 GCF_049802695.1 Mycobacterium sp.
CCGACGCCCTCCCAGAACTGCGCGCGCACCGCCTTCTTGTCCGGTTTACCCAAGCCCGTCAACGGCAACGAGTCGGTCACCACCACCCGCTTGGGCGACTGCACGGAGCCTTTGCGTTCTTTGACGGCGGCCTGGATGTCGGCGGTCATCGCCTCGATCGCGGCATCGTCATGGGCCGCGTCGGAGCGCAACACGACGACCGCGGTGACGGCCTCGCCCCATTTGTCGTCCGGTGCCCCGACCACGCATACCTGCGAGACGGCCGGATGCTCGGCGACGACGTCCTCGACTTCTCGCGGGAACACGTTGAAGCCGCCGGTGACGATCATGTCCTTGACCCGGTCGACGATGTAATAGAAACCGTCCTCGTCCTCTCGGGCCATGTCACCGGTGTGCAGCCAGCCGTCTTTGAAAGTCCGCGAGGTCTCGTCAGCTAGATTCCAGTAGCCGCCGGCCAAAAGCGGTCCGCTGACACAGATTTCACCGGCGTCGCCCTGCGGCACCGGCTTACCGTCCTCGCCGAGCAGTGCGGTCCGGGCGAACAATGTCGGGCGTCCGCACGATGTCAGCCGCTTCTCGTCGTGATCGGCTTTGGCGAGGTAGGTGATCACCATCGGGGCTTCGGACTGCCCGTAATACTGGGCGAAGATCGGACCGAAGCGCCGGATGGCCTCAGCCAGGCGCACGGGGTTGATCGCCGAAGCGCCGTAGTACACCGTCTCCAGCGACGACAGGTCACGGGTGTGCGAATCCGGGTGGTCCATCAGCGCGTACAGCATCGACGGCACCAGCATCGTCGCCGTAATGCGTAGCTCCTCGATGATTCTCAGCACCTCGGCGGGGTCGAACCTGCCCAGCACGATCATCTCGCCGCCCTTGATCACCGTCGGCGTGAAGAACGCCGCGCCGGCGTGCGAGAGCGGTGTGCACATCAAGAACCGCGGGTGCTCGGGCCATTCCCACTCGGCCAGCTGGATCGACGTCATGGTGCTGATCGACTGCGCGGTGCCCATCACACCCTTGGGTTTGCCGGTGGTGCCGCCGGTGTAGGTCAGGCCGATCACCTGATCCGGTGGCAGGTCGGCGGCCGCGAGCGGGCGCGGCGCGTACTTCTCGGCTTCCGCCGACAGATCCGTCGCCACGTGGGCAAGCTGTTCGGGCACCGGGCCGATCGTCAGGATCTGCTTGAGCGAGTCGACGCGCTCCAGCAACCCCAGCGCCCGGTCGACGAACATCGGGTTGGGATCGATGATCAACGAGCTGATCCCCGCGTCGGACAGCACATAGCTGTGGTCGTCGAGCGAGCCGAGCGGGTGCAGGGCAGTGCGACGGTAGCCCTGAGTCTGGCCGGCCCCGATGATCATCAGCACCTCTGGCCGGTTCAGCGACAGCAGGCCGACCGCGGCCCCGGTGCCGGCGCCCAGCGCCTCGAATGCCTGAATGTATTGGCTGATCTTGTCGGCCAACTGGCCGCCGGTCAGCGTGGTGTCGCCGAGGAAAAGCACCGGCTTGTTCTTGTGGCGCTTGAGTGCGCCGACCAGCAGGTGGCCGTTGTGGGTCGGGGTGCGCAGCAGCTCGTCACTCATGACGGCAAGACTAGAACGTGTTGCAATTTCATGGGGTGACGGTCGCGGATCGTTAGGATTCTCGTCCGTGGCCGCTGCCGATGTCGTCATCACCCGAACTGCGCCCAGTGGCCGGGTGCTCGCACCCGAAGAGCGGCTGACCGTCGAGCAGGCCATTCGGGCCCAGACCATCGACGCCGCCTGGCAGTTATTCGCCGACGACGTGATCGGGTCGCTTGAAGTCGGCAAAAACGCCGACCTGGTTGTGCTGTCGGCCGACCCACGCACTGTGCCGCCCGGGCAGATAGCCGACCTCGAGGTGCGTGCAACGTTTCTCGCCGGCCGCCAGGTGTACCGCCGGTGAGACCGGCGCCGCCCAGTCTGGGTGACCTGCTGCACCGCCTGCACGTGGTGGCCCTGCCGATGCG
>NZ_JBARMY010000030.1:0-5043 GCF_049802695.1 Mycobacterium sp.
GGCGTGCTCGGCAGCCGCGCCCTTGACCGGCAATTTAATGGTGCTGCGGTCGATGGAATCGAGCAGCACGTTCGCGACGTCGCGGACGTCGACGTCGTCCCGGCCCGCAGCTTCGGCACGGTCGTTGTCACCGTCGCTGACCATCACCCGGCAGAACGGGCAGGCGGTGGCGACCGTGCCGGCGCCGGTGGCCAGCGCCTCGTCGACGCGGGTGTGGTTGATCCGCTTGCCGATGTGTTCTTCCATCCACATCCGTGCACCGCCGGCGCCGCAGCAGAAGCTGAGATTGCCGTGGCGCGGCATCTCGGTCAGCGTCGCACCGGAGGCCCCGATCAACTCGCGCGGCGCTTCGTAAACGTTGTTGTGCCGGCCCAGGTAGCACGGGTCGTGATAGGTGATGGACCGCCCGTTGCCCGTGCCGTCGCCGTTGCCGTCGACCGACTTGACCGGTACCAGCTTCTTGTCTCGCACCAGTCGGTTGAGCAGCTGCGTGTGGTGCAGCACGGTGTAGTTGCTGCCCAGCTGCTTGTATTCGCGGCCGAGGGTGTTGAAGCAGTGCGGGCAGTGGGTGACGATCTTGCGGTCGACGGTCTCGACGCCCTCGAACACCCCGTCCAGGGTCTCGACGGCCTGCTGGGCCAGCTGCTGGAACAGGAACTCGTTGCCCGACCTGCGCGCGGAGTCACCGTTGCAGGTCTCGCCGGCGCCCAACACCAGGAACTTCACCCCGGCAATCGCCAACAGTTCGGCAACCGCCTTGGTGGTTTTTTTGGCCTTGTCGTCGTAGGCGCCCGCGCAGCCCACCCAAAACAGGTACTCGAAGCCGTCGAAGCTCTCGACGTCTTGGCCGTAGACCGGGACGTCGAAGTCAACCTCGTCGATCCAGTTCGTCCGGTCCGCCGCGTTCTGGCCCCAGGGGTTGCCCTTGTTCTCCAGGTTCTTGAACAGCACCGACAGCTCGGACGGGAACTCCGACTCCATCATCACCTGGTAACGGCGCATGTCGACGATGTGGTCGACGTGCTCGATGTCCACTGGGCATTGCTCAACGCAGGCCCCGCACGTCACGCACGACCACAGCACGTCGGGGTCGATGACGCCGCCCTGCTCGGCAGTGCCGACCAAGGGGCGGGTGGCCTGCTCCGGCCCGGAGCCGAGCACCCGGCCGAAGCCGGATTCCGGAACGTGGTGCTCTTCGTAGTGTTCGTCTCGCTGCAACTTCTCGCCGAGTCCACCCTCCGGAGTGTTCTCCAGCGGGCTTTCCTTCTCCTGCAGGATGTAGGGCGCCTTGGCCATCCAGTGATCGCGCAAGTCCATGATCACGAGCTTGGGTGACAGCGGCTTGCCGGTGTTCCACGCCGGACATTGCGACTGACAGCGCCCGCACTCGGTGCAGGTGGCGAAGTCCAGCATCGCCTTCCAGCTGAAATCCTCGATCTTGCCGCGGCCGAACTCGGCGTCGTCCGGCGGGTTCTCGAAGTCAATCGGCTTGCCGTCGGCTTCGATGGGCAGCAGCGGACCCAACCCGTCGGGCAGCCGTTTGAAGATGACGTTGATCGGCGCCGAGAAGATGTGCAGGTGCTTGGAGTGCAGCACGATGATCAGGAACGCCAGCATGACAGCGATGTGCAGCAGCAGGGCGGTCGTTTCGATGATTTCGTTGGCGGGCTGGCCGAGCGGACGCAGGGTCGCGGCGAACAGGTGGGACAGAAACGCGGCTTTCCCGTAGGGCAGCGTGCCGTTGTTGACCGCAGACCCGCGCACCAGCACGTAGGTCCAGATGACGTTGAAGATCATCAACAGCACCAACCAGGCCCCGCCCGTATGCGAGCCGTAGAACCGCGACGCGCGGCCGATCTCGGCGGGCCTCCGGGTCAGACGGATGATCGCGAAGGTTGTGATTCCCAGGAAGACGGCGGTGGCGAAGAAGTCCTGCAGGAAGCCCAGTGCCGCCCAGCGGCCGATGACCGGGATATGGAAGTTGGACTGGAACAGCAACCCGTAGGCCTCGATGTAGACCGTGAGCAGGATGAAGAAGCCCCACATGGTGAAGAAGTGGGCCAGTCCGGGGATAGACCACTTCAGCAGTCGGCGCTGCCCGAGGACCTCAACGACCTCGGCCCTGACCCGCTGGGCAGGGTCGTTGGTGTGCCCGGGGGCCGGCTGACCTGACAGGACCAGTTTGAACAGCCAGGCCACTCGGCGGGCGGCCAACAACCCCACGATCGCCGTCATGCCGAGGCCGACTATGAGTCTGATCAGCATCTGCGTGTGCACGGAGCTCCCCAATCTGGTTACCGACCGGTAACTAAACCAATGTTACTAGCCGGTAACCCTGCGGGGGTCCTGCTAGATGTGCCCATAGTTGCACCTTGTTAGCCGCCGTTGCGAGCAAGGATGACCTAACTCCGGTCGAAGCACTCAAGTCGTGGCGGAGTGGCCTCAGCGCGGGAAGCCGGGCAGGCGGGTGGTGGGTAGATCGGTCCACCAATGGCGGTGATGTCCATGGGTCGGCGGAGCGGTGCCCGGTGCGGATGACGTCCCGGGAGGTGCGATCGTCGGGGTCTCGTTGGTCGAGCTGGGCGGTGAACTCGACGTTGGAACGGTCATCGACGTGGTCGACGTGGTAGTTGTCGGCGTCGACGATGTGGTGGTGACCGACGGCTTGGTTGTGGCGGGCGTACCGCCGCCGCTGCCGTGCGCCAACTCGAGCAAGCCCCAGATGATCACCGCGAGCAGCGTGATGACCAGAATGCCCCATAGCCCGAGCACCCACGGCTTGAGAAACCACGGCTTGGTTTCCACCGCCGGATCGAAGGGCTGCTTAGAGCTGCCTTCGAAGTTTGAGCCGCCGCCGTCGTCTAGTGGTGTGCGAGCCACGCCGCGATCGTATCGCGGGTTCGTCGCGGACAGATCTGTACGAGGTCAGGGGCGTTCATAACCTCGCGGAAGTGTGATGACCGGGCCGCCTGGCACCGTGATCGTGGGCGGCAGCTTCGGCAGGTGGTGTCGATGCGACGGCGGGGCGGGTCGTGCCGGCGGGGGAGCGGGCGGCGCCGGTGCCTGCGGCGGTTCACCGCTCGGTGGCGGCGGCGCCTCTTCGGTGCTGCTGCTCGGCGACGGGCTTGTGGTGGTGGGTGTTGTGACCGTCGTGGTCGTCGTCGGCGTGGTGGTGGTTGTGTGTGTCGGCGTGGGTCCGCCGTGACCGCGGCCGGCCAGGTCGACGAGGCCGTAGAGAATCAGCGCGAACAGGGCCAGGACGAGTAGCCCCCAGGTGATCAGCACCGCCCGTCTGCGATACCACGGGGTCGGCGCGGAAGGTTCGGCGGCGGGCTTGAGCTGGGCATAGCTTTCCGTCGGAGGATCGTGATCAGGTGGTGCGGGCGGCCCGGGCGGCGGCTCGGGCGGCCGGTACCCGGGGGCGTTGAAATCGGCACGCCGGGTCGGCTGCCTGCTGGGATCCTCTGGAGGACCGTAGCCTGCCACGCACTAAATGGTACTGATTACCGCACCGGCCGGTGCCCAACGGCGGGTAAGTGCGTGTCGAGCCGGTTAACCCGTGCCGTCGTCGTGGTGGTGGTGATGGTGCCGATCTTCGGTGGTCGTCGTGGTGGTCGGCGTCGTGGGCGAGCTGCTCACCGAAGGTGGCGGAGCCACCGTGGCAGGCGGCGCCGTTGCAGTCTCGGAAACTTGTGGTGGAGCTTCTGGTGGGACAGTGGCCGTGGTCGTAGTCGTCGACGCCGTGGTCGCCGCTGTTGTCGACGAAGTCGGGGTCGTCTTGGAAGGCGCCTTGCCATGGCCGCCGCTGAGCAGCGCCACCAGCCCGATCATGACGAGCGCCAGCGCGACAACCGCTATCACCAGCAGCGTCAAGCGCTTGCGATACCACGGGGTGGGTGCTGGCTGCGGCTCGGGATCCTGCTGGCCGAAGTCGAACAACCCGGTCGGGTCTTCGCTCGGGTCGCCACCCCGTTGGTTGAAGCCGAAGCGTCCGGTCGGGTCTTCGTTCGGGTCGCCGGGAGGGCCGTATTGCGTCACGGCACAGATGGTACGGCTCGGGCAGAACCGCCCCGATTACCGCACTTACTGCAGCTGCGGCAGCACCTCGGCCGCGAACAGCTCCACATGCGCCAGGTCGGACATGTCGAGCACTTGCAGGTAAACCCGCTGCACGCCGGCCTCGGCGAACGGCCCGAGCCGGTCGACGATCTCGGCCGGTGTGCCCACCGTCGGCGAGTTGTTCCGCAGTTCGTCGAGTTCGCGGTTGATGGCACCGGCTCGCCGGGTTAGCACGGCGTCGTCGCGTCCGGCGCACAGCACGAACGCTGCCGAGTAGGTGATCGAGTCCGCGGCCCGGCCCTCCGCCTCGACCGCCGCGCGGACGCGGTCGAATTGGGTCGAGATCGTGTCCAGCGGTGCGAACGGCACGTTGAAGTCGGCCGCGAAGGTCGCGGCCAGCCGCGGGGTTCGCTTGGCGCCGGTCCCGCCGATAACGATCGGTGGATAGGGCCGTTGCACCGGTTTCGGCAGCGCCGGTGAATCGTTGACCGCGTAGTACGTGCCGGCGTGGTCGAACGTCTCTCCGGCCGGGGTGCTCCACAATCCGGTGATGATCTCCAGTTGTTCGGCGAATCGGTCGAATCGCTCGCCCCGCGGCGGGAACGGGATTCCGTAGGCCTGGTGTTCCCGCTCGAACCAGCCCGCGCCGAGCCCGAACTCCACCCGGCCGTCGCTCATGGCGTCGACTTGCGCGACGGCGACTGCGAGTGGTCCGGGATGCCGGAACGTCGCTGACGTGACGAGCGTGCCGAGGCGGATCGAGGTCGTTTCCCGCGCGATGCCTCCCAGCGTCAGCCAGGAGTCGGTCGGGCCGGGCGAACCGTCACCGCTCATCGCCAAGAAGTGATCAGAGCGGAAGAACGCTGAATACCCGGCTGCTTCCGCGGTTTGGGCGACTGCGAGTTGATCGTTGTAGCTGGCGCCTTGCTGAGGTTCGACGAACACCCGGAAATCCACGGGCTTCACCCTAGGCCGACGCGCCAT
>NZ_JBARMY010000031.1:0-3534 GCF_049802695.1 Mycobacterium sp.
GACACCGAAGAGGCGGTGGCTCTGGCAGAACGGGCTTTCGAACAGTTCCGGCCCCGATACGAACTCGCCTGGTCGTCAGGGGTGCGCGGCAAGCTCGGCTTGTCCCCCGGCGCCGACGCCGACATCGTCACACCGTTGACCGACGATTTGCTTGCGCTGTTGCAGCAGAACCACATTGACTACACGTCGTTCTTCCGCCACCTCGGACAGGCGGCCCGCGGGGAGACCGAACCCGCGCGCGGACTGTTCGTCGACCTCGCCGGGTTCGACGGCTGGCTCTCGCGCTGGCAGGCCTTGAATCCGGACGCCGAGTCGATGGACCGGACCAACCCGATTTACATTCCTCGCAATCATCTGGTCGAGGAGGCGCTGACCGCGGCGACGGCCGGTGATTTGGCTCCGCTGGAGCAGCTGCTGCGTGTGCTGGCTGACCCGTACGACGAGCGGCCCGGCCTGGAGCACTACACCGGCCCGGCGCCGGAGGATTTCGGCGTCTACCGCACCTTCTGCGGGACCTGAGATCTGCTGCAGCGCACGCGTTTACAAACTCGAGCCGGTTGACGCCGAAAACTCCTGTGTACGCTGTCGCGACTTCATCAGGACTGCAGATCGAGCGCCGCGCCGACCAACGCCAGATGGCTGAGTCCTTGCGGCAGATTGCCCCAGAAGGAATTATCTTGAGGATCGATCATCTCGGACAGCACACCGACGTCGTTGGTCAGTTCGACCAACTCTGCCATCAGCGTTCGCGCTTCGGCGTCACGTCCCACGTGATGAAGCGCCGACACCGCCCAAAACGAGCAGGCGACGAATGTGCCCTCGTGTTCTTCCCGCGCCCCGCTGAAGCGGTACAACAGCGGCCCACGGCCCAGGTCACGTCGCAGCGCGTCGATCGTCGACGACATTCGCGGTCCGCGGTCGTAACCGCTGCCGGCGTGCAGCAGGATCGAGGCGTCCAGCTTCCGGCTGCCCGGATACCATTCGTAGCCGCCCAGGTCCTCAGACCAGCATTCGCGCTCCACCCATTCGCGGATGCGCTCCGCTTCACCGGCCCAGCGGTCCGGATCACCGGGAATCTGGCCGAGCTCGGCAAGCTTGACCGCGCACCGCAAGGCATGCCAGCAGCCGAGCTTGGAAGTGGTGTAGTGCTCGATCTGCTCCAGCTCCCACATCCCGGCGTCCCGGGTGCGCCAGGCGTCACATGCTTGATCGGCGAAATCGATTAGCAGATGGCCGGTGTCGGTGTCCAATGCGTGACCGGCTTCGACGTACAACCGCACGGTGCTGAAAAGGTCCGCATAGATACTGAGCTGCAACTGGCCTTGGGCGCGGTTGCCGGTCACCACCGGGCCGATTCCTCGCCAGCCGGACGCCTCCCGCTCGACAACGGGATCGATGGGCGAGCCGTCCAGTCGATAGAAGACCCCGGTGCCGGCGCCGTGGCGGCGAACCGTGCGCAGCAGCCAGCTGATGGCGGCGTGTGTCTCTTCTCGAATACCTAACCGGCGCAACACGTCCAGCGTGTAGGCGGTGTCGCGGACCCAGGCATATCGGTAGTCCCAATTCTTGTCTCCGGAAGATCTTTCCGGCAGCGACGTGGTAGCCGCCGCTGCGACGGCGCCGGTCGGGCTGAAGATGAGCTGCTTGAGGATCAGCACACTGCGGCGCACCGCGTCGTTCCAGGAGTCGTCACATTCGAATTGAGCGGACCAGTTTGACCAGTGTTCGATGGTGCCGTCCAGGCTGCGGTCGATATCGCCTACCGGTGACAACATCAGTGGCTCCGCGTCGGTCGCCACCAACCCGATCACCCGGCGTGTTTGGGCGCTGACTGTGAATGAGCCGAACAGAGCCTGGTCGGAGACTTCCACCTCCATGTCGTCAGAAGTACACACGCCGATGTTGAGGTTATTGATGCGCAGGACAACACCGTGCGGTGTACGCCGCGCCCACGGTGACGCTGTGTTGAAGCAGGTGCCCGGCGCGACTCGCCAGCGCATCGGCACCTCACCGTCCACACCCTCGACCCGGCGCACCAGCTCCGTCCAGGGGAGCCGTCCGTTATGCCCGAGGTTGAGCGCGTCGATGACCCGCACGCGGCCGGACTCGGTGCTGAACGTGGTTTCCAGGACGTTGGTGTCTGGCAGGTAACGCCGCCCCGACGAGAACGGAATCGAGGGCGCCAACTCGAGTCGGCCCCCGTTTGACGAATCCACCACAGCAGCGAATACCGGCACCGAGTCCAGATCAGGTATCGGGAACCAGTCGATGGCGCCGTCTTGAGCGACCAACGCAATCGTTCGTCCGTCGCCGATCGGCGCGTAGCTGCGCAATGCCACGAAACCGTCTTCACGGCAACGCGATTCGCTAGGCGTCGAGGTCGTCGGGTCGAGCTCCGGGGCCGGCACGCCATCACGTTCCCGCGATTCACAGCCAATAAACACGGTGCGGCCTGCATGACTCATCCGCCAGCGGGTAACCGGGAGCCATGGCGAAAATCGGATACTTCTTGTCCTGCGAGCAATACTCCCCCGCGGAATTGGTCGACCAAGCCAAACGCGCGGAAGCCGCCGGGTTCGAGGCGCTCTGGATTTCGGATCACTTCCACCCCTGGAACGACGAGCAGGGGCAGAGCCCATTTGTCTGGGGAGTCATCGGCGCGTTGTCACAGGTGACGACATTGCCGGTCACCACTGCGGTGACGTGCCCGACGATCCGTATCCATCCGGCGATCATCGCCCAGGCCGCCGCGACGGCCGCGGTGCAACTAGAAGGGCGTTTCGTTCTGGGTGTGGGCAGTGGCGAGGCGCTCAACGAACACATCCTCGGTGATCCGTGGCCGTCGGTGGGGGTGCGACAGCAGATGCTCGAGGAGGCGGTCGACGTGATCCGGCTGCTGCACAAGGGCAACGAGATTAGCCACCACGGCCAGTTTTACGAGGTACAGGAAGCGCGCATCTACACCCTTCCCGACAAGCCCGTGCCGATCTACGTTTCCGGTTTCGGTCCGCAGGGCGCGGAATTAGCGGGACGAATCGGCGACGGGTTCTGCATCGTGACGCCGGAGGAAGATCTGGTGAAGGCATTCCGCGAGGCCGGTGGGGGCGACAAGCCGGTCCAGGCCGGCACCAAAGTCAGCTGGGACCGCGACACGGACAAGGCCCTCAAAGCGGCGCACCGACTGTGGCCGAACGACGCGCTGCCGGGCCAGTCGGCTCAAATCCTGCCTCGGCCGAAGGATTTCGAGGCAGTGAGTTCGCTGGTAAAGCCGGAGCAAGTCGCCGAGGCGGTCGCCTGCGGACCGGACGCGGACACCCATGCCGCCAACGTCCGCAAGTACCTCGACGCGGGTATTGACGAGGTATACGTGCAGCAAGTGGGTCCTGACATCGAGGGCTTCTTCTCGACCTATGAACGCGACGTGCTCCCACAGCTGCGGCAGTAGTTTTCGAGCGACGCTACCTCTTTCGCGGTCAGGATCGGGTCGCGCTGCGAAACCGTCGACAATCTTGTTCCGCGTCAACGTGGCACGCT
>NZ_JBARMY010000032.1:0-7794 GCF_049802695.1 Mycobacterium sp.
GCCCCGGCGCGACGAGGGCGGCTCCAACCTCGGCTCCGGGTCCGCTCAGCGCCAACCGTCACCGCCGCGCAACGGCCGGCAGGCCCCGCACTACCAGCGCTGATGCCGGCCGCTGCCGCGCCTGACCTGACCTCCTCCGATCGCCACGAGCTGGCTGATCTGGTGCGCCGGTTGTCCGTCGTGCGCGGGCAATTCACTTTGTCGTCCGGCAAACAGGCCGACTATTACGTCGACCTGCGGCGCGCCACCTTGCATCACCGGGCCGGGGCGCTGATCGGCCGGCTGATGCGTGAGCTCACCGATGACTGGCAATACGCGGTGGTCGGCGGCCTGACCTTGGGCGCCGACCCGGTCGCCACCGCCGTCATGCACGCACCCGGTCGCCCGATCGACGCGTTCGTCGTGCGTAAGTCGGTGAAAGCCCATGGCATGCAGCGTCTTATCGAAGGAGCCGACGTCACAGGGCAGCGGGTGCTGGTGGTGGAGGACACCAGCACCACCGGTGCTTCCGCGCTGACCGCGGTGCACGCGGTTCGCGATGCCGGCGGCGAAGTGATCGGGGTGGCCACCGTGGTGGACCGCGCTACCGGTGCCGCAGAGGCTATCCAAGCCGAAGGCTTGCTCTGCCGCAGCCTGTTGGGTCTGACGGATCTGGGACTGCGTTAGCCGCCGTGCGGGCTCTTCTGGCGAAGTGGAGGGCGACGACGCGGTGAATGATTCGCGCCGCTCCTCCTCGGGTCGTTCCGACCCGCATCGTCGCGACGCGGTGAACGATCCGGGTCCCACCGAGTGGGGAACATCGGCGGGCGGCGTCGGCCCGTGGCAAGGGGAGTGGCCGAGCGACCCGCGCTACGACCCGGTGTTGCTGCGCGACGGAGATACCCGCAACGTCGTCGACGCCTACCGGTACTGGACGCGCGAGGCGATCATCGCCGACATCGACCAGCGCAGACACTCGCTGCATGTCGCCATTGAGAACTTCGGGCATGACGCCAACATCGGCGGGGTGGTGCGCACCGCCAACGCCTTCGCGGTGGACACTGTCCACATCGTCGGGCGGCGGCGCTGGAACCGTCGCGGCGCCATGGTCACTGACCGTTATCAGCGGTTGCGCCACCACGACAGCTCCGCAGAGCTCATGGAGTTCGCGACCGACGCCGGTCTGACAGCGGTCGCTGTCGACAACGTGCCCGGCGCTGCCCGGCTGGAGCAGATCGAGCTGCCGCGGAACTGCCTATTGGTCTTCGGGCAGGAAGGACCCGGCATCACCGACGACACCCGGGCAGCCGCAGTGCTCACCGCCTCGGTCGCCCAATTCGGCTCGACACGCAGCATCAACGTCGCGGTGGCCGCCGGTATCGCGATGCACGCCTGGATCAGGCAACACGGAAACATCGCGCAGGCCTGGTAAGGCAGGATTTGCACACATGGATCAGCTATGGGCGAATCGGGCGGCCAGCACCGAAGCTGCCGTCTCCGCGCGGCATCTGCGGCGGCTTTGGGCGCTGCCTGGAACCCACCTGGGTGTGGTGGCCTGGCCGCCGTCCCGCCGTGACCGGTTGTTCGGGAGCTGGAACTACTGGTGGCAGGCCCACCTACTGGACTGCTTGGTCGACGCGCAGGTCCGCGATCCGAAGCCGGAGCGGCATAACCGGATTCGCCGCCAGATCCGTTCGCACCGACTGCGCAACCTCGGCGCGTGGGTGAACAATTACTACGACGACATGGCCTGGCTGGCGCTGGCACTGGAGCGGGCTGCGCGGCTGGCCGGCGTCGAGCGTCAACGCGCGCTGGACAAGCTGAGCCAGCAGTTTCTCACCGCCTGGGTACCCGAGGACGGCGGCGGGATCCCGTGGCGTAAGCAGGACCAGTTCTTCAACGCGCCCTCCAACGGTCCGGCGGGAATCTTCCTGGCCCGCTATGGTGACCGGCTCAAGCGGGCCCAGCAGATGGCCGACTGGATCGACGCGACGTTGATCGACCCGGAAACCCACTTGGTGTTCGACGGCATCAAAGCCGGATCGCTGGTGCGCGCGCAGTTCACGTACTGCCAAGGGGTGGTGCTGGGCCTGGAGACCGAATTGGCCGCCCGGACCGGCGATCCTCGGCATGCACCCCGGGTGCACCGCCTGACCGCCGCCATCAACGAGCACATGTCCACCTCAGGGGTGCTCAAAGGAACCGGCGGCGGCGACGGCGGTTTGTTCGGCGGGGTCACCGCGCGCTACCTCGCACTGGTGGCCACCACGCTGCCCGGCGACGGCGCCGCCGACGTGGTCGCCCGCGACACCGCCCGCGCACTGGTGATCTCGTCGGCCGAATCGGCGTGGGACTACCGGCAGACCGTGGAGGGGCTACCACTGTTCGGGCCGTCCTGGGACAAGGATGCCGAACTGCCGACCGCTGCCGGTAAGGAAGCGGAATTCTCCGGGGGCGCGGTATCCGGCTCCGCGACACCCGAACGTGATCTGTCCGTGCAGCTCTCCGGTTGGATGCTGATGGAGGCGGCGCACGCCGCCAGTGCGGCAGCAGCCGACGACGACGGGTCGGCCAGCGGTGCGCCCGGCAAGCTGTGACGAGAGGAGCTCTCGATGAGCAAAGTGCACCCTGACGCCGGGTCCGCTCTGGCAGGCCTACTTGCCGACGGCATCACGGTTGCCGCCGGCGGCTTCGGTTTGTGTGGTATCCCGGAAAACCTCATCCAGGCGCTGGTGGACAGCGGGGTCAAGGACCTCACCATCGTCGGGAACAACGCCGGCGTCGACGATTTCGGCATGGGTCTGCTGCTCAAGGGACGGCAGGTGAGAAAGGTGATCGCCTCCTACGTCGGTGAGAACAAGGAGTTCGAGCGGCAGGTGCTGGCCGGCGAGCTGGACCTGTCGCTCACACCGCAAGGCACGCTGGCGGAGAAATTGCGGGCCGGCGGCGCGGGCATACCCGGCTTCTACACCCGCACGGCCTACGGCACCGAGCTCGCCGAAGGCAAGGACATCAAGGTCTTCGACGGCACTGAATACGTGCTGGAAGAAGGCATTCGCGCGGACGTGTCGATCGTCAAGGCGTGGAAGGGTGACAAGGCAGGCAACCTCGTCTACCGGAAGACCGCCCGCAATTTCAACCCGATGATCGCCACCTGCGGCGCGGTGACAGTGGCCGAAGTCGAAGAATTGGTCGAGGTCGGTGAGCTGGATCCCGACTTGATCCACACCCCGGGCATCTACGTTGACCGCATCATCGAAGGTTGTGACTACGAAAAGCGCATCGAATTCCGCACCGTCAGCAATGTCAGTAAAGAGACAGCGCTCAACAGCAGTAGCCCGATCCGCGAGTGGATGGCCCAGCGCGCCGCACGGGAACTGCGTGACGGCTACTACGTCAACCTGGGCATCGGCATTCCGACGCTGGTGGCCAACTTCATTCCGGACGACATCAACGTGACGCTGCAATCCGAGAACGGCCTGCTCGGCATCGGCGCCTATCCCAGTGCGGACACCGTCGACGCCGACCTGATCAACGCCGGCAAGCAGACCATCACCACCATCGCCGGCTCCAGCTTTTTCAGCAGCGCCGACTCCTTCGCCATGATTCGCGGCGGCCACATCGACCTGTCCATTCTGGGCGGGCTGGAAGTGGCGGAGAACGGCGACCTGGCCAACTGGATGGTGCCGGGCAAGATGGTCAAGGGGCCCGGCGGTGCGATGGACCTGGTCTCCGGCGTGAAGCGCGTGATCGTGGTGATGGATCACACCGCTAAGGACGGCAGCCCGAAGATCCTCAAGCAGTGCACGCTGCCGGTTACCGGCAAGGCTGTGGTGGACATGATCATCACCGACCTGTGCGTCTTCGACGTGGACCCCGACCACGGCCTCACACTCACCGAACTGCATCCCGGGGTGACGGTCGCCGACGTGCGCGCGAAGACGGGATGCGATTTCACAGTGGCCGTCTGAGGTCGCAGACGTATGGTCAAAAGGTGACTTCCCCACTATCACCGCTGCCGAGGCCGGTTCTGACCCGCCGGCACATACTGTTCGGCACCGCCATGCTTGGTGCGCTCGCCGCGTCCGGATCGGTGTTTGCCTTAACCGCGGCAGGTGCGCCCAGCTCGCCGCTCGGCACATTCGAGGTCAACCACACCGACGAAGAGTGGCGGCATCTGCTGAACCCGCAGCAGTACGCCGTGCTCCGCACTGCGTCCACGGAGACGCCCTACAGCAGCCCGCTCAACGATGAGCACCGGCGCGGGACCTTCGGATGTGCGGGTTGCAGCCAGGATCTGTTCTTCTCAACGACCAAGTTCGACAGCGGCACAGGGTGGCCAAGCTTTTACAAAGCCCTGGACAACGCCGTCCTCGAGCGGCAAGACAACAGCGAGGGTATGACGCGTACGGAAGTGCTCTGCAGTCGCTGTGGCGGACATCTCGGGCACGTCTTCGACGATGGCCCCGCACCGACCGGCTTGCGGTACTGCATGAACGGGGTGGCGATGGGCTTCCGGCCCGCCTAGCTCCGGTCAAGGGCCTACTCGGTGACCTGCAGGGGTTCCCGGTCTCGCGCCGGTGCTCGCCGGCGCTTCAGGAAGGCCCGGGTGGAGGCGACAAACGCCGGCAGCATCGACACGAACAAGATGACCAGGACGATCTTTTCCAAGTTCTGGTGGATGAACGGCACGTTGCCCAGGAAGTAGCCGGCCACCGTCACGCCGCCGCCCCACAGGACGCCGCCGACGATGTCGAACGCGAGGTACAGCGGGTAGCGCATGTACGACACCCCGGCGACCACTGGGGTGAAGGTTCGCACGAACGGCATGAATCGAGCCAGGATGATCGCCGCGGGCCCGTATTTCTCGAAGAACGCGTGTGACTCGGTGACGTGGTGCTGCTTGAAGAAGCGCGAGTCTTCCTTCTTGAACAGCGCCGGCCCGATCCGGCGGCCGATGAAGTACCCGGTCTGATCGCCGAGCACCGCGACCGCCGCCACGGACGGCGCCAACACCCAGATGTCAAGCGTGCCGTGGGCTGCGAGCAGGCCGCCGGTGAAGAGCAGTGACTCACCGGGCAGCAGCGGGAACAGCAGTCCCGTCTCGACGTAGACGATGGCCAGAATCGTCGGTAGTACCGCCGACGCGAACAATCCTTGGGGACCGATCCAGTACATCGGGTCGAGAATGTTGGGCAGGGCCACGAGGGTGTTCGAGGCGGTGCTCACGATGTTCCAACATACCGTCGCCGCCCGGCGATCCTGACCAGGCGGGGCCCAGCAACGCTGCCGACGCCGCCGTGAGTTGCGATACTGGACGCACCCGCCGGCCCAGAAGGAAGTTCCATGCCCATCGCAACGCCTGAGATCTACGCCGAAATGCTGGCACGAGCCAAGGAGAACAATTACGCGTTCCCGGCCATCAACTGCACCTCCTCGGAGACCATCAACGCCGCCCTCAAAGGCTTCGCCGACGCCGGCAGTGACGGCATCATCCAGTTCTCCACCGGTGGTGCGGAGTTCGGTTCCGGGCTGGGGGTGAAAGAGATGGTGACCGGGGCGATGGCGCTGGCGGAGTTCGCCCACATCGTCGCGACCAAGTACCCGGTCAACGTCGCGCTGCACACCGACCACTGTCCGAAGGACAAGCTGGACAGCTACGTCCGGCCGCTGCTGGCGATCTCTGCTGAGCGGGTCGGTGCGGGTGACAAACCGTTGTTCCAGTCGCATATGTGGGACGGCTCGGCGGTGCCGATCGACGAGAACCTCGAGATCGCCAGGGAGCTGCTGAAACAGGCCGCGGCCGCCAACATCATCCTGGAGATCGAGATCGGCGTGGTCGGTGGTGAAGAGGACGGTGTGGCCCACGAGATCAACGACAAGCTCTACTCGACGCCCGAGGACTTCGACAAGACGCTCGACGCCTTGGGCACCGGTGAACACGGCAAGTATCTACTGGCCGCCACGTTCGGCAACGTGCACGGCGTTTACAAGCCCGGCAACGTCAAGCTGCGTCCGGAGGTGCTGGCCGAGGGCCAGAAGGCGGCGGCGGCAAAGCTGGGCCTGCCGGAGGGTTCCAAACCCTTCAACTTCGTCTTCCACGGCGGTTCGGGGTCGGAGAAGTCGGAGATCGAGGAGGCGCTGCACTACGGCGTGGTCAAGATGAACGTCGACACTGACACTCAGTACGCGTTCACCCGGCCGATTGTCGGCCACATGTTCACCAACTACGACGGGGTGCTCAAAGTCGACGGCGAGGTGGGCAGCAAGAAGGCCTATGACCCGCGCAGCTATCTGAAGAAGGCCGAAGCGCAGATGACCGAGCGCGTCATCGAGGCCTGCCAAGACCTGCACTGCGCCGAAAAGACGCTGGCTTCCTAATCCCGCCGCGAGCGGCCACATATGTCCGCGGGAAACCACGCGGTGCTCGACTCGATCTGGAAGCACCACTGGCGATGATGTTCGATTGTGCACACCTACGCACGGTCCACGTCCAGCGGCTTTTGTGACGAACTCGAACAGGTTCAATTTACGTGTGCCTTGCAAATGAAGACGTTAAACGTTTAACAATGACCATCGGTATGCCAGGCTAATCCGTCGCTGGCGACCGATTTCCATGTGACCCCTCGGGATGGATGCACATGCCGTGGGCGACATTCTTTGTCTTTGTTCCTGTGAGTGTGATCAATTTATGGTGACCTCGGCCAAACTTCGTTGAAAACGCAGGCAGCGCGTTCGACCGCCAGGCCGTGGTCATTCGGGGTCCAATCCGATCCTAAACTTTTGATCACCGCAGTAATAAGGATCCGGTTGACAGCGTCGCGCTGATTAATGGTTGGCTCGTCTGTTTCGCGGAGTTCGGCTAAGAGAGCGGAGTCGCGACGTAGCAGCTCGTCCACGATTACAGCGCGCGCTGTTTCTGGAATAGCGTCAAGAGCGTTGCTCATCAATGCCTCCAACCTTGGTGGGCCCTCGCCCACGCGGTAACCACTTGCCCGTCTTTATTCAAAACCACTATCGCGTCTTTGCCCTCGTAGCTGTAGGACCCGCGGCCTTGGGAGTCAATCTGATAGCTAGGCGGTGACACCGGATGCTCCACAGCGTCTTGCAGTGCGTCATCGTTGACGCCGTGCCCATCTCGGTCCTCAACTCGCTCTCGGCCGTGATCGGTGAATCCGTTGATCTGCTGAGGCGGCGGAAAGGGCGGCTCGGCTTTTTCGGGGTGTTGAGCGGGTTCTTCGCCCTCTATTCGGATGCCGAGGTCACCTAACCGCGCTCTGATCGCGGCCTGTCGCTCCAAGAGAGGGCCTTTGTCGGCGATGCAAGCGTCGTATGCCGCTTGTTCGGTTGGTATGGCGAAGGTGCGTCCGCATCGGGCGTTCCATGCGTTTATGTCCGCGTTGACGGCGTTCCAGGCTGCAATCGCCTCTTCTGGGGTCATCTCCGCGATCGGTGTCTGCGGTGGGGCCGGGTCGAGCGGTATCGGGGTTGGCGGTGCTTGCGGCGTCCCGCCGGGGCCGGTGCCGAGCATCTGGGCGCCGGGGCCGCCGGAGCCTTCCGGACTTCCGCTGCCAAGAGATGGTTCGGGCGGGCCACCTGGCGCTGTGGCAGGTTGCGGAGCCGGCGGTGGCGGCGCCAGTACTTTCGATGCCGGAGGTGGGGGAGTCAACGACTGGGCGGTGTCGCCGGGGTTGAGCAGGGGCGGCTGTGGTGCAGACGGCGGAACCGGCGGCCCTGGCGGCTCGGGCCGACTGTAGGCCAGTGGCTGGGTGGTCGTCAGTGTCGAGGTAGTGGTCAGCGGCGTGGTGGTGACCG
>NZ_JBARMY010000033.1:0-9802 GCF_049802695.1 Mycobacterium sp.
CGCGCCAACAGCAGCGGATTGCGGGATCCGAGTTTCATCACATTGGTGTAGAACCGCAGCGTCGACGTGACGGCACCCATCGCCGCGGCGGCGATCAGCGGATCGACCCAGGGCGTGTTCTCGTCCCACATCCGCGAACCGTCCGGAGTGTAGGGATAGTCTGCGGCCGCCTTCTCCATGTAGAACAGCGAATCCGGCAGCGCGATGGCGTCGAAGCCAACTTCCTCAGCGGTTCTGGCGATCTCGACCAACTGATCGACCGGGCCCATCGCGATGCTGCAGGTGTACTTCAGCCGACCGGTCACGGTTTATCCGCTCCCACTACCCACATCGAGTAATACTGGGAGCCCCCGCCGTAGGCGTGCCCCAGCGCTTTGCGAGCGCCGGGCACCTGATGCGCCTCCGCCTTGCCCATCACCTGGATCGCGGCCTCTGCGAAACGGATCAGCCCCGAAGCGCCGATCGGGTTCGACGACAACACACCGCCGGACGGGTTGACCGGCAGTCGTCCGCCGATCGCGGTCTCACCGGCTTCGGTGAGCTTCCAGCCCTCACCCTCGGCGGCGAAACCCAGGTTCTCCAACCACATCGGCTCGAACCAGGAAAACGGCACGTAGATCTCCGCGGTGTCGATCTCGTCGATGGGGCTGGTGATGCCGGCCGCCTTCCACAGCGCTGCGGCCGCGTCCCGACCGGCCTGCGGGCTGACCTGGTCGCGTCCCGCATAGGCCAGCGGCTCGGTGCGTAGCGCGGTGGCATGGATCCAGGCGACCGGATGCCCTTCGGCGACTCGCTGATCGGCGGTCTGCTCGTCACCGATCACCACGGCGCACGCACCGTCGGATGAAGGGCAGGTCTCGTCGAACCGGATGGGGTCCCAGAGCATCTGAGAGGAAAGCACCTTCTCCAAGGTGATGTCCGGCTGCTGCACGTGTGCCAGCGGATTCTTTGCTCCGTTGAGCCGATCTTTGACTGCGACCATCGCGCCGATGTGCGTCGGTGCGTTCGCGCGGCGGATATAGGCCCGCACGTGCGGAGCGAAGTAGCCGCCCGCGCCTGCGCCGACCGGCTTGGTGAAAGGCACCGGAATCGACAGCGCCCACATGGCGTTGGATTCTGACTGCTTCTCCCAGGCCATCGCCAGCACCCGGCGGTACTTGCCGGATTGCACGAGGCTGGCCGCGACCACACCGGTGGACCCGCCCACCGATCCGGCGGTGTGCACCCGGATCAGCGGTTTGCCGGTGGCGCCCACCGCGTCGGCCATGAACAGCTCGGGCATCATGACGCCCTCGAAGAAGTCGGGCGCCTTGCCGACGACGACCGCGTCGATGTCTTCGAACGTGGCGCCGGCATCGGCTAGTGCCCGGTCGATGGCCTCGCGCACCATACCGTTCATCGACACGTCGTGCCGCTTGGCCACGTACTTGGTTTGTCCCGTGCCGAGTACCGCGGCGAGTCGCTTAGGCACCAGCGCCACTCCTCCTCATCGCTTCGCTCTGCATCGTCGTGGCGCGGCCATCAGTCTTTCCCTTCCATCACGGCGACCAGGTTCTGTTGCAGCGCCGGGCCACTGGTGGCGTGCGCCAGCACACGCTGTGCCGAACGGCTCCAAATGTGCTGCGCAGCAAAGCCGATGCGCTCCAGCCCGGCGACGAACATCGGGTTGGCGGCCAGCGCGCCGCCGGACGGGTTGACCTGCGTCGACGGTGGCAGCCGGAGCGCCTCGGCGAGGATTAGATGCTGATGGGTGAACGGCGCGTGGATCTCCGCGACGTCAATGGAGCCGACGTTGCCAGCGGTGGCGGCCTCGGCCGACACCGTCGTCGATGGCGACACAGTGAGATCACGCGCACCCAGCACCGGTGTCTCGATGCGGTGCTCTATTCCGGTGATCCACGCAGGATTTTCGCGAAGTTCGCGGGCACGGTCATCGGCGGCGAGCACGATCGCAGCGGCACCGTCGGTGATGGGTGCGATGTCGTGCCGGTGCAGTGGATCGGCGAAGAACGGCCGGTCGAGCAACTCGTCGAGGCTCTTGGGCGGCCGCTCTGAATCCACCCGCTGCGCCCGGGCGAACGAGTCGAACGCGACCCGGGCCATCTGATCTTGGCTCCACTTCTGGCTCTGTAAACCGAGGCGTGCCTGCAAGCCGGCGATCGACACCGAGTCCGGCCATAGCGGCGCCACCGTGTACGGGTCGGTCTGACGAGACAGGATCGTGCGCAGCACGCCGGCCGAGGATTTGCCGAATCCGTACACCAAGGCGGTGTCGACTTCCCCGGTGAGCAACTTGATGTAGGCCTCGAACAACGCCCATGCGGCGTCCATCTCCACGTGGGACTCGTTGATCGGCGGCACGGCACCGATCGAGTCGATCGCGGAGATGAATGAAAAAGCCCGCCCGGCAAGGTAATCCGACGAACCGGAGCACCAGAAGCCGATGTCTGCCTGACTGATCCCCAGTTCGTCGTAAAGCTGGGCGAAACACGGCATCAGCATCTCGACACCGTTGGTGGTGCCATCGGTGCGGCGTACGTGCGGAGCGTGGGCGAAGCCGACCACCGCGACATTGCGAGTGCTCATTGCAGATCGGCCCTTCACAGGTGGTGCTTGTAAGTGTCGTAGTCCGCATCGGGTGCGCCAGTGGGACGGAAGTATTCGATGTTGTCGATGCCCAACCCCCACTCCTCGCGCGGCTTCCACACCGCCTCGACCCGCAGGCCCATCCGGACCTCATGCGCATCGATCTCGGAGACCAGATGCAGGAACGGAATGTCCGCGCCGTCGAGCAGAACGTAGGCCGCTACATACGGCGGTTTGATGCGCTGGCCGGCGAACGGGATGTTGATGATCGCGAACGTGGTGACCGTGCCCCTGTCGGGCAGCTCGACGAAGTTGTCGAGGGCGAGTCCGGTGGCTGGATCCGCTTCTCGCGCCGGAAAATACAGCTTGCCGTCCGAGCCGGTGCGGGCGCCCAGCAGCTTGCCTTCCTGCAGCGCTCGCAGGTAGGCGCTCTCCGGATGGGACGCGGTGTGCTGGATTTCCAGCGTGATAGGTGTGACCAGCATCGTCACCGGGTCACGATCGTCGGTGCCGGCAGCCAGCGCCGGCTCCGCTACTTCACCGAGGGAGAAGTAGGCGATGTCGGTGATGGCACCGACGGTTTCCTCGGCCCAATGCGCATGCACCCGCGATCCGGTGTGGATCCCCTCCGCGCTGCCTGAGTCCACGGCGTGCAGGAGTGCGGTGTCGGCACCGTCCAGTTTGATCAGCGCCCACGCGAACGGGCGTTTCAGTGGCTGCCCGGGCAGCGGGTCAGGTTGCCACGTCCACGATTCCACGGTGCCGACACCGGAAACCTCCACCGTCTCGGTGAGCGCTTCGTAGGTGACGGGGTCGTATTCTGCCGGCGGCACATGCACCCGGCCATCCGATCCGCGTACCCCGACAATGCGGCGCTCGCGCAATGCGGTGAAGAACTTACTGAGGGTGGGACCGACCGAACGGGTGTAGTCGAACGACAGTGTCAGCGGTGCAGAAAGGGGAGGTTCCGGTTGTTCGATCAGCGTGAGTCGACTTGAGCTGGCTGTCACGCATCGAGTAGAACAGGTTCTAACTATGGTTTCAAGGAGTGGTGATGAAGCTGGGTTTGCAGTTGGGCTATTGGGGTGCTCAGCCGCCGGATAACGCCGGCGCGTTGGTTTCCGCAGCCGAAGATGCCGGCTTCGACGCGGTGTTCACCGCGGAAGCCTGGGGTTCGGACGCCTACACGCCGCTGGCCTGGTGGGGCTCGTCGACGCAGCGGGTGCGGCTGGGCACCTCGGTGGTGCAGCTGTCCGCCCGCACCCCGACCGCCTGCGCGATGGCAGCGTTGACGCTCGATCACCTGTCCGGCGGCCGCCACATTCTGGGGCTCGGTGTATCGGGCCCGCAGGTGGTCGAGGGCTGGTATGGCCAGCCGTTTCCCAAGCCGCTGGCCCGTACCCGGGAGTACATCGACGTCGTCCGTCAGGTGCTGTCCCGGGAGACGCCGGTCACCAGCGACGGACCGCACTACCCGCTGCCGTTGACCGGTGAGCGCACCACGGGTTTGGGCAAGGCGCTCAAGCCGATTACCCATCCGCTGCGGTCCGACATCCCGATCCTGCTCGGCGCTGAAGGCCCGAAGAACGTCGCGCTGACCGCCGAGATCTGCGACGGTTGGCTGCCGATTTTCTACACGCCCCGCATGGCCGATACCTACAACGAATGGCTCGACGAGGGCTTCGCCCGTGCCGGTGCCCGTCGCACCCGCGAGACCTTCGAAATCTGCGCGACGGCCAACATCGTCATCACCGAAGACCGCGCCGCGGCGTTCGCGGCCATGAAGCCCTACATCGCCCTGTACATGGGCGGCATGGGCGCCGAGGACACCAACTTCCACGCCGACGTCTACCGCCGGATGGGCTACGCCGAAGTCGTCGACGAGGTCACCGCGCTGTTCCGCAGCGACCAGAAGGACAAAGCCGCGGAGATCATTCCCGACGAGGTCATCGACGACGCCGCGATCGTGGGCGACGTCGACTACGTGCGTAAGCAGATCAAGGCCTGGGAAGCCGCCGGCGTGACCATGATGGTGGTGTCCGGCCGCAGTACAGCGCAGGTGCGCGAGCTGGCATCGCTGATCTGACCCGTAGCTTGCCAGGCATTAGAACACGTTCTAAATTGTCCGGATGACCGAAACCGGCCGGTCAGCCGAGCACCTGCGCATCGCCGAACGACATCTCGACATTGGCGACCGACCCCGACGCCATCGCCGGCCCGGGCAGACCCAGCGAGGCCAGCTCCGCGGCGTAAGGGTGGTCACCCAGGCGCAGCGTGGCCCCGCCGAGGCGGCCGCGCAGCCCGCTGACCTTCATCTCCCAGGGCACTTCCCGGGTGGTGCCATCGGCGTGGGTGTATGTCCTGAGCACCTGCGGCCGCGAGGTGAACAGCGACGGCACCGGCAGCCCGCGGCCGAAGTCGATGCCGGCGATGTGCGCCCCCTCGGCGCTGACGTCGAAGCTGAACCCACCCGGCTCACGAACGCTGAAGTCAGCCATGATCTTCGGAAATCCCCAGATGTTGCGCCCGGCCTCCAACGTGAAGGCCTGGTCGACCGGCAGGTGGTGGATGAACGCCGCGGCGGCACCGAGAGCCCGCAGGCCGCGGGCGTCCGAGCCGGGTCGGTTGACCATCACGGCTGTGCCGAATTCGTGGTACTGCCCCAAGTCGCCGTCGATGTAGCGAACGAGCATCAGGTTGACCACGGCGCGGCCGGGGCGATGCCGGCACACCTGCAGACCGCTGTAGTCGATGAGTCGCTGCGCCGCGTCGGCGTCCACCGAGAACAGCGCGGTATGGACATCCGCTTGACGAACCCGCACCGGCATGGTCAGAACCGTCCCGGCGACGGTGTGTTGTGAAACTGCCATGCCGGTCACTGTAATCCGCTGACAATGCGACGAGCAGAAATCAGGAGGCCCAACAAATGACTTCGACCGTTCCGGACACGATCTTGAACATCGACCTGGCGGACGGCAACTTCTACGCCGACCGCCGAAGTTCGCGGGAGGCCTACCGCTGGATGCGGGCGAACCAGCCGGTGTTCCGGGATCGGAACGGTCTGGCCGGGGCGACCACCTATCAGGCCATCATCGACGCCGAACGGAATCCGCAGCTGTTCTCCAGCACCGGCGGAATTCGTCCCGACCAGCCGGGCATGCCGTACATGATCGACATGGACGACCCGGCACACCTGCTGCGCCGCAAGCTGGTCAATGCCGGGTTCACGCGCAAGCGCGTGCAGGAGAAAGAACCGTCGATCGCCAAGCTGTGCGACAGGCTGATCGACGCGGTCTGTGAACGGGGTGAGTGCGACTTCGTCCGCGACATCGCGGCTCCGCTGCCGATGGCGGTGATCGGCGACATGCTGGGGGTGCTGCCCGAGGAGCGCGGCATGCTGTTGAAGTGGTCGGACGATCTGGTGACTGGCCTGAGCTCGCACATCGACCCAGCCGGGCTGGAGTTCCAGGCGGTGATGAATGCGTTCGCCGCGTATACCGAGTTCACCATGGGCATCATCGCCAAGCGTCGCGCCGAGCCGACCGACGACCTGTTCTCCATCCTGGTGAACTCGGAGGTCGAAGGACAGCGGATGTCCGACGAAGAGATCGTGATGGAAACTTTGCTGATCCTCATCGGCGGCGACGAGACCACTCGGCACACCTTGTCCGGCGGGACCGAGCAGTTGGTGCGTCACCGCGATCAATGGGACGCGATGGTCGCCGACCGTTCGATGCTGCCCTTGGCGATTGAGGAGATGCTGCGCTGGACGTCGCCGGTGAAGAACATGTGCCGAATGTTGACCGTCGACACCGATTTTCACGGCACATCGCTGCGTGAGGGCGAGAAAATCATGCTGCTGTTCGAGTCGGCGAACTTCGACGAGGCCATGTTCGAGAACCCCGACCAGTTTGATATCCGGCGAGACCCCAACAGCCACGTAGCTTTTGGCTTCGGCACCCACTTCTGTCTGGGAAATCAGTTGGCCCGCCTGGAATTGAGGCTGATGACCGACCGAGTGCTCGAGCGCCTGCCCGATCTGCGACTGGCCGCCGATGATGACGTATTGCCTTTGCGCCCAGCCAACTTCGTCAGCGGTCTGGAATCGATGCCGATGGTATTCACCCCCGACAAGCCGGTAGGTGCCTAACCTCTTCGCGCCCAACGCGCGCTCACTGCGAAAAATCGGCCGTGTCGCAGTGGTTGCACGCTCGGGTCTGGCGACTCCGCCGGCGCAGATGTGCGGCAAATCCAGTCAATTCACAGTTGCTGCACTACTGAACCGCGACGACAGATGCAGCAAATTGTCGGTGTATGGGTACAGTGTCCTCGGCGCGGTGCCACAGGCAATACGATGCTCTTGTCGTCAACGAGTGTCAGTGAGGCTACGCGATGGCCATGTCCCCTCGGTTGCCACGTGGTGTTTGCATGCGTGTGCGACGACCTCGAGGCGACGCATCTCTGGACCGGCCCGCGTCGGGCACGCGTCAACGGTGTCGGAACGAATCGTGAGCCGACGGACAGAGGAGCAGACCCTCGCCGATTTCCTCGACTCGGCGCCGAATGAGCCCGCCGCCCTGGTGATACAGGGCGACCCGGGTGTCGGTAAGACGACACTGTGGCTGGATGTATTGCGCCGCGCTGGCGAGCGCGGTTTCCGCGTCCTCGCCGCCCGCGCCGCGGCCGCAGAATCGGTGCTGGCCTATACCGCGTTGGCCGACCTGCTAGGTGCGGTCGATGACTCGATGTGGGCGGACCTACCAGCGCCCCAGCGACAGGGCTTGGACGCCGCTCTTCTGCGCAATCGCAATGATGGCCGGGTCACCGATGCACGGTCCGTGGCGGCGGCGTTTATGGCAGTCATCAATCGGTTAGCCGGCCAGGACCCGGTGCTAGTGGCGATTGATGACCTTCAGTGGCTGGATGCCTCCAGCAACAACGTGATGTCGTTCGCCGCGCGCCGGCTTCCCCATGGGGTGGCCTGGCTCTTCACAACACGGACCGAGGACGCGGCCTTGCGGCTGCAGCTTCCAAGCCCCGGCACCGTGCGTCGAATCCACGTGCAGCCGATGACGCTGGGCGAACTGCGTCAGGTCCTGGCGAGCCGATTGGGCGGGTCGCTCCCGCGCTCCACCTTGCTGCGCATCCACGAGGTCTCCGGTGGAAACCCGTTCTATGCACTGGAACTGGCGCGCGAGATCACCACCCGAACGCGCGACAACCAACTGGATCTGCCGGGCAGCCTCGCCGAGCTGGTGCGTACGAGAATCGGTCGGGTCAGCGCGGGCGCTGAAGACGCCCTGCTAGCGATGGCCAGCCTCGCCGATCCAACCGTCCAGCTCGTCGCCCGGGCAACCAACACCGTGCCCGATCGCCTCGCGGAGCTGCTCGATGAGGCCGAAGCTCATGCGGTCGTTGCGATCGACGGCAACCGCGTGCGGTTCACCCACCCGGTACTTGCGCACGGCGTATACAGCGGCGCAGCGCCGCGACGTCGCCGCGCCATGCACCGCCGCTTGGCCGAGCTCGTCACCGAACCCGAACTCCGGGCGCGTCACCTCGCCCTGTCCGACACCACCGGCGAGCCCCAAACCTTGGAAGCCCTCGACACCGCTGCCGACATCGCACACAGCAGGGGAGCACCCGCGGCCGCCGCGGAACTGCTTGAACTGGCAATCCGTCTAGGCGCAGACACACCCGAGCGCCGGATCCGGTCGGCGAGTCACCATCTCAATGCCGGGGACGCGCGACGAGCGCGGGCCCTGCTCGAGAAGACCATCGATACGACGGAGCCTGGCATGCTCCGAGCGGAGGCGTTGAGTCTGCTCGGCTTTGTGTTACTTTTCGGCGACAGTTTCCTTGAGGCCGCTCGCGTGCTCGAGCGCGCGCTCGGCGAGGCCGGCGATCATCTGGCGTTGCGGACCCGGCTGCTGATTACGTTGTCGTATGCGCGGTACAACGCTGGTTATTTCAGCGCCGCTGCCCGCAGCATCGAGGACGCTGTCGACGATGCCGAACGGCTCGGGCAGCCGCATCCGCTGAGTCAGGCGCTGAGCATGCGGGTGATCCTGTGCTTCTTGCGCGGCGACGGTCTCGACGAGTCCGTTCTGGCTCGCGCACTGGAGTTGGAGGACCGACACGCGGATATGCCGATGGCTTTCCGTCCCAGCATGCAAAATGCCATGTTGCTGGCCTGGACCGGGCAGCTCGAGGCGGCCCACCGCGCGTTGGTGTCCATTCGGCGGCGTTGCATCGAGCGCGGTGACGAGAACGAATTGATTTTCGTCGCCGTCCATAGTGTTCTGCTCGAGATCTGGCGGGGCAACTTCGCCGAGGCCGCCCTCATCGCTGAGGACACCGCGGAACGCGCTGCGCTGCTAGGAGGCGACGTCCCGTCCTTCATAGCGTTGACTGCCCGGGCAGCGCTGGCCGCCTATGCCGGGCGAGTCGACGAGGCGCGCGCCGACACCGATGAGGCGTTCGCCGCCAGCCAGCGCTGCGGGGCCAACCTCCTGGTCGTCTGGCCGATCACGACGTTGGGTTTCCTTGAGGTTTCGCTGGGCAACTACCGCGCTGCGCTGAACGCACTGCAGCCTCTGCTGGCCAAACTCGACGCAGCGCCCAATGCCACCGAGATCGTTGCCGCCGCGTTCGTCCCCGATGCCGTCGAGGCGATGATCCACCTGGGCCGCCTCACCGATGCCCAGCCGTTGATCGAAGCGCTTGAGCGCAACGGGCGCCGGCTTGATCGCGCGTGGATGTTAGCCGTGGGCGGGCGCTGCCGCGCGATGTTGCTTGCCGGGCGCGGCGACCTGAATGCGGCGACGGCGGCGGCGCAGGTTGCGATGACCGAGCACGGGCGCCTGCCCATGCCGTTTGAGCGGGCCCGCACCCAGTTGCTGCTCGGCCAGCTCCAGCGTCGGCAACGCCAACGCGACACCGCGACGGCGACGCTGCGCGATGCGCTGCACACGTTTGAGCGACTCGGCACGACGTTGTGGGCCGACCGTGTTCGCGCCGAGTTGGCGCGGGGAACGTCGGGCAGGCGCCGCGCCGAGGGACTAACCGCGTCCGAGCATCGTGTGGCCGAGCTGGCCGCGTCGGGGATGACCAATAAGGACATCGCCGCGGAACTGTTCATCAGCCCGAAGACAGTCGAAGTCAACCTCAGCCGCGTCTACCGCAAGCTCAACATCCGCTCACGGGTGGAGCTGTA
>NZ_JBARMY010000034.1:0-3310 GCF_049802695.1 Mycobacterium sp.
CGTCACGATGCTGCTCAAGAAGCGCGACGCGCTGCCCCTCAACGATGCGGCGACGGCGTCCAGGTGGACGCGGCTACTACCGCCAGGTGTTCTGCAGCTGATCCTGGTGCTGGGGACGTTTGCGCTACTGGGATTGGCGTGGCTTGCGGTGCTCGGAAGCTTTGCCGTCGATATCTTTCAACGAGCCGCACCCTATGCCTGCCAAGGCGCCATCCCGGTCTTGCCCAGCTATGGGTGGGTGATGGAGTTGCTCCTGCTCAGTGCTGCCTTGCTGTTCCTTGGCTTTGCAGACGTCACGTCGCTGAGCTTGCATCCGTTTTATCGGCTACGGCTGGCACGAACCTTCGCTGTGCGTCGCGTCAAAGCATCGCCGTGCGGTTGGCAAGCCGAGCGTTATCCGGCGACCGAATGGACTTGGCTGCCTGACTACGGTCATGCTCCAGCCAAGGGCCCGAAATTCGTCTTCGCCGCCGCGGCCACCCTGTCGGGAGCAGCAACCCCGGCGCCCGGTCTCAACGCGGTGTCTTACGTTCTCAGCGCTGACCACATCGGTGGCCCCGATCTCGGATGGCTCAAGACCCGGCAGCTGTTCGACGTAGCGCCGCCGCGACTGAAGCGAGATCTCACAGTCGAGGCATCAGTCGCAGTGAGCGGTGCAGCGTTTGCTTCAGCAATGGGACGGATGGACAACGGCTATCAGAAACTGCTGGCCGTTTCGGGTGCCCGACTCGGAACATGGCTGCCGAATCCCAAACTTGTGGGCAACCTGGTTGGCGCACAAAAAGGTGACCGCGTTGACCCAGAAGACGAAAACCGCCCGTGGCCAACGTCATTGCCTACCATCCGGGGCGCGGGGTACTTCTATCGTGAACTCTTCGGCTTCAACTACGACGACGCGCGCCTTGTGCAGTTGACCGACGGCGGCCACTACGAGAACCTTGGACTGGTCGAGGCACTGCGCCGACGCTGTCGCCTCGTCTTCTGCATCGACGCCGGCGGCGATGCCCCTCCGCTACTCAGCACATTGTCGGATGCGATGCGGCTGGCGGAATACGAATTGGGCGTAACGATTGAACTCAACGAGCACGGCCCCTACTCGGTGAACAACATCGCTCCTGGCTCCGGCAGGCCATTTCCCGAAGGACACGCGTTAGCTGGCTTGAATGGCCGACTCACAAAAGGAACCGTGACTTTCGGCAGAATCAAATACCCGTTGGCGGCGGGGTTGACGGAGTCGCAGAATCCGCGCGGCGTTCTGATTTTCGCGAAAGCTGTTCTATGGGAAGGTTGTCCAGAGTGGCTGCTGACCTATGCGGCGGAGAGTGAGGTGTTCCCTCATGATTCGACATCCGACCAATGGTTCAACGAGGCTCAGTTCGCGGCCTACACCTCGCTGGGAACGATCATGGGGAAGCATGCTGTGGAGTGTGCCAAAGCTCTCGAACGCAGCGGAATGATTTGAATCGGCTAAGCGCTAACGCGGCCGGCGAGAGACATACGCCAATCTGGCCGAAACTTCGGGCCGCGATGGCCAGCGGCGCTAGGGTTCTGCAGGACCTGGAGAACCTTGCCAACAACGCTGCGGAGGGGAACATGACGACCTACAAGACGGTGGTGGTCGGCACCGACGGCTCGGAGTCTTCACTGCGCGCGGTCGAGCGCGCCGGCAAGATTGCGGCCGAGGCCAACGCGAAGCTGATCATCGCGACTGGCTACCTACCGGAGAAAGACGACCTGCGCGCGGCCGATGCCCTCGGGAAGGAGGCCTACAAGGTCTCCGGAAACGCACCTATTTACGCGATGTTGCACGATGCACGTGATCGCGCCAAGGCGGCGGGGGCGACCAACATCGAGGACCGCCCCATCAAGGGTGCTCCCGTGCATGCGCTGGTGGATCTTGCCGAGGAAGTACGCGCCGATTTGCTGGTGGTCGGCAATGTCGGACTGGACACCGGAGCCGCGATCATCGGCCGGGTGTTCTCGATCCCCGGAGCCGTGGCCACTCGGGCCAAAATCGACGTGTTGATCGCCCACACCAGCGGCTAACCGTTTGGCCTACCAGCCGACACCCAGATCCGTTCGGTATGACTGGGCTCATGAAGATCATTGCCTTCGAGGAGCACTACACGCTGCCGGCTATCGCGGACGCGCACCCCAACAGCCCTCGCAAATTATTCGATGTGAGCACGGGAGGACGCGGGTGGCCGCCGCCGGGCATTGAAGACCTGGGGGAGGGGCGAATCGCCGCAATGGACGCCGCGGGTATCGACGTGCAGATCCTTTCCAATGTTCCCGGCGTCGAGGCGGTCGAGGTGCCGCAGGCCGTCGAACTCGCGCGGCAGGCCAACGACGCCGTCGTCGTCGCAGCCACCGAGCATCCGGACCGCTTTCTGGGCTTCGCCACCCTGCCCATGCGCGATCCCGACGCGGCCGTGGCGGAGCTGGAACGGACGGTGCGCGACCATCACTTCGTCGGCGCGCTGATCAATGGTCACGTCGACGGCCGCTACCTCGACGACCAGTTCTTCTGGCCGGTGTTCGAAGCGGCCGAAACACTCGGCGTACCGATCTATCTGCATCCCACGGTTCCCCCGCGGCCGGTGATCGACGCGTACTACCAAGGCCTTGCGCCGGCGGTGTCGGCCAAGTTGGCCGTGGCGGGGCTCGGTTGGCATATCGACACCGGAATCCATTGCGTCAGGCTCATTCTCGGCGGCGTGTTCGATCGCTTTCCCAAACTGCAGGTGATCGTCGGCCATCACTTCGAGGCGCTGAGTTGGATGGCGTGGCGGACGGACTACTCGTTCCCCCCAGAGGAGAGCGGCCTCAAGCGGACCGTCAAGGAGTACCTGCGGGAGAACTTCTACGGCGGCATCCTGGCGGGCGAGTTCGCCGGGCAGCAACCCGGCTCGGTTGATCCCAGCTGGAGCTTGTCGTTCAACGCCTACCAGGCCATGGCCAACGTGATCGGTGTCGACCGGGTGGTGTTCACCGCCGACTATCCGTTTGCCGACATGGCGGCCGGCCGCCGATTCCTGGAGCAGCTGCCGATCCCGCCGGGGGACCGGCAGAAGATCGCCCACCTCAACGCCGAGCGACTGCTCGGGCTCGAATAAGCGGTGGCCCAATAGCGCAATGTTTCAGATGTTCGGCACATGTCTACCCGTGCCGGGTAGAGCCGGCGTCGAGCAGTGCTGCGCCAGCGCATTGATTTTTCGGGAGGGATTTTCATGTCGACTCGCAATACCGTGGTCCGGTCATTGCATGATCTTGGTGCTGCGGCGTGGTTCGGCGGCACGCTGATGGGAGC
>NZ_JBARMY010000035.1:0-5505 GCF_049802695.1 Mycobacterium sp.
AAGCTGCTCGGCGTCGACGAGGTCTGGGCGGTCGGCGGTGCCCAGGCGGTGGCGTTGCTGGCCTACGGCGGCGTCGACACCGACGGCGCGGAGCTAGCGCCGGTCGACATGATCACCGGGCCCGGCAACATCTACGTCACCGCCGCCAAGCGGCTGTGCCGCTCGCGGGTCGGTATCGACGCCGAAGCCGGGCCGACCGAGATCGCCATCCTGGCCGACCACACCGCCGACCCTGCCCACCTGGCCGCTGATCTGATCAGCCAGGCCGAACACGACGACCTCGCCGCCAGCGTGCTGGTGACCCCGAGCGCCGAACTGGCCGACGCCACGGACGCCGAATTGGCCAAACAGCTTGGCACCACCGTGCACCGGCAGCGGGTGACGACAGCGCTGAGCGGCAGCCAGTCGGCGATCATCCTGGTCGACAACCTCGACGCCGGAATCCGCGCGGTCAACGCTTACGCCGCCGAGCACCTGGAGATCCAGACCGCCGATGCGGCCGCCGTCGCGGCGCGGATCCGCTCGGCCGGCGCGATCTTCGTCGGGCCGTGGTCGCCGGTCAGTCTCGGTGACTATTGCGCCGGCTCCAATCACGTGCTGCCGACGGCGGGCAGCGCCCGGCACTCCAGCGGGCTGTCGGTGCAGACCTTCCTGCGCGGCATCCACGTCGTCGACTACAACGAGTCTGCGCTGAAAGACGTTGCGGGACATGTCGTCACACTGGCCAAGGCCGAAGACCTGCCCTCGCACGGCGAAGCGATACGACGGAGGTTCGAGCGATGACCCGATCACCGCTGCGGGTCAGCCTCGACGAGTTGCCGTTGCGCGACGACCTGCGCGGAAAAACCCCGTACGGTGCACCCCAATTGGTGGTCCCGGTGCGGCTGAACACGAATGAGAACCCGCACCCGCCCAGCAGGGCGCTTGTCGACGACGTCGTGGCATCGGTGCGCGACGCGGCCGCCGACCTGCACCGCTATCCCGATCGTGACGCGGCGGCTCTGCGTGCTGACCTCGCCGCCTATCTGACCGCACAGACCGGTGTGCCGCTCGGTGCCCAAAACCTCTGGGCCGCCAACGGTTCCAACGAGGTCCTGCAGCAGTTGCTGCAAGCGTTCGGCGGACCAGGGCGCAGCGCAATCGGATTCGTGCCGTCGTACTCGATGCACCCGATCATCTCCGACGGCACCCACACCGAATGGATGCAGACACTCCGGGCCGACGACTTCAGCCTGGACGTCGACGCCGCGGTCGCCGCCGTGACCGAGCGCCGGCCGGACGTGGTGTTCGTCACCAGCCCGAATAATCCGACCGGGCAAAGCGTTCCGTTGCGCGACCTGCGGCGGCTGCTCGATGCGGTGTCCGGGATCGTGATAGTCGACGAAGCCTACGGCGAGTTCTCCGCGCAGCCCAGTGCAGTGGCGCTGGTGCAGGAGTATCCGACCAAGCTCATCGTCACCCGCACCATGAGCAAGGCGTTCGCGTTCGCCGGCGGCCGGCTCGGTTACCTCATCGCGACCCCGGCCGTCGTCGACGCGATGCTGCTGGTACGGCTGCCATACCACCTCTCGTCGGTCACTCAGGCAAGCGCCCGCGCTGCACTGCGGCACGCTGACGACACGCTGGGCAGTGTCGCGACGCTGATCGGCGAACGGGAGCGGGTGAGCGCGGCGCTGACCGGCATGGGATTTCACGTCGTTCCCAGCGACGCCAACTTCGTGCTGTTCGGGCGGTTCGCCGACGCGCCCGCCACCTGGCAGCGCTACCTGGACGCCGGAGTGCTGATCCGCGATGTCGGTATTGCCGGCTACCTGCGCACCACCATCGGTGTGGCCGACGAGAACGACGTTTTTTTGCGCGTCAGTTCGCAGCTCGCGGCGACCCAACTGGCCCAGCCACTGGGAGCGTCATGACCGCCGGCCGTTTAGCGCGCGTCGAGCGCACCACCAGGGAAAGCGACATATTCGTCGAACTAGATCTCGACGGCACCGGCCGGGTGCAGGTCGACACTGGCGTTCCGTTCTACGACCATATGCTGACCGCGCTGGGCAGTCACGCCAGCTTTGATCTGACCGTGCGCGCCAAGGGTGATGTCGAGATCGAGGGGCATCACACCATCGAAGACACCGCAATCGTGTTGGGCCAGGCGCTCGGGCAGGCCCTCGGCGACAAGAAGGGCATTCGACGGTTCGGGGATGCCTTCATTCCGATGGACGAAACGCTGGCCCACGCCGCCGTCGACGTGTCCGGCCGACCGTACTTCGTGCACACGGGTGAGCCGGATTACCTCCGACACACCACGATCGCCGGTAGTTCGGTGCCCTACCACACCGTAATCAACCGGCACGTGTTTGAGTCGCTGGCAACCAACGCCCGCATCGCGCTGCATGTGCAGGTGCTTTACGGCCGCGACCCGCATCACGTCACCGAGGCTCAGTACAAAGCCGTCGCCCGCGCCCTGCGCCAGGCGGTGGAATCCGATCCCCGGGTGACCGGGGTGCCGTCCACCAAAGGGACGTTGTGACAGCCAAATCCGTTGTGGTGCTGGACTACGGCTCAGGCAATTTACGTTCGGCGCAGCGGGCGCTGCAGCGGGTTGGAGCCGCGGTCGAGGTGACCACCGACCACGCCGCCGCCGCAGCGGCCGACGGCCTGGTGGTGCCGGGTGTCGGTGCGTTCGATGCTTGCATGAAGGGTCTGCGAAATGTCGACGGCGACAAGCTGATCAGCGAGCGGTTGGAAGCCGGACGTCCGGTGCTGGGCATCTGCGTCGGCATGCAGATCCTGTTCGAACGTGGCATCGAATTCGGGGTCGAGTCCTCCGGCTGCGGGCAGTGGCCGGGTGCGGTAACCCGGCTCGACGCACCCGTGATCCCGCACATGGGCTGGAATGTGGTCGACACCGCCGCGGGCAGCAGGCTGTTCAAGGGACTCGACACGACCACCCGGTTCTATTTCGTGCATTCCTATGCCGCCCAACGGTGGGACGGCAGCCCCGCCGCGCTGTTGACGTGGGCCACCCACCAGACACCCTTTCTGGCCGCCGTCGAGGACGGGCCACTTGCCGCAACCCAATTTCACCCGGAGAAGAGCGGCGACGCCGGGGCGACGCTGTTGAGCAATTGGGTGGAGGCACTCTAAGAAATGTCGCTGATTCTGCTGCCTGCCGTCGACGTCATCGAAGGCCGCGCTGTGCGGCTGGTGCGGGGCAAAGCCGGCAGCGAAACCGAGTACGGCTCAGCGGTAGACGCCGCGCTTGGCTGGCAGCGCGATGGCGCCGAGTGGATCCATCTGGTGGACCTGGACGCCGCATTCGGGCGCGGTTCCAACCGGGAACTTCTCGCCGAAGTCATCGGCAAGCTCGACGTCCACGTCGAACTGTCCGGCGGCATCCGCGATGACGAGTCGCTGGCCGCGGCCCTGGCCACCGGCTGCACGCGGGTCAACCTCGGCACCGCCGCGCTGGAGAATCCGCCGTGGTGCGCACAAGTGGTCGCCGAGCACGGCGACAAGGTCGCCGTCGGCCTGGACGTGCAGATCGTCTACGGCCAGCACCGGTTGCGCGGCCGCGGCTGGGAGACCGACGGCGGCGACTTGTGGGATGTGCTGGATCGCCTCGACCGTCAGGGCTGTTCGCGGTTCGTCGTCACCGACGTCACCAAGGACGGCACGCTGGCCGGCCCCAACCTCGAGCTACTCAGTGCGGTCGCCGCTCGCACCGATGCGCCGGTGATCGCGTCCGGAGGTGTGTCCAGTTTGGACGATCTGCGCGCACTCGCCACCCTGGCCGACCGCGGAGTCGAAGGCGCCATCGTCGGGAAAGCGCTGTACGCCGGACGATTCCGCTTGCCGGAGGCGTTGGCCGCGGTGGCGGAGTAGAGCAGTGGGCGTGCTGGAATCGAAAGACCTGGATGCTCTGGTGCGGCAGGCGTCGGCGATCCTCGACGCGGCGACCGAACAGTTCGTCGACGGCCACCGCGCCGCTTCCGCGGTCAGCAAGCGGGGTGACGACTTCGCCACCAAGGTCGACCTGGCGATAGAGCGTCAAGTTGTCGACGCGCTGATGCGGGAAACCAGAATCGGTGTGCACGGCGAGGAATTCGGCGGCCCCGACCTCGCCTCACCCTGGGTGTGGGTGTTGGACCCGGTGGACGGAACGTTCAACTACGCCGCCGGCTCGCCGATGGCCGCGATCCTGTTGGGCCTGCTGCACCACGGTGAACCGGTGGCAGGCCTGACGTGGTTGCCGTTCACCGGCCAGCGCTACACCGCAGTGCTGGGCGGTCCGCTGGTGCGAAACGATGTGCCGCAGCCACCGCTGACACCGCGGGAACTGGCCGACTCCATAATCGGTGTCGGAACCTTCAACGCCGATTCACGGGGCCGGTTCCCGGGACGTTACCGGATTGCGGTGCTGGAGAATCTGAGTCGGGTGTCGTCGCGGCTGCGCATGCACGGCGCCACCGGTATCGACCTGGCCTATGTCGCCGGCGGAATCCTGGGTGGTGCGGTCAGCTTCGGCGACCACGCCTGGGACCACGCTGCGGGCGTGGCGCTGATTCGCGCCGCCGGTGGCATCGTCACGAATCTGGCCGGCGAGCCGTGGACGCCCGACGCGCGGTCCGCGCTGGCTGCGGCTCCGGGGGTGCACGAGCAGATGCTCGACGTCTTGCGCAGTACCGGCGGTCCTGAGCGGTACTGAAATGTCTTTTCTCAATGGGGTTGCGATACGGGTGATTCCGTGTCTGGACGTCGACGCCGGTCGGGTGGTCAAAGGTGTCAACTTCGAAAATCTCCGCGATGCCGGTGACCCGGTCGAACTCGCTGCCGCCTATGACGCCGAGGGCGCCGACGAGCTGACGTTTCTCGACGTGACGGCGTCGTCGGCGGGGCGGTCCACCATGCTGGAGGTGGTGCGCCGCACGGCCGAACAGGTTTTCATCCCGCTCACTGTCGGCGGTGGCGTACGCACCGTGGCCGACGTCGACGCGCTGTTGCGCGCCGGTGCCGACAAGGTCTCGATCAACACCGCCGCAATCGCCCGTCCGGAACTGCTGGCCGACATGGCGCAACACTTCGGTTCCCAGTGCATCGTGTTGTCCGTCGACGCACGCACTGTGCCGGCCGGTTCGGCGCCCACACCCTCGGGATGGGAGGTGACGACGCACGGCGGGCGCCGCGGCACCGGTATCGATGCCATCGAGTGGGTGGCGTGTGGCGCGGAGTTGGGAGTCGGTGAGATCCTGCTGAATTCGATGGACGCCGACGGTACGAAAGCCGGTTTCGACCTGGCGATGCTGCGCGCGGTTCGCGCGGCGGTCACCGTGCCGGTGATCGCCAGCGGGGGAGCGGGTGCGGTGGAACACTTCGCACCGGCAGTCGGGGCGGGGGCCGATGCGGTGCTGGCGGCCAGCGTGTTCAATTTCCGCGAGTTGACCATCAAAGAGGTCAAGGCGGCGATGGCCGCCGCGGGGATCAGTGTGCGATGACACTTGACCCGGCAAT
>NZ_JBARMY010000036.1:0-4605 GCF_049802695.1 Mycobacterium sp.
CGGCTGAGATGCTGTGGGCCGAGCATCAACTCGCCGCGGCCCGGCTCGCGGTCGAGGCGCAGGCCGAGATCGACCGCGCGCACCACCGCCGTCGGGTGACCGAGGAGCTCGAAAGCCCGGCGCAGCCGGCTCTTCACCTCGTGGAGCCGGTGGAGCCGGTGAATGACGACATCTACCTGCCGATCGCCGCCGAGGCTGAGGCGGCGAGCTTGGCGGCCTTGCTGCCCGCAGCCGCCCATGCCCCAGAGACCGACAACCTGCCCGCGTCGGTCGGCTCCGACGCCGCCTCAGCGCAAGCGGTCGTCCACGGGCGCGGCGCCACCCCGACGATCCCGGACGTCGCCAGAGCCGCTGCGCGGTGGATTCGTCCTTTGGTTCCGACGTTCGTCGCCCGGGCGATCGACACCACGACCCAACCGTTACGGGCCGCACGACAGGTATTCGAAGAAGTCGAAGAGATCAACTTCTCGCTCAAACGGACTCGCAAGGTGACCGTCGACGTGGAGGAGAGCCTGCGCCCTTGGGAACGCTCAGCCGGCCCCGAGGGCCGGGGCGACGGGCCGGCTGTCTTTGACCCCGTCGACGCCGACCGCACGGCGCCGTGGCCGATCGACCTTGAGGGACAGCGCCCCGCAGCCGGTGGCCTGGCCGGCCGGCCTAATCCCGCACTGGCAGAACAGGATCGGCCCGGTGAGCTCGAGGCGGCCAAGGGACCACGTCAACTTCCCCCCGGGCATTAGCATCGGCGGGAGGCGTAGCGCAAAGCCGTCGAAGGTGTAATGCGGCGCGGCTCTGGGTAATTTACGGCCGTGAAGCGCTCCTCGAGGCTGCAGCGGTCGGTGGACGGCCGCACGCCGACTTCGCCGGCATAGCAAGGCACGGCCATGAAGTTGCGCAGGAGCGTCGTCAACGGCACGGGACTCACCAGAATCCGCCGCGGCCGGGGTTTTTCCTACGTTGACGCCGACCGCGCGCCCGTCGCCGACCCGGAGATCCTGGCGCGGATCGAATCGCTGGTGATTCCCCCGGCCTGGAAAAAGGTCTGGATCTGCCCGTACCCGAACGGCCACATTCAAGCGGTCGGCACAGATGCCGCGGGGCGCCGGCAATACGTGTATCACTCCCAGTGGCGGACCGAGCGGGACGAGGAGAAATTCGATCGGGTCCTGACTCTGGCCAAACGCCTGCCCGACTGGCGCGCCCAGGTTCTCACCGACCTCAACGGCCGGGGGCTTCAGCGCGAGCGGGTGCTGGCGATCGCGCAACAGTTGATCGACCGCGGCTACTTCCGCGCCGGCGGCGAGGAGTACGCCGAGGAGAACGGCAGCTACGGATTGGCGACGCTGCTCCGTGAGCACGTTCGCGTGGGCCGCAACAGCGTCGATTTCGACTATCCGGCCAAAAGCGGTGTGCAACGGACCATTTCACTGGAAGACCCGCTGCTGATCAAGGCGGTGCGCTCGTTGTTGCGCGCGGAAACCACCAGTGAGCGTTTCCTGGTCTACCGCACCGCCGACGGCTGGTGTGAAGTGCGTTCCGACGACCTCAACGAACGATTCCGCGAGGTCGTCGGTAACGAATTCAGTGTCAAAGATCTGCGGACCTGGCACGGCACCGTGCTGGCGGCCGAGCATTTCGCCGTCGCCAGGGAGCCGAGTTCGAAAACCGCCCGCCGCCGCGAGGAAGCCGCCGTAATGCGCGCTGTCAGCGAGGAATTGGGCAACACGCCCGCGGTGGCGCGCAGGTCCTACGTTGATCCGCGCGTCGTAGTGGGCTACGAGCAGGGCATTACGATCCGCCAGGCCGTGCGCCGCGCCGAACGCGAACGGACCTTGTTAGGACGCCGGCACATGATCGAAAGCGCAGCCGCCCGGCTGATCAAGCGCATCGACAAAGCGGGTGGCTGACCAGTTCTATTGCGGCGGGACTTGCGGCGGAAACTCGGCACGGCCGGCAATCGCATCCCGGTAGGCATGGACCCGGCCGTGAATGGTCGACAGCACCGAAATGGTATGCCCGTTGCGCCCGTAAGCCGCCACGAAATGCCACGAATCGGCATCGCCCTCGATGACCTGAATTGTGTCGTAGTCGCGTGGAACCCCGAACATCTGCAGTTTGACGTCATATTGGTCCGACCAGAAATAGGGCACCTCATCGTAGGCGTCGCCCTGCCCCGGTCCGGCCAGCAGAGTTCGTGCGGCCGCGGCACCCTGACGCGCAGCGTGGTCCCAGTGCTCGATGCGCAGGTGCGTCTCGTAGAGCGGATGCCACCAGCGCGCCACATCCCCGGCGGCCACGATGTTCGTGGCGCCCTCGACGGCACAGGTGGCGTCGCACAGCACGCCATCGTCGACCCGCAGGCCGGAACCGTCTAACCAGTCGGTGGCCGGGGTAACTCCCAACCCGATGACCACAAGATCGGCCTTGATCTCCGACCCGTCGGTGAGTCGAACAGCCTTCACGTGGCCTTCACCGACGAACGAGTCGACGCTCACGTTCAGGCGCACATCCACACCGTGGCGCCGGTGCAACTCGGCATAGCGATGTGCCATCTCCTCGCCGAGTGCCGGCAGCAACGGGCCGGCGGCCCGCTCGATAAGGACCACATCCAGACCCAGTGACCGAGCAGTCGCAGCGACTTCTGCGCCGATGAATCCACCGCCGACCACCACCACCCGGGGGTTCGCGCCCAGCCGCTCCCGGATGGCCAGGCAGTCGTCAACGGTGCGTAGTACGAACACCCCATCGGGCGCCGGACCGCCCGGCCATTGGCGGGGAGTGGCGCCGCTGGCGATGACCAGACCGTCAAAGCCCAGCTCCTGTTCGCGATCGCCGTCGCGGACCCCTACGGTGCACTTACGCAAGTCGAGTCCGACGGCCGACGCCTCGCGCAGCACCCGCGCGTCGATGTCGAGTTGCGGCGCCAGGTCGACGCCCGCCCGCTGCACCTTGCCGCTGAGCAGTTTCTTCGATAAGGGTGGACGGTGGTAGGGGGCGTGCCGTTCAGTTCCCACAATCGTCAGCGCCCCGTCGTAACCCTCCTTGCGCAGCGTCTCCGCTGCCCGTATTCCCGCCACGCCGGAACCAACGACGAGCACCTGCTTCAGCCCATGATTCGACGACACGGCGTTAGTCCTCAACGGTGATCGCCTGAGTGGGGCAGGAAACAACCGACCCCTCGACCTTGTCGCGCAGCTCTTCGCCCGGCTCCTCCTGGAGAAGGTAGAGGAAACCGTCGTCCTTCACCTCGAACACCTCAGGGCAAATGCTCATGCAGACGCCGTTCCCGTCGCATGTGTCATAGTCCACGACAACCTTCACTCGAGTTCCCGCTCCTTCCTGGCCCGTTGCCTTAACCCTCACGCCTTGGCTATGTCGGTCGAAGGCGACTTCCACTGAGACTTTGCGCGCTCCTGCGCTTCCCGGGCCGCCGGCGAATACTCCAGGTAGTCCATCGCCATCTGAGTGTCCGCCTCGTGACTGGGATGGTGACTGGGCCGCAAATAGCGGACTGGCACGGTCACCAGCAACTTCCACGGCCCGGGCACTTTGTACTGGCGGGCGGCGCGCAACCAGTCGCGCCAGCGCGGTTTGGCGGTGATGGTCGGGTCGCGCTTCATCAGGTACACCACACCGTAGAGCCACCAGCCCACGAACAGCGGCGCGATCGTCAGCATGGACAGGACCCGCAGCAGGTAGTTGCCGCACACATTCTGGTAGACGTCGAACACCAGCGAGCGGTGCTCGATTTCTTCGGCCCCGTGCCAGCGCAGCAAGTCCAACATGGCCGGATTGGTGCCCGCGTAGTCCAGACCCCGGTTCTGCAGCACCCACTGCCCCAACACCGCGGTGAAGTGTTCCAGCGAGGCCACATCGGCCAGCCGCCGATACAGCCACCACCGCTTCAACACCGGTGGAAAAACTTTGGGCGGATCGCCCAGGGACGCCGACAGCCATTTGCCCAGCCGTTCGGTGTACGACTTGGTGTCGATGTCCTGCTCGGCCAGATGGTTGAGCACCACCTGGTGCGCCCACGCATGCCAGGACTCCTGCTGAATGAACGGTTTGATCGCCGCTTCCAGTTCCGGGTCGTCGACCAGCGACGACGCCTCCAGGACGGCCTTGATGAAGTGCCGCTCACCCTCTGGCAACAACAAATGCAACACATTCATCATGTGCGTGGCAAACGGGTCATCAGGTACCCAGTGCAGCGGCAGTTCCGACCAGTCGAACCGAACCTGGCGGCGAAACGCCGGGTGTCCATCGTGGCGTGCTTGCACTTCCGGCATTTGGCCACTCCTTCCATTTGCGCGTGTGGATGACGCAACCCGGCCTGACTCAGACCAACAAATTTCGGGGCCGGAAGTCATGTTACCGTGAGAAGCTAATCCTCAGCGTACACTCGTAAACAAGATTTCATCAATGCCACACAGTGAATTTCCAGGTAGAAGCAAGGCTTAGGCAGACTCGCGTACATCCGTTCACGCACAGGTGTCACGGCCGCGTTGGCGGCCGATTAGTACGAAGCCAAACCTGGGTACCAGTCATTCAACAGTCTCAAACATCTCAAATAGGAGCCGACAGTGGAAGCTGGTGACCCGGCAA
>NZ_JBARMY010000037.1:0-5613 GCF_049802695.1 Mycobacterium sp.
CATCGCGCTTATCTCATTCCTGGATGTGGATGACCTGGGCCGGACACTCGGCAGCCGCTCGTCGGACGTTGTCGGCCTGTTCGGCCGGTGGACTCTCATCAAGCAGGACGACCACGCCGTCCCCGTCGCGTTGATCGAACACCGCGCTTGAGTGCATCACGCAGTTACCGGACGAGACGCAATTGTTCTGATCGACGACTACCTTCATGTCGCCAGTGGTTCTCGGACTGCGGTGCCCGAATCGGTGACAGGAGCCAGCCACAGTCCGACGATGGCATCGATCAAGTCCGAAGTTCCCTGCGGCCAATCAGATTCGGATATCGGCGTTCCTTCGGCCAGCGCCCGCTCCCATTCGGCCGCAGTATGCATCAGCAGGTTGCGCACCATGATGCTGCGAGCGATCTGCACGTTGTCCGGCAGCTCGGGAAGGCAGCGGTTGATGCCCTTCAGCACCTGAACCAGCGACGGTGATGCGAGTGCGTCCCGAAACATCGTCTCCTGGTAGGTGGGGTCAGCCATCGCCTGCGCGGCGAAGCGCGCGTACCACGTCGGGTTGCCCACGGCGGCAAGGTGCTCGGTGAGAGGGCGGACCAGGCAGGCGACCCAATCCCGCAGATCCGTCGACTCCGCGGTTCGCGCGACCATCTGTTCGCGGAGCTGTTCGATGGGAACCCGGTGCTTGCTTTCGATCGCGGCGACAAGGTCGGCCTTGGTGCCGAAGTGGTAGCCGACCGCGGCGTTGTTGCCCTGGCCGGCCGCTTCGCTGACCTGCCTGTTGGACACCGCATATACGCCGTGCTCGGCGAATAGCCGCTCGGCCGCGGTCAGGATCGCTTCGCGCGTGCTGTTGGCGCGATCGTTGCGAATTGTCCGGGCTGCTGTCACCGCACGGCCCGCCTGGTCATGGACTCAGTGAACACCGGCGTTGGCCTTAAGTCAAGTGACTGACTTGGCCTGGCATCGCTTCTTTCGCGCGACGACGGATCGGTGTGCCGGTCACGGTCCCGCCGTCGACGGGCAGCACAGTGCCGGTGAGGTAGGCCGACCGGTCGCCGGCGAAATACAGTGCTGCTTCTGCCACGTCATCGGGTGTGCCCTCGCGCTCGAGGGGACGGTTTTTGCGCATCGTCTCGCGAGAGGACTTGACGAGCATGTCGCGGACCTCTTCGCTCATGTGCTGCACCGAAGACTCCAGAATCGGGGTGACGATGCTGCCGGGAGCGAGGCAGTTGACGCGAATACCGTAGGACGCGAACTCGATCGCGGCGCACTTGGAGAAGTGCAGGACCGCTGCCTTGGACGCCCGGTACGCCATCACCCCGCCGCCGGCCTGAATGCCTCCGATCGATGACACGTTGACGATGGATCCGCCGCCGGCTTCCGACATATGCCGCGCGGCTTCGCGGGTGCCCAGCATGACACCGAGCAGGTTGACGGACATGACGCGGTTGAAGTCGGCGAGATCGTCGCGCAGGAAGCTCGAGTGCATCCGGCTGGAGATTCCGGCGTTGTTGACCATGACGTGAAGTCCGCCAAAGGCATTGAGCGCGGTGCTAACCAGAGCGCTTACCTGTTCGGCGTCGGAGACATCGACGCGCTTGAACTGCGCGTTCTCACCGCATTCACCGGCAAGTGCCTCGCCCCGCTCGACATCGAGATCCGCGACGACAACCCGCGCGCCCTCGGCGACGAACTTCTTGACGGTGGCATACCCGAGGCCCGACGCGCCGCCGGTGACTATCGCGACCTTTCCCGCTAAATCGTTGCCCACTCCGACACCTCTCTGTGCTTTGGTCGCCCAGTATTTCACCGAACTTGCGCATCAGGTTGGCACTGTTCATCCGGTCGTTGGGCAGTTCCGCCACAGTTGGTTTTGATTGGTCCTACCGTAGTCGCATGCCAGAACAGTCCCACGCGATCACCATCTCGCACCCGCCGAACGCGGTACTCCGTCTCATCAACCCCGTCTTCAAAGCGCTGCTGCGCACCCCGCTTCGCGGACCCGTCGGCAAGGAGCTGATGGTGGTGAGCTTCACCGGTCGAAAGACCGGGCGGCGCTATTCAATTCCCTTGAGCGCATACCACATAGACGGAATCCTGTATGCCATCACCGGCGCACGGTGGAAGAACAACTTCCGCGACGGCGCCACCGCTCAGGTATTGCACGACGGCAAGGCGGCGACCTCACGGGGTGAACTCATCGATGACCGCGCGACTGTCGCCGATCTCGCCTACCGCGCCTCGCAGGCCTACGGCGCAAAACGCGCGCAACGCGCGCTGGGCGTGAAGTTCCGGGATGGGCAGGTGCCGTCGCTGGCGGAGTTCACCGAAGCAGTCGGCCGCGAACACCTGGCCGCGATCAAGTTCACGCCGGCGACCTGACCGCACGCTGTGTGGGGTCAGTACACACCCGCGCCCTGCGCCGGTTGGATGCGCATGATGACCGGCCGCTGGTATCCCGCGGTGGGCAGATTCCGTCGCAGCGCGTCGCCCACCGCGCCCGCGCGGGCCTCCGGCACCAAAGCGATTACGCAGCCACCGAAACCGCCGCCGGTCATCCGGGCACCGAACGCGCCCGCCCGCACCGCGGTGTCGACGATCAAGTCGATGTGATCGGTGCTGATTTCGAAGTCGTCGCGCATGGAGACATGTGACGCGTTCAAGATGCGGCCGGCTTCGATGAAGCTTGAAGCACGCAGTGCCTGAACAAAATCCAGCACTCTCTGGTTTTCGGTGACTACGTGGCGGGCGCGCCGGGCGTCGAGCCGGTCGACCACCCCGTCCAGCGCTGCCCGTCCGCGGTCCTGCACCTCACGCAGCGACGAAGCCTGCAGGTCGGCGGCCGCCCGCTCGCACGACTCGCGCCGCGCCGCGTAATCGCCGCTGACGTGCTCATGGCGTGCGCGTGAATCGATCAGCAGCATGGCCATGCCGCGCCCGTCGGGGTCGAACACTATCGGCGTCACGGTCAGTTCGCGGAAGTCGATGAGCAGCGCCGTCGACGGTTCGGCGAACAATGAAGCAATCTGGTCGAGCAAACCGGTTGGCGCGCCGACATAGTCGTTCTCCGCACGTTGAGCGAGCCTGGCCTGCTCCATGCGGTCGATGTGCACGTCGGCAGCCGAGGCCAGCGCACCCAGGACCGCACACTCCAGCGCGGCCGACGACGCCAATCCCAACCCGGTCTCGAGGTTGCTGGTGATCGACATCGTGCCGCCCGGCACCAGGTGACCGGCGTCGCGCAGCGCCCACATCACCCCGGCAACATAAGCGGCCCAACCCGTCGCGTCGCCGGGAGTCGTGTTCAGGGGGATCCGCACCTGGCCCTCGCCCCGATCGCTGCGCACCGTGATCGAGTCGACGTGTCCGGGCGTGAACATCACCACTGTGCGCTGGGGCAAGGCAATCGGCAGCGCGAACCCGAGGTTGTAATCGGTGTGCTCGCCGATCAGGTTGACCCGTCCTGGCGCGGCGTATCGGACCGTCATGCGAGTTCTCGCAGTCGCTCGGCCACACTCTCCGGTGTCACATCGCTGATGAACGCGTCCATCGCCGACTCCGAGGCGGCCAGATACTTGAGTTTGCCGGCGCTGCGCCGGATCGACATCAGCTCGATGTGGAAGTACCCGTCTCGCTGGGCATCGGTGTCGTTGAACTGATGCAACGCCGAAATAAAGGGCAGCGGTGCAGAATACAGCGCGTCGAAGCGCCGCAGCACGTCGAGGTAGATGTCGGTGAACTCGTCCAACTCGGCGGCGGTCAGATCGATAAGGTTGTGCGCGAACCGGTTCGGATAGATGTGCACCTCAACCGGCCAGCGCGCGGCGAATGGCACGAATGCGGTGAACCGGTCGGTGCGGGCGATCACCCGACTGCCGTCGGCAACCTCATTGGCGAGAAGGTCGGCGAACAGGTTGCTGCCGTTGCGGTTTCGATGGTCGTTCGCCTGACGCAACATGACCTCGGTACGCGGGGTCAGGAAAGGGTAACCATAAATCTGGCCATGTGGGTGGGTCAGCGTGACACCGATCTCTTCACCGCGGTTCTCGAAGCAGAACACCTGCTCGACGCCCGGCAACGTCATCAACTCGGCCGTGCGGTGTCGCCACGCGTCGACGACGAGACGGGCATGCGCCGGTGGCAGGTCGGCGAACGAACCGGTGTGGTCACTGGAAAAGCAGATGACTTCGCAGCGGCCGTATCCGGCCGCGGTCGCGAAACCATTGGGCACCTGCAACGCCGATTCCCCGAAGCCGGCCAGACTCGGGAACCGGTTCTCGAACACGACGACGTCGTAGTCGGCAGCGGGCACCTCGCTGGTCAGACCGGTCGGCCCGGGACACAGTGGGCACTGATCGGTCGGCGGCTTATAGGTACGGTCCTGGCGCAACGCCGCGACGATCACCCACTGCCCGGTCGAGTGGTCGAACCGCAGCTGCGCCGGGCGCGTCTCGGGGGGCGGCAGCGGGCGCTGATCGGTGACCGGCGCCGGGGTGTGGCCGGGCAACGTGAAGAACAGCAGTGAGCGACCATCGGCCAGCTTCGCTGCAGTCGGCGCGCTCACGAGAGGAACCCTAATCGACGCGAGAGCCTGGTTTTGATCGCTGCGCCGGGAAGCGGTCACCATGGGAGGGAACATTGTGCATTGGACACAGACGAAAGGCGGCTCACTAGTGCCCGGTCGGTACGGCGATGTGATCGACACCGCACCGCCGGACCGGCGGTTCGTTTCGACAGCCGCGTCTTTCTACGAGCGCGCGCAGAACTGGACGATCGGGTCCGACCCCGGGTTGCTGCGGCTGCGAATGGCCAGCCGCACCACCGTCGCGCTGGTGTGCGCCTTGGCGGTCCTCTTTCTGCTCACGAAGGCGACGGGCCAGCCGGTGACGGTCGCGCTGCTCGGCGTGCTGATCACGATGGTTTCGGGGCGGGCCGTCAACGAGCCCGATCCTCGTCAGCAGAAGATCACGATGGCGTTGCTGCCGCTGCCCGCCGCGCTGTGCATCACAATCGGAACGCTGCTGGCACCGCACAAGTTCGCCGCCGACATCGTGTTCGTGGTCGTGGTGTTCACCTCGGTTTACCTGCGCCGATTCGGGCCGCGCGGTCGCGCACTGGGCATGGTCTCGTTCATGGCCTACTTCTTCACCCTCTACCTGCGGGCCACCCTCGGTGAACTGCCGTGGTTGGTCGGGGCCGTCCTGGTGGGCACCGCGTGCAGCTTCGCAGTCGGCAGCTACGTGCTGCCGGACAAACCCGAGCACGTGCTGCGCGCCACTGTCCGGTCGCTGCGGGCGCGGATGGCCATCGTCATCGACACGACTGCCGAAGTGCTGAACACCGGCCGAATTGACGAACGGCGTCGTCGCCGCCTGCGGATCCGCACCGCCCGGCTCAATGAGGCCGCGCTGCTGGTGCAGGGCCAGATCGAAGACAAGGTCAACCCCTCCGCAGTGTGGCCCGGGGTCAACGGCACACAACTGGCGCAGTGGCTGTTCGACGCCGAACTCACCGTCGAGCAGGTGGCCACTGCCGGCGCCCGCGCCGCGATCATCGCCTGCGAGGATGCGACCGCCATACCGCCGGCCACCCGCGCCGCGCTGACCGCCGCGC
>NZ_JBARMY010000038.1:0-8115 GCF_049802695.1 Mycobacterium sp.
GCCGCCAACGGGTCACCGTCTCGGCCGCCGCCGCGACGAGCAGGTGCAGTACGGGCACACCGCAGCCGATGAGCCGACCGGTGACGTCGGCGTCGGTGAAGGCCGTCGTGACGAGCAGGTCGCGCGCTCGGTCTTCGTCGGGGCGCACCCGCCGGGATCCGAGATCCGGGTCGTCTCCGGCGACCTGAGACCTCCAGAACGGCAGGGTGTCCAGCGCTTGGGCGCGCATCGCCAGTGTCCGCGCCCAGCACCGATAACTGGTGTGCTCCCGCACCGCGGTCACGTGCTCGCCGTGGCGCAGCGCGTGCAGGGCGACGTCGAGTTCGCCGAGCACCACCCGCCAGGATGCCGGGTCCATCGCCAGTACGTGTGCGGCTAACAGCAGCACGTTGGGCGCGATGTGGTTTCGGAAGAACACCGCTGCCAGTAGCGTGCCTCGTTCCGGGTCGAGTCGCTGCAGCGCTGTTTGGGCGTGCTCGGTGACTGTCGCGTGCAAGTCGCCGGTCACCTCGACTTCGGTGAGTATTTGCGAAGCCGGGACCGGCAGCAGGGTCATCGTGTCGCGGTCGAGCCGAGTTCGCAGCACCTCGTGACCGGCGACGACGGCAGTCAACGCGGCCCGCAGCTGCTGACCGCTGATGCCCGCGGGCAACGCTATGGCTTCCATCTGCGCGAGCCTGCGCGGCTCACCGTATTCGTACAGCCATCGGGCGCTGGGCAGCAACGGAATCGGTGCGGTGGTGTCTTCGGGCTGGTGGCCGGTAGTCGCCGTCTCGGCATCGACCGCGGCGGCGAGTTCGCGAATCGTGTTGCATTCCAGGATGAGCCGAGCACGCAGCGCGATGCCGCGGCGGCGGGCCGCCTGTACTACCGTCAGCGCTGCGATGCTGTCCAGACCTAGCTGCAGGAATTCTGCGTTGACGTCGACCTGCGGGCTGTGCAGTGTTTCGGACAGCACTTCGGCCAGGGTGGACTCGGTGACCGTCTCGGGCCGCGATTGCGTCGCGGTGACGGAATCGATTGCTGTCAGCCAACTCTCGTCCAGCTTGCCGTTGCTGGTCAGCGGAATGTCGTCAACCTCGACGATGCGGTGCGGCAACATGTAGCGCGGCAACCGCGCGGTGAGCATGCTGCGCAGCTCGGCCGCGGTGGGCGGCGCGCCGGCCGCTGCAGGGTCGCTGACGACGTAGGCGGTCAGCCGTGCCGCACCGTGGTGCTCGCGCACCACCACGCCCGCGCGGCGGACACCGGGATGCGATTCGAGTGCGGCGGCGATTTCGCCGGGTTCGACGCGGTAGCCGCGGATCTTCACCTGGGCGTCAGCGCGGCCCAGGTACTGCAGCGAGCCGTCCGGGTGGCGTCGCACCAGATCGCCGGTGCGGTACATCCGCTCACTTTCGCCGAATGGATCGGCGAGGAATCGGCTGGCCGTTTCGCCGGGACGGCCGAGGTAACCGCGGGTCAGTTGCGCACCGGCCAGATAGAGCTCACCGACCGCGCCGAACGAAACCGGACGCAGCGCGGAATCGAGCACGTAACCGCGGGTGTGGCGGGTCGCTTGACCGATCGTCGGATTGTGGTAGTCGGCGATCGGGGCCACCACCGCTTCCACGGTGGTTTCGGTGGGCCCGTAACAGTTGTAAGCAGTCAGCCCGGTCCGGGCGCATTCGGCGCGGATCGCCGCCCACGTCGGCGCGCTGATGGCTTCGCCGCCCAGCGCGAGGACGGTCAGCGGCGCGGTGTCCAGCAAACCGAATGCCCTCAGCTGCGCGAACATTGACGGCGTGGTGTCGATCATGTCGATGTCGCGCTCGACGATGGCGCGCACCAGCGCTTCGGCGTCGGGCTGCGTCTGCTGGTCGACGATATGGACAGCCTGCCCGTCGAGTAGTGCCACCAGCGGCTGCCAGGCCGCGTCGAAGGCGAACGACCATGCGTGCAGGACTTGCAGCCGACGGCCCAATCGTGTTGTAGCGGGTCGCAGCACGGAGTCGATGTGGTCGTCGGCGTACGCGCCGACCGCGGCGTGGGTGCCGATGACGCCCTTGGGTTCTCCTGTCGTTCCGGACGTGAAGACCACGTAGGCGGCCTGCTCACCCTCGACGTCGACCGGCCGAAATACGTTGGGCGGCGGATGGTCGGCGGACGTCAGAAAGTCGTCGTCGACGACGATCGTCGCACCGCTCTGGCGCAGAATCGACGCCACACGTTCGGTGGGCATGCCTGGCTCCAGCGGCACACACATCGCACCGGTCTTGAGCGTTGCGAGCATGGCTACCACGTATTGCGGGCCGCGCGGCAAGTCGATGGCGACCGGAATCTCGGCGGCGGCGCCGCGGGCGAGCAGTGCGGCGGCGAGTTGGTCGGCGGCGGTGTCCAGCTGACGGTAGCTCATCGCCCCGCCCATCCAGCTGACCGCGACCTCGTCGGGCACGATTTCAGCGACGGCGGTGAAACGGGTGTGTATCCCCGGTGCGCCGGACGGCGGTCGCCCCGGTTGATCGGCGGCGTGCAGCAGCGCCGCCTCGTCTTCGAACAAGACGCTGACGTCGCCCACCCGCCAATCCCACAGTGACAGCAGTCGTTCGGCGGTGGTGAGTACGCGCCGTCCCAGCGCGGCGGCGGTCGTGGCGCCCAACGCCCCGTCGATCAGTTCGACCAGCACGATCAGTTCGCCGTCGGCCAGGTGGACGGCCAGCGTCACCGGGAAATGCGACAGGCTCTCCAGCCCGGCAGGCCGGAACGTCACACCGTCGGCGGTTATCACGCTGCCGCCGGTCAGGTCACCGGTCGGGAAATTCTCGTAGACGAGCAGGGTGTCGAACATCTCGCCGACACCGCCGAACGCCCGCAGCTGAGCGTGCCCGAGGTAGCTGTGCTCGCGGAGCACCGCAGAGTCACGTTGCACTGCAAGGCATTGCGTGCCGACCGATGCGTCGTCGTCGATGCGCACCCGCAGCGGCACGGTGTTGATGAACAAGCCGACCATCGTCTCCACACCGGTCAGTTCGGCCGGCCGGCCCGACACGGTCACTCCGAAGACCACGTCGTTGCGGTCGGTCAGGCGGGAAAGCACCAACGCCCAAGCCATTTGCGTCAACGTGTTGACGGTGATTCCTCGTGAGCGGGCGCCGTCGACCAGCCGGGCGGTGGTCTGCCGATCGCTGCGCAGCTCGGTCCGGCGGGGCAGACCACCCGCAGCGTCGCCGCCCAGGTTCGATCGGCCGGCTCCTCCTCGAGCCGTTGCCCGGCCCGCATCGTCGCCGCCCATGACCGCTGACAGCAGCGTCGGACCGGTCAGGCCACCAAGATGCTCACGCCAGACTCGTTCGCTGGCGCCGCGATCACGACCGGCCAGCCAGCCGATGTAATCGCGGTAAGGCCGGGGCGCGGGCAGCAGCCCGTCGGCGTCGCCACCGGCCCGGTAGAGGGTGATCAGTTCTCCGGCGAACACCGGCAGCGACCAGCCATCGATCACGATGTGGTGGGCGGTGATGACCAACCGCCAATGCTTCTGCGGTAATTCGATGAGCAGGAACCGGATGGCCGGTGTGCGCTCGAAATCGAACGGTCGCGCCCGCTCCTCAACCTCCAACGCCTCGACGTCCTCCGGCACGGCGGTGACGTGCCGCCAGGGCAGCACCACCCGAGACGGCACAATTTGCACCGGCCTGGCGATGTTCCGGCTGACGAAGCTGGCCCGTAGGTTCGGATGGCGCTTGAGCATCGCCGCCGCGCAGTGCTGCAGCCGCGCGACGTCAAGCGCTCCGGAGATGTCGGCGGCCATCCCGATCACATAGGGGTCGTCGACGCGGTCCGCGCCGGCATCGGCCAGCCCGGCCAGCACGGTCCGTGAGTACAGCCCTTCTTGCAGTGGGCTGAGCGCCATCACATCGTCGATGCCGGCCGGTGCGTCGGCCTCGGTCGCGGTCACGGCTCGTCCGGGGAGAGCCACGAAGAGGTCACGGCTGCAAGGTCTTCCGCCGAGAGCCCTGAGGTGCTCATCGGGGCATGCCGGGTATCCCCCGCGCCGGCCACTTCGGCGCCCGGCTCCGCGGCGTCGACAACCGCCGCCAGCTGCGCGACCGTCGGATTCTCGAACACCATCCGGGGACTGACGGGTAGCCCGGCCGCCCTGGCGCGCGCCGCCACCTGCACCGATAGGATGCTGTCGCCGCCGAGTGCAAAGAAGTCGTCGGAGCGCCCGATCTCCGGGGTCGACAGCAATTCGGCGAACACCGCGGCCACCGTGCGTTCGGTGGCGGTGCGCGGCGGTTCGCTTCGGCCGGTCGTGCTCACCGCGGGCCGCGGCAATCCTGGCCGGTTCAGCTTGCCCGATTCGGTCTTGGGCATCTGGTCAAGCACCGTGAGCGACGACGGGATCATGTATCCGGGCAACCGCGAAGCGATTTCGGCTCGCACCGCACCCGCGAACGCCGCCTTGCCCGCGTCGTCGGCAATGGGTCGCTGGGCAACCACATACCCGGCCAGTGTCGTGCTGTCCTGCGCCTCCCAGGTGCGGGCGGCCGCCACGGCCACCCCGTCAACCGCCTTCAGCGCGGCCTCCACCTCGCCCAGTTCGACGCGGAAACCCCGCACCTTCACCTGATGGTCGGCACGCCCGACGAACTCGAGCCGGCCGTCTTCGGTCCACCGCGCGCGGTCACCGCTGCGGTAGAACCGCGCACCGGGTTGGGTGGCATACGGGTTAGGCACAAACCGGGACGCGGTGAGTCCGGGCCGCTTCCAATAGCCCCTAACCAGCTGGCCGCCGGCGTAGTACAGCTCCCCGATCACCCCGACCGGCACCGGCTTCAAGGCGTCGTCGAGCAGATACACCTGCGAGTCTGGCGTCGGCCCGCCCAGGATCGGCACCGGCGGGGTCAGCGGTCCGCGCACCAACCCACCGGAGGTCTCGGTGGCGCCGAAGTTGTTGAGTAGCTCCGGCTTGCCCGCATCGCCGCGGGCGGCCGTGACTTTCAGGAGCCGCTCGAGCAGCGACACGCTCACCGGCTCCCCGCTGCACACCAGGCGGGTCAGCGACCGCACCACCTCGGGCCACTGGTCGGCAAGGGTGGAGACCAGGCTGGCGACCGCCGTCACCTGAGTCACCGAATGGCGTCGCACCAGCGACGCCAACGCTTCGGCGTCACGGTGCTCGGTGTCGTCGGCCAGAATCATCGTGGCGCCCGCGGCCAGACCGGCCAGGGTCTCCATGCTGCCCTCGAGGAACGTCATCGACGCCTGAGCGAGCCGAATATCGTTGCCGGGCACCGAGTATCGCCGTAGTTGCCAATCCAGGCGGGTGGCCATCGCGCGGTGCGTGCCGAGCACTCCCTTCGGCTCGCCGGTCGACCCAGAAGTGAAAACCAGATACATCGGGTCGTCCGGATGCGACAGCGGCAGAACCGAGCGCGGCGCCCGCTCTTCCAGCGCGGACCGCACCGCCGGGTCGTCGAGTGAAATCATGGTGACGTCATCACGTTCGGGCATCGTGGCCAGCGCCTCACTGGTCACCACCATGACTTGCGGCTCGACGTCGTCGACCATGAACTGCTTGCGCGCCGACGGATATCCGGGATCTATCGGGAAGTACCCGGCCCCGGCCTTCATGATGCCCACCAGCGCCACTACCAGGTCGATGCCGCGACGCGTGGAAAGCCCGACCAGTGATCCCGGGCCCACCTGGTGGTCAGCGAGCAGCTGCGCGAAGTTGTCCGAACGCCGGTGCAGCGTCGGGTAATCGATGTATTCGTCACCGCAGCGCACCGCGATGCGGTCGGTGCCCAATTCTCGGCCGGCTTCCAGCAGTTCCGGAATGGTGCGGGGCCGACCGGGCGGCGGCTGCTCGCCACGGCTCCAGTCGGAAAGGATCCGCTGCTGTTCAACTGCATCGAGCAACTGCAGATCGTGCAGACTCTGGTCGACATTGTCGGCGAACGCGCTGACGACCTGTGTCAACCAGCCCGCCAGTCGTTCGATGGTGGTCCTCCGGTACAGCTGGGTCCGGAAGATGACATCGCCGGTGTAGCCGGTGTCGCCGGAGCCGTCGGCGGCGAAGAAGTTGACGCTGAGATCAGCGTGGGCCATGTCGAATACCGGTGCCAGCGCGCTGAATACGGTGTCGCCGGACGGACCGGTGTCGATGACCCGCCCGGCCGGCAACTGATCGCGGACATGGACGACGACCTGAAACAACGGATTGCGGGACAGCGAACGTACCGGACTGACCGCGTCCACCACCCTGTCGAACGGCAGATCTTGATGCGCATAGGCGCTCAGCGCCGTCTCCCGCGCCCGCTCGAGCACCTCCCGCAGAGTCGGGTTGCCCCGCAGGTCGTTGCGCAACACCAGAACGTTGACGAAGAAGCCGATCAGTTGCTCGAGTTCGGGCTCGCTACGCCCGGCGACCGGTGTGCCGAGCGGAATGTCCGCCCCACCACCGGCTTTGTGCAGCACCACGGCGACCGCCGCCTGCAGCAGCATGAATTCGGTGACGCCCAATCCCCGGCTGAGCTCTCTCAGCTTCGCCCGGGTCTGCCCGTCGATGCTGAATTGAACAGATTCACCGTCACCGCTGGGCACCGGTGGCCGCGCGAAGTCCGGCCGCAGCCCGGAGTCTTCGGGAAGCCCGGTCAACTGCTGAATCCAGTAGTCGCGCTCGGTGGCGACGATGCTGGTGTCGTCACCGGTGGTCTCCGAGAGCAATTCCTGCTGCCAGGCCGCGTAGTCGGCGTACTGCGCACGCAGCGGTGCCCACGATGGCGCCTGGCCGGCACGGCGGGCCCGATAGGCGCTCAACAGATCGGCGAACAGCACTTCCCCCGACCAGTGGTCGGCGGCGATGTGGTGCAGGACAAGAGAAATTACCTGGTCGTCGCCGGTGCGCAGCACCGCGGCCCGCAACGGCCGGTCCCGGTCAAGCTCGAAGCATTTCCGACGCTCGGCGTCCAATTGCTCCTGCAGCCAGGTCTCGCCGTCCCCGGTGGCCTGCCGGACGGAAACGTCTCCGTCGGGACTGACGACCTGATAGGGCACACCGTCAACCTCGACGTAGGTCGTGCGCAAGATCTCCTGGCGTGCCACGACGTCGCCGATCGCGGCGACCAGCGCAGCGGTGTCGCACGGCCCGGTGAGCCGGGCGGCGAACGGAATGTTGTTGACAGCGCTGGGTCCTTCGATGCGGTAGGCGAACCAGATCCGCAGTTGTGACGCCGACAGCGGTGCCGGTCCGTCATGTGCGGTGCTGATCAGCTTGGGCCGTCGGGACCGGATCGAACCAGACTGCAGCTGGTCCACCCGCTCCGCCAGCAGCGCGACCGTCGCCAGCTCGAACAGCTCCCGGATGGTCAGCTCAACGCCACAGCTCGAACGGATCGCGGCGACCAGCTTGGTCGCCACCAGCGAGTGGCCACCCAGATCGAAGAACGAGTCGTCGACGCCGACGCGGGCGTGGCCGAGCAGCGTCGAGAACAGCTCGGCGATCCGGCGTTCGGTGTCAGTGCTCGGCTCCCGATATCGGGTGGGCGCCGCGATCTGCGGCGGCGGCAGGGCGGCGCGGTCGATCTTGCCGTGCGTGGTGATCGGGATCTCGTCGACGACGACGTAGGCGGCCGGCGTCATGTAGTCGGGCAGAGCCGCGGCCACCCGCGCGCGAATACGATCGACGTCGACCATGTCAGCCTCGGCGGCGCCGGCGGGTGTCAGGTAGGCGACCAGGCTCTTGCCCAGCTGCGGCAGGTCGGCAGCGATCACGACGGCTTGACCGACACTCGGGTCGACGGAGATCGCGGCGGCCACTTCGCCCAGTTCGATACGGAAGCCGCGAATCTTCACCTGCTCGTCGGCGCGGCCGACGAACTCGATGTCACCGTCGGCGTTGCGCCGCGCCAGGTCGCCCGAACGGTACATCCGGCCGCCGGGGGTGAACGGGTCGGCCACGAAGCGCTCGGCGGTCAGCCCCGGCCGGCGGTGATACCCGTGCGCCACGTGGCTTCCGCCGATGTAGATTTCGCCGATGACGCCGATCGGCACCGGCTGCAGCGCGTCGTCGAGCAGGTGAACCTGGGTGTTGATTTTGGGCCGCCCGATCGGGACGATCCGGTTCCCCTGTGT
>NZ_JBARMY010000039.1:0-22275 GCF_049802695.1 Mycobacterium sp.
CCGCCGGTGACAGCCACCACCAAGCCCTACGCGCCCTGGGCAACCGCCTCGTTGGCATCCTGCACGGCTGCCTACGCCACCAAACCCCCTACGACGAACACACCGCCTGGGCCCACCGCACCGCCGCTGCCGCTTGACAACTTACGAACATGGGATGTCTCGCAGCGACAAATCGATGTTGTCATACCGTCATGGCAGGCTCGATAGATGGAAAACTCGCGCTGCCTTCGCGGAACCGAGCTGCGCTATACGCTCACCATGCACCTGTTCGATCAGGGTCCGGCGACCGTCAACGACCTTGTCGCCGCGCTGTCCGTGCGTGGTTTTCGGGTCAGTGGTCGAGCGTCCAAGTCGGTGTCAGATGCGTTGCGCTGGGAGATGGGACACGACAGGGTCCGCCGCCTCGGTCGTGGTCGTTACGGCCCCGGTTGGATGCCCCGATCCACGGAGCACCGGATTCACCAGCGCGTGCTGGCGCTACGCGAGGACGCGCTCCGATTGTCGCTGATAGGCGGGCAAGAGCAGGTGTCCCAAGCTTCTTGATATCTCTGTGACGGAAGGGACTCATCCGCGCCGGGGCTTGGCCAACGTGAAACTGTCGACCGCGATCAACCCGCCGAAGGGCCCACGCACGGCGTAGTGCGTCGCCTTGATCGAGGTCCGGCCGCCGGACTGGCCGGGATCGACGTCGAAAGCAACAAAGCCGTAGGGGTTGTCACGGTCGCGGAACGCCGACCACGGCGCTTCCTCGGTCACGTAGATCGGGGCCCTGCGCCCGATCGCCGGGTCGAAGTCGCGGACGCCGGTGACAACCCGGCATCGGGGCTGCGGGAAGAACATTCCGTTGGACGGCGCCGACGTACCGCCACCGCCGATGACGAGGTGCACCGTTCCCCGAGTGGTGTCGATGACGCCGCCGCCGGTGTCGACCGGTATTGGCGTCCGGGTCTCGGTGGGCAGCATTCCGCGCACCGGATGTGAGCGCTCGTAGTGGTGCTCGTGGCCGCACAGCACCACGTCGACCTGGAAGCGGTCGAACAGCGGCAGCCACTCCTGGCGGATACCGAGGTCGGCGCCGTTCGTGCGGTCCGCGGTCGAGATCGCCGTCTGATGCATAAACACCACAATCCAGTCGATCGCCGGGTCTTGCCGTGCGTCGGCGAGTTCCCTTTCCAGCCAACGCTTCTGCGCGCCACCCGAATATCCGTGCACATAGAAGTTGCCGCCGTCCTGATAACACACGTCGTCGTTGGACAGGCTGATCAACCGCACTGAACCGGCAGTGAACGAGTACCAGAGTCCGCGCAGCTCCGGGTCAGATCCGGAGTCGGGCAACGAAAAGTAGGTCTGGTAGGCGGCGAAGCCGACAGGGCCGTTGCCGGATTCGTTCTCGTGATTCCCGGCCGCCGGCATCCACGGTCGGTAGCGGGCCGAGCGGGTGTTGCTCTCGAACCAGTCCGACCAGCTGCGGACGCGGTCGTGAGCGAGGTTGGCATAGCACAAGTCACCGTTGACCAAGTTGAACAGCGGGCCGATGCGTTCGATCGCCGCGGTGATGTCCCCGGCGGCCGGCGAGCCCAGATTGTCGTTGACGTATGTGCGACCGGTCATTCTGCCGAGCGTCGGGGTACCTTGATCACCGAAGCTGGTGAAAGTGAACGGCTTTCGAGCCGACGGCGCGGTGCGCACTGTCCCCAATTTCCAGCTGGCGCCGTCGTGCATCGCCGCGTATACGTAATCCGTGTCGGGCGAGAGGCCGTCGATGACGGCATGGTGCGCGCGAAGCTCGTTGCCCGACTTGCCGTCGCGATATGTTCGGGTCTGTGCTGACACGGTGCGGCCGAAGTCGGAACCTGCGGTGCCCACCAGCACCCGCGGGTTGTGCACAGCCTCGGTGGTGTGCCACGACACCACCGCCTGGCTCGCGGCGTTCCGGCCGAACTGCAGATGCACACCGGCGACCGGCGGTGCGCCGCTGCGGCCGGGCTGCTGCCAAAGTGTCGGGCCCCGCTCTGTCAGGCGCATCCGCACCGTCGCGCCGCCGCCGATGCCGATCCCGGCGAGCGTCGCTGCGCCTGTTGTCAACAGCGTCCGGCGGCTGGTCCCAGGTCCGGGCTCAGCATCGTCGGATCTTTCGCCCATCTCAGCTCCTCGGGTGTCAGGCGACCGCGAGCATACGCAGCGATACACAACCGCGCCGGGCGTGCCGGCCCGATTGCAGCGGCACTGAGATCCGCCGGTCGTCGACCTCGTACTCGCGACGCAGGATGGGGTGATTTAGTCGTTCGACGTCGCCGAGCACGCTCCCAGCACCGTCGTGGAGAGGTAGTTGGCGGCGTTGGCCAGGTGGTTGTCGGTCGGGGCGTAGGTCGGTATGGCCAGCGCAAATGCGCGGCGGTACTGCGCTGAGAGCTCGGCAAAATCTTGCAGCACAGGATTGCTGCTGCGTCGGCCCAACTGATCGAGCTTGTTGGCAAACGCGTTCATCACCGGACCGACAGCGTAATTAACGGCCTTCTGCTCCTGGTTCCACAGGATTGCCGGAACGTTCGGGTTGCTTTCCTGCCACGCAGCGGTCTGCGTGCCGAACTGGCTCAGCGACGACGTCCAATCCGCGCAGACGATGTTCGGGTTGGTCAAGAAGCGCTGCGGGTTGCCGGGATTGCCCGGCGGCGCGATTTGGGTCGGTGCGGCCTGCGGCTGCACCAACGGCCCACGGGCCGCAGCCGCACCATCGGCGATGGCGCTGCAAATCGCCCCCAGCGCCGACGAGGCGCTGTTCGCGGTGCCGGCCAACGTGTCGTCGGGCGGCGTGTACCGCGGGATGTGCTCGGCGTAGGCGCGCGCGTAGGCGATGAACTGCTCATAGAGCTCACGCATCACCCGGTGTGGGGTGAGCTTGACCAGGCCCACAGTCTGTGCGGCGGCGCCGCGCATCGATTGCCCCGCGGCCATGTACTGCGCCTTCTGCTTGGGTGTCCACTGCGCGGCGGGGATCGACCGGTCGCGTTCGTTCCAGATGCCTGCGCCGTTTGTAGCCAGGGCGTTGTTGATCGACGTCCACGCAGTACAACTGGAGTCTTCGGTGATCACGGCGACCGGCCCGTTGTCGTTCGCGCTGGCGTCCGCCGCCGAACCGGCGGCCGGTTTGTTGCCCCCTGCCGTGTCCTTCGAGTTGTCGCCCCCGAACATCAACACGACAGCAGCGACAGTGGCGACGACCGCGAGAACGGTGACCGCGACCAGCGCCAACTTCAGATTCTTGTTGTGCCGCTCGTCTTCGTCGTCGAACTCGTCGTCGTCGAACTCGTCGTCGTCCAGCTCGTCGTCGTCCAGCTCGTCGTCAGTATCAGACGTCACGGGGGTCAGCTTAATCACGGCACGGGCAGCTGCTGGGCGGAACGGCGAAGGACTCATCGAGTGAACCGACCATTGACAATCGTTCGAACCTGCGTTCGAATTAAGGATGCGCTGGGATCGCCAAGCCGTCACGGTCGACGACGGCGCTCTGCCGGGTCTGGACCGGATCGGCTTTGTCCGTAGCGTGCGCACGCCGCAATTCGAGGGCATCACCTTCCACGAGGTGCTGTGCAAGTCGGCGTTGAACAAAATTCCGGAAGCGGCGATGCTGCCGTTCCAGTACACCGTCAACGGCTACCGGGGATGTTCGCACGCCTGCCGGTACTGTTTCGCCCGGCCCACACACGAGTACCTCGACCTGGACTGCGGCACCGACTTCGACACTGAAATCGTCGTCAAGACGAATGTCGCCGGGGTGCTCCGTCGCGAAGTGCGCCGCAAATCGTGGCGGCGCGCGACAGTTGCGTTGGGCACCAACACCGATCCCTACCAGCGCGCTGAGGGCCGCTACGCGTTGATGCCCGGGATCATCTCCGCGTTGGCCGAGTCAGGCACTCCGCTGTCGATCCTCACCAAAGGCACGTTGTTGCGCCGGGATCTGCCGCTGATCGCCGACGCCGCAGAACACGTGCCGGTGGCGGTGTCGATTTCCCTCGCCGTCGGGGACCCGCAGCTGCACAAAGATGTCGAGCCGGGTACGCCCGGCCCTCAGGCGCGGCTCGCGCTGATCAGCGCCATCCGCGACGCCGGGCTCGACTGCCATGTCATGGTGGCTCCGGTTCTGCCGTTCCTGACAGACTCGGTGGAGCACCTCGACGGCCTGCTCGGGCAGATCGCGGCGGCCGGGGCGACCGGTGTGACGGTGTTCGGCTTGCATCTGCGGGGGTCGACGCGCGGCTGGTTCATGTCCTGGCTGGCCAGAGCGCATCCGGAACTGGTGGCGCGGTATGGACAGCTGTACCGGCGCGGAGCGTATCTGCCGCTGGACTACCGCAAGGAGCTTCAGGCGCGCGCGAGGCCGCTGATCGAGAAGCACTCGCTGACCGGTGACCGCCGGCCCGGCGTCGATCCCGTCGAGCAGCAGGTTGTCGGATCGCTGCAGCCCACGCTGTTCTAACCCAGATCAGGGGCGGAAAAGGTGTCGCACTGGTTGGGGTCACCGGTCTGGTAGCCGACGGTGAACCAGTGCTGCCGTTGCTCGGATGAGCCGTGCGTCCAGGACTCGGGATGGGTTCGTCCGGTCGCCTGCTTCTGAATCCGGTCGTCGCCCACTGACGCCGCCGCCGACAGTGCCTCGGCGATGTCGTTATCACTCAACGGTTCCAGGAACGGCACATCCGTGTTTTCCTGCTTCGTGGTCGACGCGTAATGCGCCCACACGCCGGCGTAGCAGTCGGCTTGCAATTCCGTGCGCACGCCATTGCCGCCGGCGCCCTTCGCGCCCTGCTGGGCACGGCCGAGCGTTCCCTCGAGGTCTTGCACGTGATGGCCGAACTCGTGGGCCACCACATACTCTTGGGCGAAAGGTCCGCCACTGGAACCGAATTGATCGACAAGTACTTGGAAGAAGTCGGTGTCGAAGTAGGCGGTCTTGTCGACGGGGCAGTAGAACGGGCCGACATCGCTGGTGGCCGCGCCGCAACCGGTGTCGACTTCGCCCTTGAACAGCCGCACGCGCGGGCGGGTGTAATGGGACATCAGCTGCCGCCAGACCGCGTCGACGGAGTTGCCGGTGGCCACCACCCGGCACTGCACGAATTTGTTGGCGTCAGCCCCGGTGCGGCACTGGCTCAGGTCGAAGCCGGGCGCCACGTCGTCCTGGGTGTTCATCGGCTGCTGGCTGATCACCTTGCCCGGGTCGACGCCGAGGAACATCGCCACCACCACGAACAGCAGGCCACCGAGGCCGCCGCCGACGGCTAATCCGCGGCCGCCACCGCCGCCCGAACTCGACGTCGTGCTGGTGTCGATCTGCATGCCTTCGTTGAAAGTCACTGCCCGCTCCGTCATCTCGGTGGTTGCGTTCAGCTTCGCACATGGCCACGGCTTGCGTCTGTGCTCGGCGAACTCAGCCCGGGCCGTCGCCGGCGGCGGCCAGCAACGGCACCACGACGTCGCTGATCGGTGTGGCCAGGCCGTGTGCACGAGCCTTCCGGATGATCACACCGTTGCGAATGTCCCACTCCATCGGCCGACCGGCTTCCCGGTCAGTCAGGATCGACGTGCCCATGTCACCAGGGGCCCGGCGGAAAAGCTCCGCCAGCTCCGCGACGACCTCGTCGCCCAGCTTCGCCCCCTCGGCCCGCGCGACGGCCAGGCATTCGGCGACATAGCGGCGAGACAGCGCGGCGACGTCGTCCCGGCGAAACATGCCCGAGCGACGCCCGGACAGCGCCATCAACCCGGCCACGGCGTTGACCAGCAGCTTTCGCCACGCGGCCGTCACGAAGTCCGGGTCGCAGTTGACCCTGCAGCCGGCGCCGCGCATCAGTTCGGCGACCGTCTCGGGCGCCGGCCCGGTCGGCAACACCAGGCTGGCTTCGCCGCGCAAGCGCACCCAGCCCTGAGGCTGGGTCTCCGCCGAGTACCAGACGATGCCCGGGACCACCGCCGACGACGGGCAGTGCGGCTGCACCTGTTCGACCTGTTCAACGCCGTTTTGCAGCACCACGACGACGGTGTTCTCAGCACACAGCGCGGTCAGCCAATGGGCGGCGACCTCGTTCTGGGTGGCTTTGACCGCCAGCACCACGACGTCAACAGGGCCGCTGAGCTCGCCCGGATCGGTGTGCACCGACCCGGGCACCACGATCGGCTCCGCGTCGTCGGGTCGTAGCTCGATCTGGGTGCGCGCCGTCCGCCCGCACAGCAGCAGCTGGTGACCGGCGGCATGCAGCAGCGCGGCGACCGTCGTACCGACGGCACCCGGGCCAACGACCGCGATCTGCGTAGCAGTATCAGTCACCGTCACCCAAGTTAGCGTCAGCCGCGCCCCCTCTAAACTGGGCAGTCGTTTCCCAATCTGAGAAGGAGCGTTTGTGCTGCGCACTCACGGCGCCGGGTCCCTGCGCGCCACCGATGCCGGGCAGCAGGTGACGCTGGCCGGATGGGTGGCGCGCCGCCGCGACCACGGCGGCGTCATCTTCATCGACCTGCGCGACGCGTCGGGGGTTTCCCAGGTCGTGTTCCGTGCCTCCGACGTGCTCGACCAGGCGCACCGGCTGCGTGCCGAGTTCTGTGTCGCGGTCGCGGGCGTCGTCGAGGTCCGGCCGGAAGGCAACGCCAATCCTGACCTCCCCACCGGCGAGATCGAGGTCAACGCAAAGACATTGACCGTGCTGGGGGAGAGTGCGCCACTGCCGTTCCAGCTCGACGAGCCGGCCGGCGAAGAGTTGCGGTTGAAATACCGCTACCTCGATCTGCGCCGGGACGGTCCGGGTTCGGCGATCCGGTTGCGCTCCAAAGTGAACGCCGCGGCGCGCACGGTGCTCGGGCGGCATGACTTCGTCGAGGTCGAGACGCCGACGTTGACGAGGTCGACACCGGAAGGGGCCCGCGACTTCCTGGTGCCGGCGCGGCTGCAACCAGGGACGTTCTATGCGCTGCCGCAAAGCCCGCAGCTGTTCAAACAACTGTTGATGGTGGCCGGCCTGGAACGCTACTACCAGATCGCCAGGTGTTACCGCGACGAAGATTTCCGCGCCGACCGCCAGCCGGAGTTCACCCAGCTGGACATGGAGTTGAGCTTCGTCGAAGCCGACGACGTCATCGCTATCGCCGAAGAGATCATCACCGCATTGTGGGCGCTGATCGGTTACCGGGTTCCGACACCGATAGCGCGGATGCCCTACGCCGAGGCGATGAGCCGGTTCGGGTCCGACAAGCCCGACCTGCGGTTCGGCCTCGAACTCGTCGAGTGCACCGAATTCTTCGCCGACACGCCCTTTCGGGTGTTCCAGGCGCCGTATGTAGGTGCGGTGGTCATGCCCGGCGGCGCCGCGCAGCCGCGGCGGACGTTAGACGGTTGGCAGGAATGGGCCAAGCAGCGCGGTCACAAGGGCCTGGCTTATGTGTTGGTCAACGAGGACGGCACGCTGAGCGGTCCGGTGGCCAAGAACCTCTCCGACGCCGAACGCGTCGGGTTGGCACGGCACGTCGGCGCAGAGCCCGGCGACTGCGTGTTCTTCTCGGCCGGCCCACCGAAGTCGTCGCGAGCGCTGCTGGGAGCCGCACGCGGCGAAATTGCCAAGCGGCTCAACCTGATCGACCCCGATGCTTGGGCGTTCGTCTGGATCATCGACCCACCGTTGTTCGAACCGGCCGACGAGGCCGCCGCCCACGGTGACGTGGCGCTCGGCGGAAAATGGGCAGCAGTGCACCACGCGTTCACCGCGCCCAAACCGGATTCGTTGGACAAGATCGAATCCGACACCGGCGCGGTCCAGGCCGACGCTTATGACATCGTCTGCAACGGAAACGAAATAGGTGGCGGCTCGATCCGTATTCATCGCCGAGACGTCCAGGAACGGGTGTTCGCGGTGATGGGCTTGGATAAGGCCGAAGCGCGAGAGAAGTTCGGATTCCTGCTGCAAGCCTTCACTTTCGGGGCACCGCCGCACGGCGGTATTGCTCTGGGTTGGGACCGGATCATTGCGCTGCTAACCGGCGTGGACTCGATCAGGGAAGTGATCGCGTTCCCCAAGACCGGCGGCGGCGTGGATCCGCTTACCGACGCGCCGGCACCCATCACCGCCCAGCAACGCAAGGAGTCGGGCATCGACGCGAAACCCGCGGGTGCGCCGCGGGCGCAGTGACCTCGACGCCGGCGAACTATAACGGCGGGCGCCGTCGCCGATCACGGGCGAATCACGCGGCGGATTCGTCGCGTTCACCCACGGGGAACCAGTGACCACAATTGCGCGACGAGGGTGCGCAGCGGATGGCTGATCGTCCGCGTCGGGGACTGCGCGTCGTCGGGTCCGCACTTCGGCCAGGCGCCGGGTCCTTGCGTGGCCAGTACGCGGTTGGCCACCGCAATCTGTTGTTCCCGGGAGGCGGTAGCGGGTGAGCCGACGCCACCGTTGGCCGCCCAAGTGGACGGTTTGAACTGCAGACCGCCGTAGAACCCGTTGCCGGTGTTGGCCGACCAGTTGCCGCCCGACTCGCATGCCGCGACGGCATCCCAGTCGACGCCGTCCGCGTGCGCGATGCCGGTGGCCGGTCCAGCCACGCAAGCGATGCTGCCCACCACGAGCACCGTTTTCAGGAAAGCTTTGACGCTCGTTTTCCCACGGAGTGGTTTCTCGATGTGGTCCATTTCCCACGAATAACAACCAATGTGAAAGCTGTCAACGCCTGGGGCAATTTATATTCACTGAGTTTGGTGAGAAATTCTTTAATTTAAGGGACTGGTGAGATAGAAGAGAAATTGCACAGTTGTAATTCTGTGATTAAAGGTATTGGTGAGCTATATGTTGCAGGTGATGCAGTTGTGACTTGAGAGGTCCCGACATCGCTTGTCGACGCTCTGGCTCACCTGGCGTCTCGCCGAAACTCCTTCACCAGCTGCCGCGGCGCCTGCGCCAACCACGCCTCAGTGATCAGCTCGCGCAAGTCGGAAACCGGGATCTCCGCCAGTCGGACGAGCACGGCCGAGTAGCCGTCGAAGTGCGGGGTGGTGAAGTACACCTCCGGCTCATCGGCGATGAGCGCGAACTTGACTCCTTCGTCAGCCACTCGAACACCGAGGATGTCACCGGTCGGCGGCTCCGATCCGGCCGCCGTCCAAGCTGCGCGGTCCGGCTCGCGCAGCGGCCGCTCCCAGACCAGCAGCTTCTTGCCGACACGCTAATCGTGCGGTGACGGCTCCGCAGTCAGCGGCAGCTCGGCGACGATGCAGGCGACGTCGTCCCACGTGGCCACGCCACGATTGTGCTCCCAGGTGGCCGGGACGGCGTCGAAACTCGGGCAAATTCCCAGTAGCGCGCGGACAAGACAGCTCGCGCCGACGGTGCAAGCCTCGGCTGTCTTTGACGCAGGATCAGATCGCGGATTCCTGGCGTATCGGCTGGCTCAGCCACTCGTGCAATTTGCCGTAGATCGACGGGTGATTGAGCAGGTCGAAGTGGTTCAGACCGCTCAGCGTCAGACCGTGCGCCGGTTCGAAAGGCAGTTGCCGGGTCTTTCCGACACCCGACGCGCTCTTGGAGCGCACCAGATGATCGCCGACGATCAGCCCGAGCGCACGCGGCCCGGCGGTGGTGGCGACGAAGTGGTAGGTCGCCGTGGGAAGGAACGGCACTTCGTGGCAGCGGTCGCGCAGGAATTCATCGGGGTCGCAATCGTTCCAGTCCTCCTCCAGACACGCCCCGTACCGCAGGTCTTTGACCCCGGCGCTACGCCGATTGAGGAACGAGGCAATAGCGCGGGTCTCCGGCAGCCGGGCGAAGGCCCAGGACGCGGCGTTGACGCCCTTTTCCAGGTCCGCCCCCAGATGCGGAGAACCCAGGCAGACGACTTGACGGACGGCGTCGGTCCAGCGCTGCTGCCGCCGAGTGCCCTGAAAGCCCTGAAAGCCGTAGTGGCATGCGCTGCGCACCACCAGCCCACCCATCGAATGGCCGACCAGGACGATGTCCTCGATCGGCACCGGCCACACCGTTTGCAATTGGTCCAGCAGGTCGGCCAGGGCCTTCCCATTGTCGGAGATGTGCAGACCAGTGTTGTAGCGCACGTACAGCGGGGTGAAGCCGAGGTCTTCGCGCAGCCGCACACCGTAGGGGCGCGTTTCTTCGCCGGCGCGCGGCGGCCGCCGCCAGGAGCGCTCAGTCAGACACCAGCCATGTACGAACACCGCCAGCCGGCCGGTTGCTGCCGGGAACGCCGCGGCGATGGCGGCCGCGGTGATATCCACCGGTTCGCCCTGCTGGCGTATCTGCATGCTCAGCGCTAGCGCGTTGCCGCGGCTGGTCAGCTCGTCGCCGTAGATGCCGTTCAGCGCGGCGATGGCCCCGGCGACCCTGGGTTGCGAGTCGATCGGGGGGTCGTCGTCATTGCCGTACACTTCGGCGGCCAACGCCCCCGCGCCGCGCAGTGACGCCCGCAACGCCCAGTCGACTGCGTGGTAGATGAGCGCGGCAGTCTTGTTGTGGAGGAGTTCGACGGGTTTGGCCGCCGGTCCGATCAACCCGAACACGCGGCTTGCGATGCCGCTGTGCAGGTCGCGCATCAGAGTGGTGAGGACGCGGGTGCCCTCGCCCGCGGCGTCGGCCAGTGACCACACTTCCTGTCGCTGCACGAACTGACTCCTTGCTGTCCTTTGGCACTGATTCCCATTTTGGCGTGGCTTTAGCGCGGAAGCATTTCATATCCGGCGGTTGGCACCGTCGATACCCATAATGGCTGTAGTGCGCGCGCCAGGGCGGCGATCGCTGGCGGAGCGTCAGGAGGTCAGGCCGGTGTCGCTGTCGGAGGCTTCGCCTGCGGGTCCGCGGCTGGCAGCGCAGCACGACCCCGATCGGTTGCTGGCCGGCTATCGCGCTGCGCAGGCCCAAGCCGCTCTGTTCGATGCGGGCGGGGGCCGGTCGCGGTCGGACTCAGTTGGCTACGACGAGTTCGTCGACCGTGCCGGCAACGTCCGGCCGGGGTGGTTGGAGCTGGCCGACGTCATCGGGGAGCGCGGTGCGGCGGGCCTGGACCGGCTGGCCGACACGGTCACCGCCCTGGTTGACCGAGACGGCATCTCCTACATCGTTGTGGACGGGGACGGGGACGGTGACGGCAGCACCGCACCGCGACCCTGGGTCCTCGACGGCCTGCCGCTGCTGGTCGCGCCGGAAGACTGGGCGGCGCTGGAATCGGGTGTGGCGCAACGCAGCCGGATGCTGGACGCGGTGCTGGCCGATCTCTACGGGCCACTGCGGGCAGTCACCGAAGGGGTGCTGCCGCCGCAGCTGCTGTTCGCGCATCCCGGTTACTTGCGGGCCGCCCGGGGAATCGAGATTGCCGGTGGGCACCAGCTTTTCCTGCACGCCTGCGATGTCAGCAGGGACTCGTCACGGGAGTTCCTGGTCAACGCCGACTGGACGCAGGCTCCGGCGGGAGCCGGATACGCGCTGGCCGATCGCCGCGTCGTGGCGCACGCGGCGCCGGATCTCTTCGAACGGTTCGGCCCCCGCCCGAATGCACCGTTTGCCCAAACCCTGCGGCTGGCGCTGATCGAGGCGGCGCCGGAGGCCGCCGAGGACCCCGTCGTGGTGCTGCTCAGTCCGGGCATTTACTCCGAGACGGCGTTCGACCAGGCCTATCTGGCGTCGGTGTTGGGATTTCCGCTGGTCGAGAGCGCCGATCTGGTGGTGCGCGATGGCAAGTTGTGGATGCGGTCGCTGGGCACGCTGGAACGCGTCGATGTGGTGCTGCGCCGGGTTGACGCCGACTACACCGATCCTCTGGATCTGCGATCGGATTCGCGGCTGGGCGTGGTGGGGCTGGTCGAGGCACAGCGACGCGGCACAGTGACCGTCGTCAACACAATCGGCAGCGGCATCCTGGAAAGCTCGGGCCTATTGCGGTTCTTGCCCGAGTTGGCGCAGCTGTTGCTGGGAGAGACGCCGCTGCTGCGCAGCGCCCCGATGTACTGGGGCGGAATCGACGCCGAACGCTCGCACCTGCTGAGTCATCTGTCGTCGCTGCTGATCAAGCCGACCGTCGGTGGCCGGCCCATCGTCGGGCCGACGCTGTCGTCAAGTCAGCGCGAGGAGCTGACCGCGCGGGTCAACGCGGCCCCGTGGCAGTGGGTCGGGCAGGAGCTGCCGCAGTTCTCGTCAGCCCCGGCTGGGTCGCAACCAGGAAAGCTGGTGCCGGTGAGCGTCGGCATGCGGCTGTTCACTGTGTCACAACACGGCGGGTATGCGCCGATGGTGGGCGGGCTGGGCTACGTCCTTGCTTCCGGGCCGGGCGCGTACGCCTTGCAAACCGTTGCGGCGAAGGATGTCTGGGTCCGGCCGCCGACGCGGGCTCAGGCGGAGCCGACGGTGAAAGCACCCCGGCCGGTGTCGCCGGTAGCGGCCAGACCCAGCGGCACTCGCGGAGTCAGCTCACCGCGGGTGCTGTCCGACCTGTTCTGGCTGGGTCGCTACGCAGAGCGCGCCGAAAGTATGGCCCGAATGCTGACCGTTACCCGCGAGCGCTGCCACGAATTCCGCCACCGTCCAGCCGCCGAGGGCAGCGAATGCGTGCCGGTGTTGCTGGCCGCGCTCGGTGCGCTGACCGGCACGGACACCGGCGGGTCTGACTCCATTGCCGCCGCACCCCGCACGCTGCGCGCGCTGACCATCGACCGGGGCCGTGCCGGCTCACTGGCCCAGTCGGTGGAACGCCTCGGCCAGGCGGCGCGCTCGGTGCGCGACCAGATGTCCAACGACACCTGGATGGTGCTCGGCGGCGTGGAGCGGGTGTTGGCGCAGCTGGCGCGCCAGCGCCCGGACGCTGACACCTCACCGGTTGACGACACTGCCCTGGCGTCGGCGCATGCCCGCACGCTCAGCAGCATGTTGGCGCTGTCCGGGGTGCTGGCGGAGTCGGTGGTGCGTGACGTCGACTGGACCATGGCCGACATTGGCAAGCGCATCGAGCGCGGGGTGTGGCTGACCACGTTGCTGCGGGCAACTCTGACCACCGCCCACAGCCGGTCCGCGGACCGGACCATCATCGAGTCGGTGCTGGTGGCGTGCGAGTCGTCGGTCATCTATCTCCGGCGCAATGTCGGCACCTTCAGTGTTGCCGCCGTGGCTGACCTGGTGCTGTTCGAGACGGAGAACCCCCGCTCGCTGGTTTACCAACTCGAGCGGCTGCGGGCCAACCTGAAGGCGCTGCCCGGGGCGTCCGGCTCGTCGCGGCCGGCACGGTTGGTCGAAGAGATCAGCACCCGGCTGCGCCGGCTCGACCCGGGCGACCTCGAGCAGACCTCAGCCACCGGAGAGCGCACCGAACTGGCCGAGCTGCTCGACGGCATTCACAGCGGGCTACGCGGCCTGTCCGCCGTCATCACCACCACCCAGCTCTCGTTGCCCGGCGCGATGCAGCCGCTGAGCGGGCCCGGCCGGCGTCGGCGAATGCCGTGACGCGCGCCCGCCGGTACCGGGTCACACACCGCACCGAATACCGCTACTCCGACGTGGTGACGAATTCTTACGGACGAGGGTTCCTGACCCCGCGGCGCACGCCGCGCCAGCGTTGCCTGTCCCACGAGCTGCGGATCGAGCCGCCGCCGGCGGACAGCTCCACCAGCCGAGACGCCTACGGCAACCTCAGCACTTATTTCCACGTCACCGAGGCGCACCGGACGCTGACGGTCACCAGCGTGTCGGTCGTCGAGGTTGATCCGCCGCCGACCGGCGTCTCCGACAGGCCCCCGGCGTGCGCCCGCTGGGAAGCAGCGCGCCCGACGGGGACGGACGGCGCGCTGGCGATCGAATTCACCCTCGACCTCAACCCGCCGGAGATCACCGACGAAGTGCGCGAATACGCTGCCCCGAGTTTCCTCCCCGGACGTCCGCTCATCGAGGTGCTGCGTGACCTGACGTCACGCATCCACACCGACTTCACCTATCGCTCCGGCTCGACGACGGTGTCAACCGGGGTGGCGGAGGTGCTGACCGCGCGCGCCGGTGTCTGCCAGGATTTCGCCCGGCTGGCGATCGCCTGCCTGCGGGCCAACGGGCTGGCCGCCGGCTATGTGTCGGGATACCTGGCCACCGAGCCGCCGCCGGGCAAGGAACGCATGGTCGGCATCGACGCCACGCACGCCTGGGCGGCGGTCTGGACGCCCGGTGCGCCCGCCGGCGACCAGTGGCTGGGGCTGGACCCCACCAACGACCAGATGGTCGATGAGCGTTACATCATCGTGGGCCGGGCCCGCGACTACGCGGACGTGCCGCCGCTGCGTGGCATCATCTATACGAATTCTCAAGACAGCGCGATCGAAGTCGCTGTCGATGTCGTGCCGTGCGACGAGCCCTTCGACAACCGACTCGACCCTGGAGTGCTGCATGCGTGACTTCTTTTGTTCCAACTGCGGTCAACGTCTGGCCTTCGAGAACTCGGTATGCCTGTCCTGCGGCAGTGCGCTGGGGTTTTCGCTCGATGACATGGCCCTGTTGGTGATCGCGAGCGGCCCCAATAAGCGACACCCCGGCTTCATCGACGCCCACGACTTCCAGCTGTGCGCGAATCTGCATATCGCGGAATGTAATTGGCTTGTTCGCGGCGGAGCCGACGGTGCACTCTGCGCGTCGTGCCGGCTGACCCGCACGCGGCCCAACGACTCCGACACCAAAGCGCTGCCGGCTTTCGCTCGCGCCGAGCAGGCCAAGCGACGACTGATCGCCGAGCTGCACGAGCTGATGTTGCCCATCGTCGGGCGCGATGAGGACCCAAACTACGGGCTGGCTTTCGACCTGCTCTCCAGCGAATACGAGCAGGTCTTCACCGGACACGACAAGGGCGTCATCACTGTCGACCTGGCTGAGGGCGACGATGTGCACCGCGAGCAGCTGCGTATCGAGATGGACGAGCCGTACCGCACGCTGTTGGGGCATTTCCGGCACGAGATCGGTCATTACTACTACTACCGGCTGGTCGACCCCGATCGCGATTACCTGGCACAGTTCCGGGAGCTGTTCGGCGACCCCGACGCTGACTACCAGGAAGCGCTGAACCGTCACTACCGCGACGGTGCGCCCGCGGGCTGGAAGAGCAGTTATGTGTCGTCGTACGCGACCATGCACCCCGCCGAAGACTGGGCCGAGACGTTCGCGCACTACCTGCACATCCGCGACACGCTGGACACCTCGGCCGCCTTCGGCCTGGCGCCGGCCGCAGCGACCCTGCAACGTCGGGTGTTGGGTCCCAGCGCCTTCCCGATTCTGATCGACATGTGGCTGCCGCTGTCGTGGTCGCTGAACATGGTCAACCGCTCCATGGGCCACGACGACCTCTACCCCTTTATGCTGCCCACGGCCGTGCTGGACAAGATGCGTTTCATCCACACCGTCATCGACGAGTTGACGACGGAGTTCGCCCGCTGACCCAGCGGCGATCGCGAGCGCGGCTGGTAAGCCGGGCGAAGCGGGTCGCCGCCGTCGACCTAGGGCGTCAGCGGAGCGACGTGACCGCCGGAGAGGCGCCGGTAGGCGTACGTCTGGATCAGCAGGGCCAGCGGACCGGTGACCAGCACACCGACGTAGCAAGCGAAAACGCCCGCGATCGCCACCACTGCTTGCACGATGAAGGTCAGCAGCGAGTCGCCGAAGTTGTTCTTGACCGTGGAGAAGCTGGCCTTCAACGCCTCCACCGGCCGCAGCGACCGGTCGACGGCGAACGGCACCGCGAACCAGGACAAGAAGGCGACGATCAGGCCGGGGACGATGAAGAGCAGGTAGCCGACGAATGTCAGCGCCGCGACCAGTAGCGCGGCCAGCAGCGCCGGACCGAGATTGCGCGGTTTCAAAAACGAACCGATGGTGACCGGCCTGCCGTCGGCGATGTCGAGGCATCCGGAGATGAACGCCGCTTGGATGTAGAACCCGGCTAGCAGGATGACGAGCTCGAACACCAATGCGATACCGAAGAATCCGCCGCCCAGACCCGACGATGAGCCGGAGCCGTACGAGTCGCTGTCCGGAGCGCTCATGTCTCCGGCGAACACCACCGTGTAGAACACGGCGCCGATGGCTGCCATCACCAGGGCGTAGATGAGGATCGGCACGATCAGCGCTGCGGCATTCTTGCTGAACTTGTTCCACGCCCAGTTGAAGGCTTCGCCGATGCTGAACTGCTGTCCGTATTGCTGACCGTATTGTGGGCCGCCGTAGCCGGGCGGGGGCCCATATCCGGGCGGCGGCGGAGGTGCGCCGTAACCAGGCGGGGGAGGCGGCGGCGCACCATAGCCGGGCGGCGGGCCATAACCCGGCGGCGGGGGCGGTGAGCCGTAGTTGGGCGGAGGGGGTGAGCCGTAGGCGGGCGGCGGGGGCGAGCCGTAGTTGGGCGGCGGCGGGTAACCGCCCGGATCCTGGTTACCACCCCACGGCTCGTTCGGACCGCCGGGATAGTTCGGGGGTTGGCTCATGTCGCCGCTCCTAGTCGCGATGCGGGGGTACGCGTGCGGACAACCTAGCAAGCGTTGCGCCTCTGCGCTGCGCACTTGTCAGGCGCGTCGCTGGAAGGTCGTGGCAACGCCGGCTCGTCACCGCGGGTTCGCCCAGCGTTTGCTGCACCGGCTCGCGAGCAGAGCGTCGACGGGATCGAACTCTCAGCAAGCGCGGGGCGTCGGCCCGACGTGGTATGCCTGAGATCGTGTCCGACGGTCTCTTCGACCTGCCCGGCGCACCCGGCGCGTCTGACGGCAGCCATATCTCGTCGGCCGCTGCCCCGCTGGCGGTGCGGATGCGCCCGGCGAACCTCGACGAGGTGGTCGGGCAGGGTCATCTGCTGCAGCCCGGCTCTCCGCTGCGCCGCCTGGTGGAGGGCTCCGGTGTCGCGTCGGTCATCTTGTACGGCCCACCCGGCAGCGGGAAGACGACGCTGGCGGCACTGATCTCGCAAGCCACCGGCCGCCGTTTCGAGGCGCTGTCGGCGCTTTCGGCCGGCGTCAAGGAGGTCCGGGCCGTCATAGAACATGCCCGGAAGGCGCTCCTCAACGGCGAGCAGACCGTGTTGTTCATCGACGAGGTGCACCGGTTCTCCAAAACCCAACAGGACGCGTTGCTGTCCGCGGTGGAGAACCGGGTGGTCCTGCTGGTCGCAGCCACCACCGAGAACCCGTCGTTCGCCGTCGTCGCACCGCTGCTGTCACGGTCGCTGATCTTGCAGCTGCGTGCACTGACCGCCGACGACATCCGCACGGTCCTGCAGCGCGCGATCGACGACTCGCGGGGTTTGGCCGGCCGCGTCGAAGTGGTGTCCGATGCGTTGGAGGTGCTGGTGCGGTTGGCCGCCGGCGACGCCCGCCGCGCGCTGACCGCTTTGGAGGTGGCCGCCGAGACCGCCTTGGCGGCCGGTGACCGAGTCACCGTCGACACCGTCGAACAATCCTTGGACAAGGCGGCTGTGCGCTACGACCGCGACGGCGACCAGCACTACGACGTGATCAGCGCCTTCATCAAATCGGTGCGCGGCTCCGACGTCGACGCCGCACTGCACTATCTGGCGCGCATGCTCGTCGCCGGCGAGGATCCCCGCTTCATTGCCCGCCGGCTGATGATCCTGGCCAGTGAGGACATCGGCATGGCCGACCCGTCCGCGCTGCCGACCGTCGTTGCCGCCGCGCAGACCGTGCAGCTGATCGGCATGCCGGAAGCCCAGCTGACGCTGGCGCAGGCCACCGTGCATCTGGCCACCGCGCCCAAGTCCAACGCCGTGACCACCGCGTTGGCTGCGGCGATGAACGACGTCAAGGCCGGGAAGGCGGGGCTGGTACCGCCGCATCTGCGTGACGGTCACTACTCGGGCGCGGCAGCGCTGGGCAACGCCCAGGGCTACCGCTATTCGCACGACGACCCCGACGGGATTGTGCCGCAGCAGTATCCGCCGGACGAACTGGTCGGCGTGGATTACTACCGGCCGACCGGTCGCGGCGGTGAACGCGAGATCGCCGGCCGGCTGGATCGGTTGCGGGCGATCATCCGCCGACGGCGCGGCTAGTCAACTGAAGAAAGGCGGCAGATGAAGGTTTTCACCGACGATGAGATGAATACGCTGTTGCCCGCCGCCAAGCCGTACAGCGTCGTCATCTTGAAGCAAGGGCCGAATTTCACCGATGACACCGCCCCGGCGATCGTCTGGGAACACGGCCGTCGCAACTTCGCGCTGCGCCACGATGGTGTCCTGGCGGTGGTGCTGCCTATCACCGATGGCTCCGACGTTTGTGGCGTCGCGGTCTTCACCGGCACCGTCGATGAGACCGGCACGCTTATGAACGACGACCCCGGCGTGCGAGCCGGGGTATTCACGTTCGAGGTGCACTCGTGTCGCGGGTTTCCCGGCGACGGCCTGCCCTGAGCTGACCGGCCAACGCTAGATCAGCTCGGGCACCCGCAGGTGCGCGATGGCCAGCTCGAACTCACCGACGTCGAGCTGGTCGGTCCCCAGGTCGCGGAGCCGGGCCGTCCGCAGCGACCGGGCTCGGTCGCCGTTGCGCTGCATCGCTTCCTGGCTGTCGAACGTCGACGACGCCACGGCACGCCACGAGGTCCGATCGAGCAGCAAGCTGGCGCTGCAGAACCCCTCCAGTTCTTCGACAGCGGGCAGCACGGACGCGCGGTAGAACTGGATCCCCCGCTCGAACTGGTCAGGCCGCACCGTCAGCCAGGTCGCCCGCACGCAGGCACCCGGGCCCGAGCGGTGATCGCGGTGCAACACCGCGATCTCCCATTCGTCGACGGCCGGGATACCGCCGAACGCCTGCGCAGCCTGGTCGCGCACCGGGCGCGCCTGCTCGGCGCTGGCATGCATGGCCTGCTGTGTCTCCCACGACGTGGTCGCGATGCATCGGCCTGCCTCACGGTTTACCAGCAACGACAGGCCGACGCAGCCGTCGATGCGTTGCAGAGCCGGCATAACGTGGTCGCGAAGGTGGACGATCCCCGCGTCGATGAACTCCGGTTGCGCTTCAATCGTCGTCGTACGTGCGTACACGATTCACCCTTATCCGTTGTGGGGCAGCGCCCCGGTGGCGCCACCGGTCCACTGCTCACCTTCCTCTGGCGGGTGGGCGATGGCAACCGCCTGAACGGCGCCGGCGACGGTTGGCAGCCTGGTCACACCGGCCCGTAGGGTGGTCGTCATGGATACCGATGTGCTGGAAGTCGACACCGCGCGTCGCCGTATCGTCGACCTCACCGATGCGGTGCGTTCCTTCTGTGCCGACCATGCCGACGGGCTGTGCAATGTCTTCGTTCCGCATGCGACGGCGGGCGTGGCGATCATCGAGACCGGCGCCGGTTCTGACGACGACCTTCTTGACACCCTCGAACGGTTGCTGCCCCGCGACGACCGCTACCGCCACTCGCACGGGTCGTACGGTCACGGCGCGGACCACGTGCTGCCGGCCCTGGTGTCGCCGTCGGTGACGGTGCCGGTGCAGGGCGGTGAGCCGTTGCTGGGCACCTGGCAGAGCGTTGTGCTGGTCGACCTCAACCGCGACAACCGGCAGCGTTCGGTGCGGTTGAGTTTCGTCGGAAGCTGACGGGGCCAGGCGGCGGTCGAGTCATTGACTTTTCATCGTTATTAGCCGGCCCGGTACTGTGGTGCCGTCGAAATAGGTGCTCTGTGCCGGCGGCGAAAAAGGGAAACGGAAAGTGCAGACACACGAGATCAGGAAGCGGTTCCTCGATCATTTCGTGAAGGCGGGCCACACCGAAGTGCCGAGCGCCTCGGTGATCCTCGACGACCCCAATCTGCTGTTCGTCAACGCCGGGATGGTGCAGTTCGTGCCGTTCTTTCTGGGCCAGCGCACCCCGCCCTACCCGACGGCGACGAGCATCCAGAAATGCATCCGCACTCCGGATATCGACGAAGTCGGGATCACCACCCGGCACAACACTTTCTTCCAGATGGCCGGCAATTTCTCGTTCGGCGACTATTTCAAGCGCGACGCCATCGATCTCGCGTGGACGTTGCTGACCAATGGCATCGCCGACGGGGGATACGGCCTGGATCCCGAAAGAATCTGGACGACAGTCTTTTTCGATGACGACGAGGCGACTGCGCTGTGGCGGGAGATCGCCGGGCTGCCGGCCGACCGTATCCAGCGCCGCGGTATGGAAGACAATTACTGGTCGATGGGCATCCCCGGACCCTGCGGCCCGTCATCGGAGATTTACTACGACCGCGGACCGGAGTTCGGCGTGGCCGGCGGCCCGATCGCCAACGAGGACCGCTACATCGAGTTGTGGAACTTGGTGTTCATGCAAAGTGAACGCGGCCAGGGCACCGGGAAAGCAGACTTCGAGATCCTCGGCCCGTTGCCCCGCAGGAACATCGACACCGGCATGGGTGTCGAGCGGGTCGCGTTCGTGCTCCAGGGCGTGCACAACGTCTACGAAACCGACCTGCTGCGCCCGGTTATCGACGCAGTGGCCGCCCGCGCACCGCGTCCTTATGACCACGGCACACCCGAAGACGACGTGCGCTACCGGATCATTGCCGACCACAGCCGCACGGCGACGATCCTGATCGGCGACGGCGTCGCCCCCGGCAACGACGGACGCGGATATGTGCTGCGCCGCTTGCTGCGCCGAGTGATCCGCTCGGCCAAACTGCTGGGCATCGACACGCCGATCATGGGTGATCTGATCGCCACCGTTCGGGACGCGATGGGCCCGTCGTATCCCGAACTCGTCGCCGATTTCGACCGGATCTGCCGCATCGCCGTCGCCGAGGAGACTGCGTTCAACCGCACGCTGGCCTCTGGCTCAAGGCTGTTCGATGAGGTGGCCGGCGCCACCAAGGCTTCGAAATCCACCGTGGTGTCCGGTTCGGATGCCTTCACGTTGCACGACACCTACGGGTTTCCGATCGAGCTCACCCTGGAGATGGCGGCCGAGACGGGCTTGCAGGTCGACGAGATCGGCTTCCGGGAACTGATGGCCGAACAGCGCCGCCGCGCCAAGGCCGACGCCGCCGCACGCAAGCACGCCCACGCCGATCTGAGCGCCTACCGCGAACTGGTTGACGCCGGCCCCACCGAATTCACCGGCTTCGACGAATTGACTTCTGAGGCGCGGATTCTGGGGATATTCGTCGACGGCAAACGGGTTCCGGTGGCCGCACACGGAAGTCAAGGCGCCGATCGGGTGGAACTGGTTCTCGACCGCACCCCGCTCTACGCCGAATCCGGGGGACAGGTCGCCGACGCCGGCACGATCAGCGGTACCGGCGCCGGAGAAAGCGCCAAAGCGGCGGTCACCGACGTACAGAAAATCGCCAAAACGCTGTGGGTGCACCGCGTCAACGTCGAGTCCGGGGAGTTCGTCGAAGGCGACACCGTCGTCGCGGCGGTCGAACCTGGATGGCGGCGCGGCGCCACCCAGGGACATTCCGGCACCCACATGGTGCACGCGGCGCTGCGACAAGTGCTGGGTCCCAACGCTGTTCAGGCCGGCTCGTTGAACCGGCCGGGCTATCTGCGGTTCGACTTCAACTGGCAGGGGCCGCTGACCGAAGAGCAGCGGGTCCAAGTCGAAGAGGTCGCCAACCAGGCGGTGCAGGCCGACTTCGAAGTGCACACGTTCTCCGAACAGTTCGAGAAGGCCAAAGCGATGGGAGCGTTGGCGCTGTTCGGCGAGAGCTACCCGGAGCAGGTGCGCGTGGTCGAGATCGGTGGCCCGTTCTCGCTGGAGCTGTGCGGCGGCACCCACGTGCACAACTCGGCTCAAATCGGTCCGGTGACGCTGCTGGGCGAATCGTCGGTCGGCTCGGGGGTGCGCCGGGTGGAGGCCTACGTCGGGTTGGAGTCATTCCGCCACCTGGCCAAGGAACGCGCACTGATGGCGGGGCTGGCGTCGTCGCTGAAGGTGCCCTCGCACGAGGTGCCCGCCCGGGTGGCCAACCTGGTGGAGCGGCTCAAGGCGGCCGAAAAGGAACTCGAGCGCAGCCGGCTGACCGGTGCGCGAGCGGCCGCGCTCAACGCCGCTGCGGGTGCTGAGCGAATCGGCATCGTCCGGGTGGTGGCCCAGCGGATGACCGGCGGTATGACGGCGACTGACCTGCGTTCCCTCGTCGGCGACATCCGCGGCAAGCTGGGCAACGATCCGGCCGTCGTTGCGCTCATCGCAGGCGGTGACGGTGAGACGGTGCCCTATGCGGTCGCCGCCAACGCCGCGGCTCAGAATCTCGGGCTGCGGGCCGACGATCTGG
>NZ_JBARMY010000040.1:0-15943 GCF_049802695.1 Mycobacterium sp.
AACCTCGGGTGGCATCCCCAGGTAGTTCACCGAAATCTCGTTGATCAGGTCGACGATCCACTTCGCGCGGGGTTTCGTACCCCGCTCCAGCTGACTGTCCTGTTCCCCCTGCTGGTGTCCCTGCCCACCCATACCGCCCATACCATGGTTCGGGGTGAACCCGATGCTGGTGGGCAACACGTCGCATGCGGCGCAAATCAGGCGGATGATATGCAAATCGAAATCTGACGTGAACTTCGCGTCGTGCCCCTGCGGGAAACTCGGCGTGAACCCAGCCGGCAGGAACTGGGCACGATGCCGCTCGGCTGTACGGCCGGACAGGTCGTCGTTAAAAACAGCCTCGTATTGGCGAAGTTGTTCCGGGGACATGTTCGCGTCGACCCCGACGATCATTTCCGGCGTAACACCCGCCGTGTACTCGCTTTTTAGCCAATCAAAACGCTTCAACCACAAATCGATATCAGTCAAAGCCTGCTCTACGCAGGAGTAGCCATAAGGACCTCTAGTACGACGGTTACGGACCTTATAGATCAACGTGTCGGTGCGTGCGCCCTGAAAAGTGACCGGCCCATACACTGAATCCGCATACTCGCCGTCAATCTCATCAAGCGGTGAGGCCGAATAGTCTCCGCGCGGGAACCCCCAAAGGATCTGCTGGTAAGCGGCCATAGGTGGGATAGGTGTAGCACCCCGGTTATCCAACAACGGCTTGATGGTGTTTCCGCACCAAGCGGGCTTACCGTTGCGGCGAACGTAGAGCACCTCATTCGGCACGCTGACGCAGAACACATCGCCGTCGTAATCGACTTTCTCGACATTCCAGCTACGGTACGTGCTGCGCGAGAGTGCGATGACGTAGCGGCGTCGCTTGTTCGCGCCCTTGATAACGCGCCCGCTGGCCATAACGGTGTCAGTCGTGTCGTGGTCGCTGCGGATGCTCGCGGAGAACCCCATCTTCTGGGCGATCTCCTGTAGATCGTCAGCCATGCGCGGACTGACCGTAGTGATGGTCTCAGTCACGCCGTAATGGCCGTCGCCGAGCATGTAAAACCGCCAGAAGATCGCCAACTGGCGCGCAGACATTCCCTTGACGATCTCCGGCACATACTTCTCGTGCGACTTGCCGAACGCCGCAAGGTAGTCGTGCAACACCTTGCGTCCGATGATGAAGCTCTTGCCGGTGTGACACGCCTTGCGGCCGAAGATGTGTTCCAGGAGTTCCCGAAAAGGCACGAAGCCTTTCGACTTCGGAGCCTGCGTGATTGCTACCTGATCGCCGTTGCTGTAGCAGCCCTCGGACAAGTACATGCCCATGAACGCGGCGAAGTCGTCGCCGGTGCAGGCGAACGGCATCGAGTTCGTGTGCCCGTTCGCCGCCAGCTCGAACCGCTCCAAGTCCGGCGCCTCCCACAGGGAGGTCATGGGGATGCGGCGACCACCACTCTTGCCGAGTTCCGCCAACCGCGCGGCAGTGACGATAACCTCGCCCCGTGCACGGTGACGGGAACCGCCGAGAGAACGCGGGAGTCCCTCAATCACCATCCGGTGGTTCGGGGTGACCAACAGGTCCACCGAACGCGACCGGAAATGGCATAGTTCGCCCGTGAATCGTGCCTGGTGATAGTAGGTGGCCTGCTGCCACTCGAACGCTTTGGTCTTCTGGTTGCGGGTGGCGAACTCGTCCGTAGCGATATCCACCCGCGAGAGCGGCAACCAGCCGCGCTGAGTGAGCACCTCGGTATCGTCCGAGTAGCACGAAGAATCCACCGTCTCCATCGCCAGCAGGTCGCCGCCGAGCGACAACCTCGGATAGAGCGCAACCGCATCCAACACGATCTCGTCTTCCAACACGGCGCCCAGCCATTCGGTGAACGTCCAACCCCGCGCCGGGCGAGTCCACCACTGATGCAACCGGTCAATATCGTCCGCGTATTTATCCTGCAAGTCGGCGATGACCTGATGGTTTGAAGTACCTGACCGTTTCGCCAGGGCACGAGCACGCCCAGAGTCGATCGAGAAACTCCACTCCAACCCGGTGAGTGCGGACTTGCACACCTGAATACACGTCCGCATCACCGACACCTGGTCGGCGGCATCCCGCAGGATCGACCACGGCACACTGCGGGTAGTAGTGGTTTGAAGGTTCCAACTAGGATCGTACTGCCACTGCCTCGGCGCCGGACGCCCCGACGGAAGCAGCGGCGAAATCGGCGCAGAGAACAGCGGCTCACCAGGACCGAACGGAAGATTATTGTAGGGGTCCCGGGGCAAAGCGGCGTTCCCGGAAATCTGGGGGCTCCCAGCCCGCTGCAGCGCCTGAAGATAGCCGGCGGTGATGTTGGTCGCGGTAGCGCCGGCAGGCAACGCCAACGCTTTAGTCAGCTCCTCGCGGATGACCTGCCGAACATCCGGACCTTGCGGTGCGACCTGGGCGGGGCGACGACGACGTGACACGGGCTCACCCCATCTTCCTTGATTTCTAGTGGGCAGTAAGATGCGGCGGCATGAACCCGTCAAAGCGGTCCCGGTCCCAGCGCAAGGCGTTCAACGAGATGGTGCGTGCGGAAGCTAAACGGCGGCTACACGAGATGCGAAACCTCAACGACGATGGTCTTCATTTGAGGAACCTCAGTGACGCATTGCTCGACCTAGCTATCGACCTAGACGAATACCCGGCCGCATCCTCGATTGCGCGGACAATGATGGGGCTGAACAACCCGACCAACCCGGTGACGGTACACATCGACCATGCCGCGCGGATCGACGAACTGGAGGGTTGGGCGGACGCGTGGGCGGACGCGGACACGATCTCCGAGTATCTGTCGGACAAACTACGCGCACGGATCACCGAACTGAGGGCGCAGAATGGGCTGACTCAGTCGGTTCCGCCTGACCCTTGCGGTTGACGCTACGAAGCGTCACACAGCTAGGCCGTCGACCTACCGAGTTGGCCGCGGCACCGCTGTGTCGGCGTACAGGTGATGCTCGCCAGCCTCAGTGACCATCTCGTCGAGATAGTGCCTGCGCTCACCACAAGAAGCCTCCCGACACTCGTGAGACTCGACGGTCAGTCGCATCGTGATCGTCTGACGGCCCGTCGGGCGGCGGTTACGCCACAACGCGCCATTAGCCTCAACCGGGCCGTACTCCTCAACCTCCGCGCTGCGAACAACGTTGAAGTCGACGAGCCCCTGCTCCCTGACCCTGCCGGCCGTCTCCTCCAGGACCTCCACCACCCAGCGGGTCGACTCCTCGCCGATCACGCCGTCGCCTCAGACGGCGGTGTCCAGCCGTGCCTACGCAACAAACCCACCATCACCGGACCCAAATCAAGTTCATCCAAAACAGGCTCGTCGATATCCAGGGAGCCGGCGAAAAGTTCAAGCTTGATGGTGTTCAAATCCTTCAGGGAAGCGCCCACCTCATACCGGTACACCCACCGGGAAATGTCCACACCACCCAACTCGATCTTCGTCCGCCACGCCAAACGGCTGTCATTCGAAATACGAACATGCGGGAAATCATCCACCACCGCGGATACCTCCCGGTAGGTCGACGCACACCGCGCCTCCTCGAGACGCTGCCGGTCAGCACTCAGCATTTGCAGCACCTGATCCGTGTACCGCTCAAACATGCGCATCCCTCACTAGACAACTCACGCGGCCGCATCCAACCCCGCGCCGCAACCACGACACACCGTCGCCTTACGACGATTCAACATTCCACACTCGCCACACATCGTCGAAATCGCCGACAAATAAATCATCGCCGACGCACCCACATTCAACTCAGTCGCCGTCCAAACCATCGCATCTAAATTATCCGGACTTTCCTGCGTATCCGCGGTGTAAGCGCACATCTGATCCTCAAGCGTCGGCAACATTCCAACAATGTGGCCGCGCCCCTGCTCCCACAACGCCGAAATCGGCTCCGCACGCACAATCTTCCCCCGCGTCGCATGCACCGTGGAATAAGCAACATTCGAATCAACCGAACGCAACACAGTACCAATATAGTCGCCGCCATTGTTGACCTCACCAACAATACGGTCCGCATGCCAACGGTGATACGCCGACACAGCCCGCGACATACACTGATGCGGAGTGCCTTTCAACGTACAATCCTCAAGAACATACAAATGCCCGTCATGAGAACGACCAGCAACCACAATACCCGTATCATCGGCCTTCTCGCCAGACGTCACAGCCGGGTCCACACCCACAACAACCCGCGCCAACGGAGGAACATCAGCGACCTTCAAAACACGCGTATCCTCCAGCGACCGCCGATTCCACAAAGCACCATCAAGATCCTCAATTAGCTCGCCATCCAACTCCTGGCGGCCAATCCGAGTACCCGCATGCCTCGCCGTCAAATCCGCCAAAGCACGCTTCGACAAGTTCGCGGCATTATCCGACATCTTCGTGCGAACCACCGCGACAGAACCATCATCGCGGCCCAAAAGTTCCTTCAACAACGGAATCGGCCGTGGAGTGGTAGTAATCAAAACACGCGGATTCTCGCCGATACGAAGCGCAGGCATCAACGCCTCATAAAACAAATCCCACACCTTCGGCATCGTGCACAACTCGTCGATCCACGCACCCGAAAGGTTCGCCCCACGAAGCCGATCCGGACGTTCAGCCGGGAACCCCAAAATCCGGGACCCATTAGTAAGCCGAACCTCCAAATTCGACAAGTTGATCGAATCAAACTCGCCAGGCAGGAAAACCCTCTCCACGCCCGAATCACCCTGAATACACACCGTCTGAACAGCACGCCACGTCGGGCCCACAATCGCCCACGAAGTACCCGCATTACGCGCGGCCTGCTCCGCGATCCACTCAGACCCCAAACGAGTCTTCCCCGAGTTGTGATGCCACAGACCCTCGGCGGCGTAATTGTTCCAACCAGGCACGTGCATATCATAGAAAGCGCCGTAACCCGCTGGCGAAACATGCTCCACGCACGCCCACCTGATATCATCCACATGTGACAAAGAGGACGGCTCTGCCGATAAGTGAGATTCGTTCGCCGTACCGCCAAGGCGCTCTCGCATCCCTGACCGCAGACGAGATGGCCGAGATGTATCGGCAAGGGTACTCCCTCGGCGAACACCTCCGCGCGACTCGCACAGGTCGCCCGAAGCTGCCACCTGAGGTTCGGGAGCGCCTGCGGCAAGAAGCTGTCCAACGCGCACATCAGCGAGTCGCAGCCATCCTCGCGGAGTCAAAAACCGATGCTGATCGGTGACAGTGACCCGACTACCGTCGGCACACGTCACCTCGAACAACTCGGCGTAGCCCTTCAAGAAAGGCGCACCAGCGGTCCGCACCGGAGACGGACCACCCGGAGTCAACGCCAACACCGCCACCGGCCGCCCGGCCTCGGCGAGAGCTTCGATGGGCTCGTGCGTGTCCGTGTCCGGCATGTAGACGCGCGTACCGGCGGCCACACAGCCCCGGCCCCCACACACCAACCAGATGTTCCAATCGCCTGCCGGGGGCAGCTGCTCCGGACGGGCCGCCTGATGCCACGGACGCGGCCTCGGCGGCGCCTTCGCCGCGATCAGACGCTCCATCCGCGCCGTCTCCGCCTGCATCTCCCGCAGCTTCCGCAACTTCTCCGGGGGAACCTCCACCAACTCAGGGTTCGGATCCTTCACGGCACCCCCCTTTTGGCGATGACTAGAGAGGTGGGTGATCCCGATCGGCGCTGAACAACTTCAACAACTTCAAACGCACACAACAAAGGCCGGTGAGGTCGAAACCCAACCGGCCTTCAGCTGTGCCAAAAAAAATTCAGTGCGGCGTCGAAACTTCCACCGGCGGCCACTCCATCCGGAACAAATCACCCTCAGCCGCGTCCAACGCCCGCGCCGCCTCCATTAACACCGCCGGCGCCGACGTCCCAGCCGCCTCAAACAAAGCGACGATCCGAGCGACAACTTGCTTACCTAGATAAAACCGCACGACCTTCACCTTGCCGAGAGTGCCGGGCGGAAGACGCCGTACCGACCCCTGCAAAGGCACCTGAGGCAGCCGGTGACCGTGCCCCTGGCACACCATACGGCCAGCCGTCACAAGCCAGTGGAACCACAGTTCAGAGGCGTCAATGCCGTTCATCTCCGCGAAGCCATTCACCCGCTCAACAAGATCAATGGGTAGCTCAATCGAAACGCGGTTCCTGCGAGGAGTCGTAGTAGTGAAATTCACTGTCGTCATACCGTAAAGCTACACCACGTGGTGTGGGCTAGTCAATGGGGCGCGGGTCGCAAAAAAACACGAACAAGGGGTAAACCCTTGCCCCGAGGTTGTTAGCAAGGCTAATTAGGGGGGGTAGTTAGCTGAACTAACATCACAGTTAGGTAACGATCTTGCAGCAAGATCAATATCACAGTTAGGTAACGATCTTGCATTGATCAACTAAGGGTCGACTATCACCCGTTTGGTCTATAGCCCTGCCCACGTGGGTCGACTAGACTTTGGTCATGACCAAAACGATCACCCCCCGCCCCGCGGCCCCTTCGCGCGCGCCGGCCCTCGCGCCTAGCACGCGCGAGGAGTGGATCATGCTTGCCCCTCACAACCCCGGCACGCTGATCGAGTCTGGTCCCTGCCGGCACTGTGCGCGTCCAGTCGGTTTCCACCTTCACGGAACGCGGCCGACTCACCACCTGGACAACGGCGCACTGTTCTGCGCGCCTGGCGGTCCCACGATCGCCGAAGCCGTGCCCGCCTGCCCGAAGTGCGGCGGCGCGGAACTGACCTGGACACGGGAAGCGTGGGGCAACGCAGTGTCGTGTCAATGTGGACACCGCGAGTTTCATTCAATCGGCGACTGAACTGACGGCGAAGATCATCCTCAGCTCGCCTGAGAATGATCTTGGACGTCGAGTCCACCTTTGAAAACTCCATAGTCCGCGCCCGACCTGAGAGGCGCCGCGTCAACCGGTAGCTAAGCCGTAAGCGACCCGCCGAGTTGCGCGCTCCTGGTCCCGTCACAGGGGAGGGAGAAAATTCGTAGATTCAAACGACTGCTGAGTAGCAGTCCAGCGTACACGGGTGGCGACACGCGTGCGCAGCCGGAGGTTACTCAGACCTAACCGAACCTCGACCAGAACGGATGTGCGCTATGGACCCTAATGCAAACCTCGAGGAGCAGCTTCGCATCTCGCGCGAGTTGATCGGCATTGCGGATTGGCCCGAGGGTGAGTCTCCGGCGATAGGCGATGTGCCGGCCCTTGCGGTCCGCCTGAGCGAGCTGGTCATTGCGCTTGACGGGTGGATCGCCCGCGGGTGCTTCCCACCTGCGGCATGGAAGCAGAACTGATCATGACTACCGCATACAACCCCGCCGTCGACTGGCGGACTGAGGATCGGCTGGTTGAGCTGCTTGCCGCCTACGATGCCGTAGACGCTCAGGTCGGTGCTGTCCTGACCGACGATGCACGGTGGGCTCAACCCGGCGCACTACCGGCGATCTCCGCTGAGGTTGAGGATCTGAAGCGCAAGAGGGACATGTTCATGCGCCGGATCGTGCAGAGTGCACGCTGGCTTGTCTGACCGCTTGCATGGGCGCCGAGTGACACGGCGCCGGTGTTGGTCATCAGAACAGCAGAGGGAGCGAGTGGATCATGGAGTATGAGATCACTGAACTGGACGTGTGCACGGTGTGCATACACCTGATCGCCAATGGCGAGTTCAACGATGGTACCGACGCTGCCGACGTCGCGCGCGCCGGATGGGAAACCACTTTCGGCGACCAGGCGCAGTACCTCACCTACGGTGGGGAAGAGCTTGGGTTTTCCTGGTCGTCATGCGACGCGTGCGGGAATGGCGACGGTGGTGACCGTTACCGGGCTAGCCTCATGGTTCCCGCCGATCGGGTCAACGGCGCGACCGTTACCCGGGTGAGCTGAAGCAAGATCGTCTCGATTGGGTTGGCCCGTAGGGGCTAGCGCGGTTCGATTCCACGCCGAGACACGTTGACCCTTAACCGAACCGACCTGAACGGACATGCCCTAATGGCCCACCTACCCGCAGATGATCCGATCACGGCGCTCGAATTCGTCACGCGGATCACGCCGTCGTATAAAGCCGCATTTCACGGTGATGATGCATCCGGCGCTTGGGATATCGAATTCCCCGACGTTGCTCACGCTGCATCGTTCGCTGAAGTAATGTTGAGTGAAAATGATTTCATGACCGCGGCGCTTACGTCAGCCCAGCTGCGTGACCCGGTAACGGACCTGACCGTGTCCTGCGTGCTCACGGTCAGGCTCAATCCGGACTGGCATTGCAAGTCCTGAGTAGAACCCGACCTACCCCAACGGAGGCGCCGACATGAATACCGCATATCGCCCCGGCCTAGCCACGCGGGGTGTTGAGCCTCTTGACGCGGTCGACGCCGATGAGCTGTACAGCGAGGTAGCCGACTACGCCAGTGAGTACGACCCTGGCACGTGGGATGATAACGAGATTTGGGAAGCCATTGCCCGACTTGCGGAGCGCGACGCTCACACCGAGGACGCGAACTACCCCGCATCGGTTCCCCCGTTGCTGCTGTTCAACGAGTGAGCTAGCCGCTTTGCGGGTGGCATCCAGTGTGAGGGTGTCAGCCGCTGACCGCTAGGTCAGTTTCTACCGGAGAGAGAGACCGTGATGCAGCAATTAGCTACGATGGAGATCAGCGAGACGGTTGACGGTGTCGAGCGTCGGCGATTCGCCGCCGAGGATGACCCGACCGTGCGCATCGAATACGAGGACAACGCGAACAGCGACGAGCAGACTTACACGTGCCGGCACTGCGGTTTGTACATCACGCGCGAGGGCGATCATGCCCCGTGGAAAGACATCGACTTCGGCGATGACATCTGCACCGAGGCCGACCACGGGCACGATGTCGCTGCCGATGAACTGAGGCACCCCTCGCGGTGGCTCAACTCCGCACGCATCACCGTGAACGGTTCCGAGGTGGAGGCCATGATCAGCGTTGGGGACCCGCGCGGTGGTTTCGCGTTCACCGTGTGGATGCACCGTGACGGATACCTGATGATGCGCGTGCCGCACCCGAGCCACGGCGCGCCGCACATGAAGCTGACCGAGCTGAACCCCGGCACCTACCGGATCGGCTGACCAGCCCTGAACGTCCGGACGTTTGATCCGACGGGCACAGCACACTCTGTGCCCGTTCGGCGGCCGTCCGGCCGCGATCACCTAGGGAGAATGATCATGGCTGATGTTGACGTGCTCGACACCCGCGAGGTTGATGGGGTCAAGTACCGGGTGTATCTGCTCCCGGATGAGGACGCGGAATCACCGCGCGACTACGACGGCAACGCCGGGATGATCGTGTGCCGGCCGGACCGCGACTACTTGTGGCCTTCTGAGGATGGCGACAACGTGAGCGCGCAAGAGGTCGGCTTCGCATTCCGCGATGAGGATTCGTTCGGTCTACACCACGAGGGTCGGTCATTCCGTGCGGTCGCGCGGTGGCTGCGGATGTGCCACGGCGCAACCGTGGTGCTGCCGCTCTACGACGCTAGTAGCGGCTTGTCAGTTGGCAACGTGGACGACACCCCTGACGCTGGTGATTACGTCGGGGTGACGTTCGACCAGCCATCCACCCGGGAAGGCATCCCGGAAGGTCACATGGTCGAGGCGCTCACCGTCGACGTGCAGGAGTACGCCCGATGGGCCACCGGCGAGGTGTACGGCTACGTGGTCGAACGGCAGGCGCCCGCCGCTCACCCTGAGTGTCACGCGGTGCACGCCGGCGAGCAGTGGGAGCAGGTTGACAGCCTGTGGGCGCTGATCGGGCACGAGTACGCCGAAAAGGCTGCGCTGGAAGCGTTCGACGCTTGCACTGACCGGACGTAACACCCAAGGGGCACAGCACGCAATCTGTGCCCACTTGGCGGCCGTCCGGCCGACCGCACATCTCAAGAGAGAAGGACCAGCGGTGAAGCAGCTCACGCCTGACCAGTTGCTAGCTGAAAGAGGAGGAGAACTGATCATGTCTAGCCCGAAGTCTCGCACTTTCATCGCTACGTTCCTCAGCGCGACCCGTAAGGGAACGTCCCGTAAAGGTAATCCGACGTGGTCGCTCGTGACCAGCGCTGGCGTCTACCTCACGGAGTCAGACGGGTCGATCGGCTACTCGATCAGCAACTACACCGGTCGCAGTTCCGACCGGCTCGTTGATCAGGACGTCGAGTTCACCGTCACCAAGAATGATCGCGTGACCGACATGAGGCCTGTCTGACCGCGTGCGGACGTAACACCCAGGGTGCTCACGCGGATGTGTGAGCGCACCTGGCGGCCGTCCGGCCGAGATCACCAGGAGAGAAGGACCAGCGGTGAAGCAGCTCACGCCTGACCAGTTGCTAGCAAGTGAGGTGGAGCAAATCTACCGGCAGTTCATGTATATGCCGAACGATCACAGCTTCACCGTCCCCACCTTGTGGGTAATGCACACCCACCTACGTAGCGCGGAGGGCGTGTTTCTGCCCTACATCACGCCGCGGCTCTACTTCGGCTCCAAGACCGCGGGGTGCGGTAAGTCGTTGGCTACCAAGCTCACGACTCGCATGTCGCATAACGGTGAGATGATTCTCGAACCGACGCCGCCCAGCGTCACAACCATGCTGAACGAGGACTTGGCCACGCTCGGGTTTGACGAGATCGACACCTATTTTGGTCGCGGTAGCGGCCGGGACTCGATGCGGGCGATTCTGAACGGCGGTTACGAGGCTGGTACGTGCGTGACCCGGCAGCGTGGCGACGAGTCTGAGCGGATGAACTGTCACGGTCCGGTCGTGATGAACGGGAAGAATGCTAACCTGTTCTTGACGTCGGACCGGTTCGACACGTTGCGCTCACGGTCTATCAGCATCATTCTGGACGAGAAGCCGCCGACCTTCTACGTCGACCGGTTCAACCCTGAACGGCACAATCCTCGCTTGCGTGATCTTATGCGGCGCATCAAGCGGTGGGGCCTGGTGAACGCGCACACCGTTCTCGGTGTGCCAGTTGACGGGCTCATGCCAGCACGTATCGCCAACCGCGCGGAAGAGATTTGGACTGTGTTGTTCCAGATTGCCGCGCACCTGGGCGGCGACTGGCCGGCTCGTTGTGAGGCTGCCGCGCGTGCGTTCGTCCTCGGCGAGTGGGAAGACGAGACGCCCAGCGTGAGCCCCGCGGAGGAGCTGCTTGCCTGCGTGCAGGCAACGGTCCTTGACTCGGAAGGCTTTGTGCCGACGACCACGATCCTGGATCGGCTGGAAGATCTACCTCAACAGGCGTCGATCATGGGTGAGTGGCACTCGCCGCGGGCTGCCACGATGGGCCTGTCGCGGGCACTGGCGGTGTTCGGGATCATCCACGTTCGCCGCACCCATGAGGGTGACCAGGTGTGGGGTTACGACCGTGGCGACCTTGGTTGCCAACCTAGCCAACCAACCAACCTAGCCAACCAATCAACCTTATGCGCGAGCTAGCGCGTGCCCTTGCGTCGCCTGGAAATGGCGGCGCAGGGCCGTTCTGGCTGTTGGGAACGTCGATGACCTCGGCGTTCCCGCAGGTCGCCTTGTCACGCAACCCGTGAACTAAATCGCTGTAACGCGTAGGCGGCAGAGCACCGTTTGCGTGACAACTTGAATGACGGAGGAAGATCAAAATGTCCGCAACCAAGTACGACGACTGGATCACGGCCTGCATTGACCACGCAGGCAGCCAAGGCTTCACGCAGACCAGCCGCTGGAGCTACCGGCTCCACGGCGACGGCCCACTAGAACTTCGGGTCATGGACTACCAAACCGAGCTACGGCTCGTGATCCGGGAACGACGGGAGAGCCGCTACGGAGAGAGCGACTACACCGTTGAAACCGGCTCTATAGACCTCAACAACATCGCCCCCGAAATGTTCGCGGCCATCCTCGAGACGGTCATGTCCCGAACCGAGGACGGGCAGTAGGAGCAGTAGATCTAGCCACTAGCGGGCGGTATCTGGGCAATCAGGTACCGGCCGCGGGTCGCTTGACCACAACACCGAGAGAGGCTGACCTGAAGTGGCAAACAGGACTTACAACGTCCGTATGGCGGTCGTCGAACTAGTTGAGGCCGAGTCGGCCGAGTCGGCAATAGAGATGTTGCGTCTCCGCCTACGGCAGGCCGGCTTTGAGCCATACGAGGCTTACGAGAACACCCCGGACGCTTTCGAGTCCGAGGTAGATACGCCATGACACCGAGAGAGGCAATCGACATGACCACCATGATCCGCATCCGGGTCCCGAACACCGGCGAACACATCGACGACGGAACCGACGAATGGCGCGGCGAGTCTCTCGACTCGATCAGCCTGTCAGCAGCAGACCTAGGCTGCGAACCCGGCACCGCATACATCCTTGAGCTAGTCGACGACGAGACGAAAAACGTGTTGGAGTCGCTCGACACGGTTGCGAGCTGACCATGACCATGAATCGTTTACCTGCGGGTTTCGCCCATTGAGTACCGCTTTTCACGTGTCCAGCGTTCTGACCTTGGCAGGTGTGCGATATAGTACCGATAGCCTAGCGATTCGGTACTCTACGACAACGGAGATCAACTAGCTATGAGCGCTCCGCCAACTCACCGCGGAATGACCTTCCCGGCCGAAATACTCAACCCAGACGAAGCGCGGCGGCTACTACTCGCCCCGTCGAAACGAGCCCCGACCGGCGTGCGTAACCGCGCGCTGATCGCCGTCATGTACGGCGCTGGTCTGCGGGTCGCTGAAACACTCGCGCTCAAACCGTCCGATGTGGACACCGACGCGGCCAGTATCCGGATCCTGCACGGCAAGGGCGACAAGGCGCGACTCGCCGGCATCGACGAGGGCGCGCTCCTGCACGTCGCACGGTGGATAGACACCCGACGTGGCCTCGGCATCAAGGGCCGTGTGCTGTTCTGCACGCTAAATGGTACCGCTCTGTCACCGCGCTACGTTCGGGCTATGCTCAAGCGCATGGCAGACCGTGTGGTCATCGACAAGCGTGTCCACCCGCACGGTCTACGACACACCCACGCAGCCGAATTGGAACGCGACGGACTCGCCGTGTCCGCTATTCAGCAACAGCTCGGACACAGGAATCTCAGCACCACCGCGATCTACCTCAACCACATCTCGCCAACAGCACGGATCGCCACGATTCGCGAACGTAGGAGCGCACTATGACCCCCGAGAACGAGGTTGGGAGTTCACATGTATGACATCCCGGAAGTGTTTGAGAGACTCACCGTTGCCAGCAGCTGCTACTGCGACAACGGCTCACATGCGAGACAGCACGCAGTCACGTTCGGTACGCTGTACGTGACTCAAGACGAATACGCCGAGATTCTGCAATGGCTAGGCGTCGACCAGCTCCCGGGTTTCCTCGGGAGCTTCGGTCAGCGTCTCTGACACGTCCACACCAGCCGCGACGGCTTGGGCGACGAGGGCGGCGTGTTCGTCGTTGATCTTCCGCAAAGCCGCATCGACCACGCTTTCCGTGAGCACGGTAACCTCCCGGCGGACAGGAGCGTCGGCGCCGAACAGTTTGCGTTTCGACTCGGACGCGGCGATAATCGCCCGCCACGCTTCAACTCGGGCGTGTTCGGACTTGCCGCCTGTGGCGATGACGAGGAGGCCGGCGATGGCCTGGTCCAGCAGCTCAGATTCCTCCGCGCGCAGGTCAGCGAGGCGGGCGGCTGGGATGCGGTCGCGGGCTGTCTGGAATATCTGCTGGACGCGTTGGTGGGTGATGCCGAGTTCGGCGCCGATTTTGGGGAAGCTGACTCGTTGTGTGCGGCGTTCGATGATGAGTGCTTCGCGGGCGCTTCGTTCCATGATGTCCACGGCAATGTCCTTCTTGCTGCGAGATTGCACTATGTTGCTTTGTGGTGAGTTGGGTCACAAGTTGAGGAGGGGTTTGAGGGGTTCTGTTTTGTCCGGTCATTTATTCCGGGGCGCTCAGATTGGTGCTGAGCGTTTCCGGTGGCTGTCCGGCCTAAGCGCACTGTGGAGTCAAGGGAGAATGCGATGAGTGAGGCTGTTAGTCGTGTGAGGGTTTTGTTGGGGCATGTTGGCCCGGACACGGCTTATGTTGTCGACGATTATCCTTATGGGGTTCGTTTGCGTTGCAAGATTCGTTATTGGATCGAGTCGGGCTGTAAGGGTGCCGGTAAGGGTCAGCAGCGGATGGTGTCGCAGACTACGAATCCTAAGGCGGCGGGTGAGGTTTGGAATAAGCCTAAGCCGAGTACGTATTCGGCGTTGCGGGTGTTGTATTTGGACGATGTTGGTCACGTGCAGGGTTGGGGTTGCCATATCCATTTGTCGCCGGTGGCGGATGCGCGTATGCGGCTTATGGGTATTTATGAGCAGCTCACCGAGAGGGATCGTGAGACTTATGATCTGTTGTTGAGGATGAGTCATGGTTATGAGCGGCAGTGGACGGAGTGGGCGGAGCGGGTTAGCGGGCTGGCTGAGCACATGCGGACTACAGGCACGGACCCTGAGATTCAGAATGGCTGTTGGGTGAGGCCGTCTGGTGATCGGGTTTATCTGTTTGACGCTGCTGGTGTTGCGTTGGCGGTTGCGCGTGGTTTGATCGTACAACGTGAGCGCGCACCGGTGGCTGTTGTTCGATTCGGTGGCGGACGTTACGTGGACCCAGAAACCGGCCTGACCATCTACCCGGCCCGCAAACCTGGCCAGACGACCGACGCCTACTGGATCGAGCATGGCGACCAGGAGAACGGGGAGTGGCGGCAGTGAGTCGGTGTCGGTCTACGGTCGACGCTTGAGCGACGGCGGCACCGACCTCGGGATGCGAGGTCGGTGCCGTTCTGTTGTTCAGGAGCTAGCTAGCGTTGCGATCCTCGCCTTGCGGCGCTGAGTCTTGCACCCCGCAAACTGGCGGAGACAACTTCCCGTGGAGCTTGCGCCCGGGACCACCCCCGCATTGAGCGGGGAACATGTGTTGTACAGGTCGCGTCTCGGACCACCCCCGCGCTGGCGGGGCAGTCGGGACTGTAGCACGTCCGCGCGTAGGGTTCCCGGCTGTGGAGTTTTTCGGTGAGCGTTGGGATGCACCTGTCTGCGACGACGCCCGGCAGGTGTCTACTCCGGTGGGCGAGCCGTGTTGGCGTTGCGAGGAGCTGATCGTGGAGGGTGATCAGGGGTTCGTGCAGCCGTTGGTGCGTGTCGTGGGTGATGTGGTGCTGGTTTGCATCCATCGGGCGTGCATGGTGGCTGAGGTGTGTGGTTGTACGGGTTTTGACCGGTCGCACGCCTCAGCTTTGGAGGCGCAGCGTCGCTTTGTCAACGGGGAGCGGTGACGCCGGCTTCATGAGTTGACATCATGTGAGTTGACCTCATATACTGGTGGCATGACCACGACCACAGTCTCGATCAGCGCGACAGATATCGAAGTCACCCTTGAGTCGCCCTACGATCCGGCGCTACCAGCGCAGGCACGCTCTATCGGCGGCAGGTGGGATGCGTCCCGGAAGTTGTGGACGTTCGATCCGCGCGACGAGGCTCGTGTCCGGCAACTGGCCCGCGACGTGTTCGGCACTGATGGCGCGGACGCTGACCGTCCGACTGTCACGGTCCGCGTCCCTGTGCCGCCCGGCCTGACGACCCCCGAGTTCCGCGCGGCTGGTCGTCAGTTGGCTTGGCGGCCGGGCCGTGATGACACTGTGCATCTCGGTGGTGGGGTGATCGTGTATCAGGGCGGTTGGAACACTCGCGGTGGATCCATGCGGTATCCGCGGCTGGGCCCCGAGGCGGGCACCGTCTTGGAGGTTCGTGATGTGCCGGCCGATCAGGCCGAGCGGATGGTTTCCGAGGTGCCCGGCGCGGCCATCGTGGATGGTGGCGAGGCCTTGCGGGCGGAGTTGGTGGCTGAGCGGGCACGTTT
>NZ_JBARMY010000041.1:0-9481 GCF_049802695.1 Mycobacterium sp.
GCCCGCGGCGGTGGGGGTGGCGGCGGTGTTCGCGACGGTGGGATTTTGCTGGTTTGACGGTTACGCTCTTGTCCAGCAACGCTACTGGCAGGGCATCGCGATGAATCGGCCGTTCCAATACTGGAGCTGGGCGAATCTGGCGTCGGTCGTGTGCGCGATCGGTTTGGGCAGCGTCGCCGCTTTGGGGCGGGTCTTCGACATCGCCGCGATTCGCCGGCGGTCCGGTCTTCATCTGCTGGTGCTGGCCGCAATTGCCGCGATGCTCTGCGCCGATCTGAGCATGCTCAGCAAAGCCGAAACCGAACGCATCTGGCTACCGTTCACCGTGTGGCTGACCGCGGCTCCGGCATTGCTGCCGCGGCGATCCCAACAATGGTGGCTGGCCGCCAATATCATCGGCGCTCTCGCCATCAACCATTTCATTCTGACGAACTGGTAGCCGAACGTCGCAGGATTACTGCTCGGGTATCTCGCGTTCGATCTCGTCGAGCCAGGTGCGTGCTGACATGTCCGACGGCGCCCGCCAATCGCCGCGCGGCGACAACGAGCCGCCGTGCGACACCTTGGGTCCGTTGGGCACCGCCGAGCGTTTGAACTGACTGAACGAGTAGAACCTTTCGACGAAGACCTGCAGCCAATGCCGAATCTCGCTCAGCGAATACGCCGGCCGCTTGTTCTCCGGGAAACCCGGCGGCCAGTTGCCGCGGTCCACGTCACTCCAGGCATGCCAGGCCAGAAATGCGATCTTGGACGGGCGGAACCCGTAGCGCAGCACATGGAACAATGAGAAGTCTTGCAGCACATAAGGTCCGACTTTTGCTTCGCTGCTCTGCAGCTGCTCCTCCTCGCCGGTCGGCACCAACTCGGGGGTGATTTCAGTGTCCACCACCGACTGCAGTGTCGCCGACACCTCCTCGTCGAACTGGCCCGAGGAGATGACCCAGCGAATCAGATGCTGTACCAACGTCTTCGGCACACCGCCGTTGACATTATAATGCGACATCTGATCGCCGACGCCGTATGTCGACCAGCCCAGCGCGAGCTCGGACAAGTCTCCCGTGCCGAGCACGATGCCGCCGCGCTGGTTGGCCAGCCGGAACAGGTAGTCGGTGCGCACGCCGGCCTGCACGTTCTCGAAGGTGACGTCGTAGACCTTGTCGCCGCGGGAGAACGGGTGCTTCATGGTGGCCAGCATCAGTTCGGCGGTGTCGCGGATGTCGATCTCTTCGAAGGTGACGCCCAACGCCCCGGCCAGCCTGACCGCGTTGCGTTTGGTGTGTTCGCCGGTTGCGAATCCGGGTAGCGTGAAGGCGAGAATGTCGCTGCGCGGACGCCCTTCGCGGTCCATCGCGCGGGCGGCGACGATCAGGGCGTGCGTCGAGTCGAGGCCGCCGGAGACGCCGATGACGATCTTCGGGTAGTCGAGCGCCCGCAGCCGCTGTTCGAGACCGGCGACCTGGATGTTGTAGGCCTCGTAGCAGTCCTGCTGCAGCCGTTTCGGATCGGCCGGTACGAACGGGAAGCGCTCGATGTCGCGCAACAGACCGATGTCGCCGGTCGGCGGATCCAGCCGGAACTCGATGCGCCGGAACGATTCTGTTGTCGCCCGGTGGTGGCGCCGGTTGTCGTCAAAGCTGTTCATCCGCAGCCGTTCGGACCTGATCAACTCGGTGTCGACGTCGGCGACGCTGCGCCGCTCGCTTTTCGGGAAGCGCTCGGAATCGGCGAGCAGCTCGCCGTTTTCGAAGATCATCGTCTGCCCGTCCCAGGCCAGATCCGTGGTGGACTCGCCCTCGCCGGCCGCCGCGTACACGTAGGAGGCCAGGCACCGCGCCGACGCCGACCTGGCCAGCAGGCAACGGTCCTCGGCGCGACCGACGGTGATCGGGCTGCCGGACAGGTTGGCCAGCACCGTCGCACCCGCCAGCGCCGCGTGGGCACTGGGCGGAACCGGCACGAACATGTCCTCACAGATCTCGACGTGCAGCACGAAGCCGGGCAGATCCGAGGCGGCGAACAGCAGATCCGGACCGAACGGAGTCTCGGTGTCATCCAGGCGGATGCTGCCGTGCTCCTGATCGCCCGGCGCGATCTGGCGATACTCGTAGAACTCCCGGTAGGTCGGCAGATAGGACTTGGGCGCCACCCCGAGGACGACGCCGCGGTGGATGACGACTGCGGTGTTGTAGACGCGGTGCCGGTAGCGCAACGGTGCGCCCACCACCAGCACCGGCAACAGTTCGGTGCTGGCTGCGACGATCTCGAGCAGCGCTTCCTCGACGGCGTCGAGCAGCGCATCCTGCAACACGATGTCCTCGACGGAGTAGCCCGAGAGCGTCAGCTCCGGAAACACCGCCAGCGCCACGCTGTCCTCGTGGCACGCTCGGGCCAGCTGCAGCACCGAGGCCGCATTGGCCGCCGGATCACCGATCGTCGTGTGGTGCGTGCACGCCGCGACGCGCACAAACCCGTGCCGGTAAGCGGAGTAAAAGGTCATCGTCCTCACATTCTCGTCTGGCCCGTGTCAATACCCGGCCACCGGGTATCAACACACCGTGAGCGACACCGCCGTACTCGTCATCGACATGCTGAACGCCTATCAGCATGATGACGCCGATTTGTTGATACCCAACGTCGAGAAGGTCATCGAACCGATAGCCCACATCGTCCGCTGCGCACGCGACCACGAAGACATCGACCTGATCTACGTCAACGACAACTACGGCGATTTCACCGCAGAGTTCTCGGACCTCGTCGACGCGGCGGTCCACGGCGCCCGACCGGATCTGGTGGAACCGATCCTGCCGGGCAACGGTTGCCGGATGATGAGCAAAGTCCGGCACAGCGCGTTCTACTCAACTCCGCTGGAATACCTGCTGAACCGGCTCTGCACCAAACGGTTGATCCTGACCGGGCAAGTCACCGAGCAGTGCATCCTGTACAGCGCGCTGGACGCCTACGTGCGGCATTACCAGGTGCTGGTGCCGATGGATGCTGTCGCGCACATCGACGCCGACCTCGGTGCCGCAGCGCTGCGGATGATGGAAAAGAACATGGACGCGGAGTTGATTCACGCCGCGGACTGCTTCGCCCGGATCTAGTGGCCGCGGCGTACCGCGCGAGCGTGCACAAAATGCCGCAGCCATCCGCGTGTCGGCGTACGAACACGCACGTTCGGCGGGGGTTTGACGTTGCCGCCTAATCTGGACGGGATGGAGGTCGCCGACATCAGAACGCCCGCGCTGATCGCGCTGTTGGCCGGCCGACGGGTGGTGGGGCTCACCGGCGCAGGGATGTCCACCGACTCAGGCATCCCCGACTACCGGGGCCGGGATTCGCCGCCCAGCAATCCGATGACGATTCGCCAGTTCACGTCCGATCCGGAGTTCCGGCGGCGTTACTGGGCGCGCAACCACGTCGGCTGGCGGCACATGGCCGACACGCTGCCCAACGCCGGGCACCGCGCGCTGGCGACGCTCGAACGTGCCGGCGTGGTGACCGGGATCATCACCCAGAACGTGGATCTGTTGCACACCAAGGCCGGCAGCCATACGGTGATCAACCTGCACGGCAGCTATGCGCAGGTGGTCTGCCTGGCGTGTGGCTACACCACGAGCCGCACTGCGTTGGCCGAGCAGCTGGAAGCGCTCAATCCCGGCTTCCTCCAGCGGGCCGAGGCGCAGGGTGGACTGGCGGTCGCGCCCGACGCCGACGCCGTCGTCGCCGATACCGCCTCCTTCCTTTACGTCGCCTGCCCGGAATGCGGCGGCATGCTCAAACCCGACATCGTCTACTTCGGCGAGAACGTGCCCAAAGACCGTGTGGATCAAGCATTTTCACTAGTCGACGACGCTGACGTGCTGCTGGTGGCCGGATCTTCGCTGACGGTGTTCTCCGGATACCGGTTCGTCCGCCATGCCGCCGCACTGGGCATCCCGGTCGCCATCGTCAATCGCGGGCCCACCCGTGGTGACACGCTTGCCAACGTCAAAGTGGACGGCGGTTGCTCGGAGATCCTGGTTCTGCTCTCAAACGAGCTGCGCGAGCTGTGCGGGCTGCCGGCGAACCGCTAGGGCACTTTCCGGGTGGTGATCGGCCCGATGGACAGATCGCGCCGGACGCTGTTGGCGAATGACCGGGTGGCCAGCACCGGACTGGGCGTCGCGCTGTGGTGGGTGAATCCGTCGATGAGTTCTCCCAAGGCGTCCAGCGCGCCGTGCTGCGGTGACCAGTCCAACAGTGTGCGGGCGCGCTGAGTGTCGAGTAGCGGCACCGTGAAGGCCATGTCGAGCCAGCCTTCATCGATCGGCTGCAGCCGCGCCCGCCAACTGATCTGCACGAGCGCCCGCAGAATCGGCGCCGGGACATGAATTGCTTTGGCGCCCAATACGTGAGCGACGTCGTCTCGGCGCACCGGCGGCTCCGCGCTGAGATTGAACGGCCCGGCCGCACGCCGCTCGACCGCCCTGACCACCGCGTCAGCCACGTCGTCGGCGTGAATCACCGGGATCGTCAGCGACCGGTCCAAGGGCAATATCGGCAGCAGCCGCACCCAGGCCGAGTCGACGTAGGCAGGAAGAGTGTATCGGCGCAGCCCGGAGGCGGCGTCACGTTGCAGGACGAACCCCGGCCGCATCCGGGTGATGACCGTACCGTCGCCGTCACGGCGCTCGTAATCGTCCAACATCGCTTCTACCGCCGACTTCGCCCGGCTGTAGGGCGAGCTGGCGATACCGGCGGTCGACCATGACTCGTCGACCCGCTGCCCGTAGCGCCCAGCGGCGTAGGTGCCCACCGACGACATGTGCACCAGCTGACCGATCCCAGCGGCGCGCGCAGCCGCCAGCACCGCTGAACTGCCGTTGACACCCACCGCATCGAGATAGCGCGTGTTGCGGGTCGGCTGGAACGCCCAGGCCAGGTGCACCACCGACTCCGCGCCGGTGAACACCCGCTGCAGACGCGTCGCGGCCTGGTGCTCGGCCACATCGAGTTGGTGCCAGGTCACAGCCTCATAGACACCGATCGGCGGTGGCCGGCGCCGGGCGACGCCGTGAATCTCGTAGTCGCCGCCGGAAGCCGCCAAGCGTTTCAGCAACGCGGTACCGATGTTGCCGCTGGCTCCAACTATCACAATTCGGGTGGCCACCTGAGTACCGATACCCCTTTTGTTCAGCGCAAGAACATTCGGCATGAACGGGCGCCCCGGCCGGTCATTGACAAGCTGCACGGCCGCTGCGATAGTCGTCCACATCGAGATGAAAACGTTGTTTTCAGATAACGCCTCGGTGGCGCCCGAAGGCGGTGAAGCGTGAGCGCTGAGCAGCGGCCGATGGCGTGGTTACCGCACTCGATTGCGGAGGCAGCCACAGGCACACCGGGCAGCGACGACCTGAAAATGCCGGCGGCGTGGTCGCATCTGATGCACCGGCTCGAGAGCGCAGCGGAGACCGTCGGATCCGACCCGGCGAGTGGTAATCGCCTCGATTTCGCCGCGGGGATGCGACATCTGCTGGTGCTGCTGGCCGCGGGCATCGATGAGGCGTTGCGATTCGACCCTGATCCGATTCTGTCGGTCGAGCGCGCGAGCACGAACGACATCGTGACGTGGGGAATGGAGTGCCCGGACTGCCTCTACACCCGCGCCACGATGCGCGGAGATGGGAGCTATCGACTCTTCGGTAACCGGGGCACTGCCCGGTATGTGGGTTTGCAGACGATGAACGGCATCTCCTCGACCGCGAATGCTCTGGTCGACGAACTCGACGTGGAGATGCACGGCAACTTCGAGGTGGTGTTGTCCGCCGAGGAGCACGACGGGAACTGGATGCGGATCGAGGGTGCCGATCCCACCTTGACGGTGCGACATTTCTTCTACGACTGGGACACCGAGGTGCCCTCGTCGTTACGAATCGAGCGAATCGGCGACTCGGCGCCCCGCGAAATCCCCGGCATTGATCCCGACATCGTGGTGTCGCGACAACTCGTCGCCCTCGGCGACTTCGTTCACGACAATCTTCGATTCTTTCTGCAGTTCGGCGCGGCGGCGCCACCGAACGGCTTCTTGCCGCCGATCGATTACACCGCGATCGGTGCGGCCGCGGAGAACAGACCCGTGATCGGTCGCTGGGAACTTGGGTCCGAGGAGGCGCTGATCCTCGAAGTCGAACCGCCACAAGGGGTTTACTGGAGCATTTCGCTCGGCAATCCATGGTGGGAAACGATTCACTACGGCCGCCGTCAGTCCAGCCTGAACGGGCATCAGGCCGTCGTCGATTCCGATGGTGTGGTGCGGGTAGTGGTGTGCGGGCGCGACCCCGGGGTGGCCAATTGGCTTGACACCGCCGGATTCAGCAACGGTGCGATGATCCTGCGCTGCGTGCGCACCATTACAGCACCGACGCCGCGGGCCCGCGTGATGTCGTTTGACGACATTGCATCGGCGTTGCCCGCCGATACCACGAGGGTCACCCTTGAGGAGCGCGCATCGGTTCTCGAGCGCCGCCGGCGCGCCGTGCACGGAAGGTTCGCTCGGTGATGTTCTCCGCCGATGAGCTAGAAGACGGCGCACGGGCCGCGACGGGTCTGCATGATTTCGGGTCGCGCTATTACCGGGAAGGCCTGCAGCGCACCGTGGATGCGTTGAACACCGAAGCGGAGCTTTCCGAGCTGGGCCGCATCATTCAGCACGCCACGATCAGCAACGCGCTGATTCAGCGCCTCAGAATTGAAAACACCTACGCCCAACACCCCGAGATTGACGACGAGGTGGTGGGCGGCCCGATCTTCATCATCGGGTTACCGCGCACCGGGACCACGGCGCTCAGTCAACTGGTGGCTGCCGATCCTCAGTTCCGTTCCTTGCGGATGTGGGAGTCGCAGGCTCCGACGCCGCCGCCGGAGGCCGCTACCCAACGCACTGATCCGCGAATCGCGCAGGCCGAAGAAGGCCTGAAGATGCTGCACGACTTGTTCCCGTTGATGAAGACGCTGTACAACTCCGAGGCGACAGCGGCGACCGAATGTCAGGACTTGATGGGGATGAGTTTCCGCACCTTCCATTTCGACGGCGTCGTTCGGGTCCCGAGTTACCTGGCCTGGCTGATGCACTGCGATATGCGGGAAACTTACACCTTTCATCGGAGGGTGCTCAGAATCCTGCAGTGGCACTGCCCGCCAACGCTGTGGCACCTCAAGACGCCCGTGCATGTGTTCGCGCTGGACGCCCTCGTCGAGGCCTATCCCGATGCCAAATTCATGTGGAGCCACCGTGACCCCGCAAAGGTGCTGGGTTCGGTGTGCAGCCTGATCCGATACGTGCGCAGCTGGAGCAGTGACCGCGACGACCCCGGGGAACTGGGCGCGGAGCAGCTCGACAGCTGGGCGGAGGGTGTCGCGCGGGCAATGGATTTCCGCAACCGGGTGGGCGATGACCGGTTTTGCGATGTGGCGTTCGCGGACTTGCAGAACGATCCGGTGCGCACGTTGCAGGCCAGCTATCGATCTTTGGGCTTGACGTTTTCCGAGGCGAGCGCACACTCGATCGAGCAGTGGGCCCGCGAGCACAAACCTGGCGCCCGCGGTGCACACGACTACGACCTGGCCGACTACGGCCTGACACCAGAAGGCGTCCGCGAACGGTTCGCCGATTATCTGCGCAGCTATGACGCAACCGCATGACCCGCCCACTTATCCGGCGGCGGGACAAGCTCGCTCCTGACCCCGACGTGCGCCGCGCCATCGTGGCTGCGGCGTCGGAAACCTTGCGCGAACGGGGAGTTCGGGGGCTGAGCATCGCCACAGTGCTCAGTCGCGCTCAGCTGAGCACCCGTGCGTTCTACCGGCATTTCGAATCGAAGGACCAGCTGGTCGCCGCCGTCTTTCTCGAAATGGCACGCAACGAGATGCTCAGGCTGCGAGGCAAAATGGCGAAGGCCGCCGGCCCGGTCGAGGCGGTGGCCGGCTGGATCGACGGGCGTCTTGACCTGGCGTTCGACGAGGACATCAGGTCTGATCTGCGCCGTTTGTCTTCAGAGGCCCAGTCTCAGATGTTCGCCTCACCTCAGCTGATTCAGCCTGCCTACGCAACGATGCTGGAGCCGCTCATCGAGCAACTTCAGCAGGGCGTGGTCCAGGGCGTGTTTCACAACATCGATCCGGTGACCGACGCGCAGGCCATCCAGGCCGTGGTGTGGGCGGGTACCGAACGGCAGTGGGCGACGGGCGATTGTGCATACGCAGAGGTCCGCGAACGTACTGTGCGGTTCTGCTTACGCGGACTAGGCGTGGCACCGGGCAGCATCGCTGCATCGCTGCGCGCGACTGAACGGTAAGGAGCAACGATGGACCTGGGTCTGGCCGGAGCGAAAGCAGTCGTGACCGGCGGCAGCAAGGGCATGGGTCTGGCCATCGCTCGAACTCTGGCGACTGAAGGAGCAAGCGTCGCTGTGATGGCCAGGAACAGAACAGCTCTGGATGCCGCGGTGGACTCACTCCGGGAGGCGGGAGCGCCCGACGCCGTCGGAATCAGCGTGGACATGGCCGACGCCGCATCTATTACCCGTGGATTCGACGCGGTCTCCGATCGTTGGGGACAGCTGAACAGCCTGGTGCACACCATCGGACCCGGCGACGGGTACTTCGAGCAGATGGACGACAGCGAATGGAACGCCGCGTTCACGCTTGGCACCATGTCAGGCGTCCGTTGCATTCGGGCCGCGTTGCCCATGCTGCGCGCCGCTGACTGGGCCCGCATCGTCACTTTGTCCGCGCACTCCATTCAGCGGCAGAATCCGCGCATCATCGCCTACACAGCATCGAAGGCAGCACTATCCAGTGTCACCAAGAACCTCTCGAAAAGCCTTGCCAAAAGCGGCGTCCTGGTCAACTGCGTCTGCCCGGGAACCATCGTGACCGCCAGCTTCACCGAACAACTCAAAGATGTCCTGGCCGCCGAAGGCCTCGACGCCACCAATCCACACGACGTCATGACCTGGATCGACACCAACTTCCACCAGCCATGCGATCTCGGCCGCGCAGGGCTGCCTGACGAGGTCGCCTCCATCACCACCTACCTGGCGTCTCAGCGCAACGGCTATGTCACCGGGGCAACAGTGAACGTCGACGGAGGCTCAGACTTCATCTGACGAGCGAATACTCAAAGCAGCGCAGTAACCGACGCTCTACACGGCCACCAGGTCGTCGGCGTGCACCACCGGGCGGCGCAGTTCTGAAGGCAGCTCCGATGTGGAGCGGCCGATCATCGGGGCCAGTTCGGCCGCATCGTAGGCGACCACCCCGCGGGCTATCGTCACCGCATCCGGACCGTGCAGTTCGACCACGTCGCCGCCGTAGAAACGGCCGGACAGCGCTGTGACACCGGCGGGTAGCAGCGAACGCCGTTGCCGCAGCACCGCGCGCACCGCGCCGTCGTCCAGCGTCAGCGAGCCCGCGGAGTCCGCGGCGTAACGCACCCAGAATC